>NZ_CP066339.1:3362184-3667838 GCF_016406125.1 Alicyclobacillus sp. SO9 | reverse complement strand
TGTTTCCAATCAGTTGTGTTGATTAAATTCATTCGAATTTGCTTGTTTCTCATTGAAGGGGTCTGACAATGTGGGAGCATGTCCTGGTGAGACGCGACTGTGCTCGCATTGTGCAGACCCCAACTGAGCCTCCGGACTGAACGCGGCTGTTATTTTATGGTCATTGACCTGCCGTGAGGATGACTTTGCATTTTGGCTTCGAGCCGTTTTGTCATGACTTTCAATTTCCAGTTGACAAGTACAACTGTGACCGTGAGAGATAAAATAATAAGGGTTACCATTGCTACTACACCTTCTTTTACAAAATAGTATACTGGTCAATATGACATCCATCTGGTTTATGCAGATGGATTTTTTCTTCCTACACTAGCATGGACAAGTCTCGTTCTATCTAAACTCAGGCTTGTGGCCGGGCAGTTTGCGATTTCACCCGTTTTAGTTGGCAGACAACGCTTACATATGTTCTTCAATAATCGAGGTGATCGAGTTTCACTCGTTTGCGAAACACCCAATAACTCCAGATTTGATATGCGACTACGAACGGGACTATTGTCAGTGCCACGACAGTCATCACTTGAAGTGAATAGGTGTTGGAAGAAGCGTTAAATACCGTCAAACTCCAATTTGCGTTTAACGAACTAATCATCACCCGCGGATAGAGTCCCACAAAGACGGTCATCGTGGACAAAATAATTGTGATACCTGTCATTGCGAAGGCCCACGCATAGTGCTTTGCTTGGACCAAAAAGCGGACAGAAACCAGAGCGAGGCCGGCGACAATTGGAATAGAACCGGGATCGACCCCAATCTTTGTAAAAATGTCCGTCTCAATATATGTAGCCACAACGAAGGCAAACAGAATGAACGTGGTAAGGCCACCTGTTTTCATGGCCACATTTCGTGCACGGTCCCGGATATCTTCCGCTGTACGCAGCGTAATAAACAGCGCGCCATGCAACACAAACAGCAAGACAACACTGAGGCCGCCGAGAACCGAGTACCAACTAAGAAGATCAAAGAATGTACCAACGTAATTCATATGTCCGTCAATTGGAACACCTTTCATCAGGTCCGCCAAGGCAACGCCCCACAGCAACGGTGGAATGAGACTTCCGGCGAAGATAACCCAATCCCAAAACTTGCGCCACTTTGGCTGCTCAATTTTACTGCGGTATTCAAAAGCGACACCGCGGCCAATCAGTGCTAATAACATGAGAAATAACGCAATGTAGAAACCGCTGAAGAGGGTAGCATACCAATTCGGAAAGGCCGCAAACATGGACGCTCCAGCGGCAATCAGCCAAACTTCATTGGCATCCCAAAACGGTCCAATGCTGTTGATAAGCACCCTGCGCTCGGTGTCGTTGCGGCCAAGCAGCGGTACGAGAATTCCGACACCGAAGTCGAAACCTTCCAGGAAGAAAAACCCCGTAAATAACAGTCCTATAATGATGAACCAAAGAGCATTTAAAGTCATCTTGCCACCTCCAGGTGAGCCGTGAATTAAAGGGATGGTACGGTTGTATCTGCTGCATCGGAATCCGGATTTTCCTTATCTGGACCGTCCTTAATTACTTTGACGAAGAGGAAAATATCCGTCATGATGAGGAGCAGATATACCAGTGCAAAGCCGAGCAGTGTCGTTAATACCATGCCGGCTGTGACAGTTGGCGAGACGCCGCTCGCCGTTTTGAGAAGTCCGAAAACAGCCCAAGGCTGCCGCCCTATCTCTGTCATCAGCCAACCTGTGGTATTTGCGATAAACGGGAGAGAGATGGAAAGTATCATGATTTTAAGAAAGAATGGGTGTTCTTTCAGCTTTCCTTTAATGGAGAGGTACAGGCCATATAACGAAAAGAGAATCATTAAGACGCCGGCAAGGACCATAATGCGAAAACTCCAGAATGTGGTCTTGACCGGAGGGATATAGTTGCCAGGACCATATTTCTTCTCATACTGGGCTTGAAGTTGATTCATACCTTGAACCTTACCGGTTGGCTGGTTATATGCCAGAATGCTTAGCCCGTAAGGGATTTTAATCGCCGCGGTATTGTGCTTCTTGTTGGTGTCAATGACGGTAAATAATGTCCATGGTGCATGTTCTGGACTCGTGTTCCAAAGTGCTTCCGAAGCAGCCATTTTCATCGGTTGGGCCCGAACAATGTGTTGTGCCTGGTCGTGCCCTAGAACAGCAGTGAGGATGCTCGCGACTACCCCTACTATGGCAGCGACTTGAAAGGAGGTGCGAAAAATGTTGACTGCCCGCTTCTTGATGAGTTGATAAGCGCTGACTCCTGTGATAAAGAAAGCGCCGGTGGTAAGAGCGGCAAAAAGTACATGTGGGAACTCGAACCACTGCTGCATGTTTGTAACCAGAGCACCGAAACTGGCCATTTCAGCGTGGCCGCCGCGCATGGCGTAACCGGTTGGTTCCTGCATGAAGGAGTTGGCGGTGAGAATCCAAAATGCTGACAGTGTCGTTCCTATGAATACGAGCCAGATGGAAAGAAGATGAACACCCTTTGAGACCTTGTCCCACCCGAATAGCCATATACCCAAAAACGTGGATTCCAAGAAAAATGCGGCAAGTGCCTCAACAGCGAGAGGGGCACCGAAAACATCGCCGACAAAGCGAGAATAGTCGGACCAGTTCATTCCAAACTGGAACTCCTGCATAATGCCCGTTACCACTCCAACAGCAAAGTTAATAAGAAACAGTTTGCCCCAAAACTGCGTCATTTTCTTGTAGGTTTCGTTCCCGGTTCGAAAATACACCGTCTCCATCAATGCCAACAAAAAAGCCAGCCCAATGGTCATGGGGACGTATAGGAAATGATATACAGTTGTTACGCCAAATTGTGTTCGAGCAAAAAAAAGGTTGCTCATGTCCGCAAAATCCTCCTGTACTGAACAATAGACAAAACCCTACCAGCACATTTCTTCAGGGAATTCTGTTAAAGTTGATGTTCCATATGTTAGTCGGGTGTCTAAAGTTTGCATCTGGATTTACATTTTTATGCATGTAAAACGCTGTACCAGTGTGGAGGGGGGTCAGGGCAAGTTGGCGGAGTTGCGCGCTCGTTCCGTCAAGGTGGCTGTTAGCAGAGAAAAACCCACCTTCAGTTTAGAAGGCGGGTCTAAAATCGGGATTTTACTCACTCATTTTACGGGACACCAGGGAAAGCGCGTTTAGTGATTGGAGTCTGGCACCGGAGACAGCGGATTTTCTGTCCGCGGTTTTTTTACTACGTAAAAATGCTTCAACTTGCGTAATGCAAGCAAGGATGCTGTCGACTCCAGCACACCGTAAATTGGATACAGCATGGTGGTTAAAATCATCAGTGGTCGCTTCGTGATGTAGCTTGTAACAATATTTCCAATCAAGTAAGCAACGACATACACTGATGTAGAAAAATCTGTAATTAACTGCACTGCCAACGGCGGATGTAAACCCCAGACAAAAATAAGAACCGTCAGCATGATGGAGAGAAACGAGACTTGCCACAGGTATGTGTAGATTGCAATCGGTATCTTATACCGCCACTGAATCTTGGGGCATTTCACAACCAACTTCATACCTGACAGCCAACGCTGCCTCTGTTTGAGAAAGTCTTTGACAGTGCCTGGAGGCTGTTCAAGGATAAATCCGTTAACCCAACCGAATCGGTACCCGTTTTGCCATGCAGTAAGAGCCCACGCGGTATCCTCGGTCAACGAATTGGGCTCACCCACGTCAAACGGTAAGACCTTATCAACATCGCCTCTTAACAGTAAATACGACCCATGTGCACCAAATACGGGTACACCAAGTGTATATTGCAGTTGAAACCTGCCTAAGTCATCGGCAAGCCGCAGGGCGTCCGCTCCGCGCCAAAACCAACGTCCGCCCGTGTAGACAATGGGCCCTTGGCCAATAGGCGGTTTTGCTTTTTGATGGTGTTGATTGACAAAGGTGACAATCCCCTCGACCGACGACTTCGTCAATCTTGATTCTTCGTCCAGGTACAATACCCATTCGTCAGAAGACAGAGGCTTCTTTTGTTGACAGTAGTACAAGGCACGTGCCTTATACAAGGAATTCTCAGGTGTTTTGAAGTCACTCGGAACCAGAACGATTTCCGCGTAAGAGGGAAGCGGAATATCCCTGTCACTGATAACTTGTATAGACAGCCTGTTACTAAATCCGGCTGCTTCAAACACCTCGTAGGCTGTAGTGACGGAAAGCGACACAGCCTCCTTATTGATGCCGCGCGTGACATAACGAATAACGATCTTACCTTCCATCTCAGAAGGAATCTTGGCGTTGCGCCAAGGGACGTGTTGAAGAAAGAAAACCCATCCTAGCCACAGGCAAAAGGCGACAGGCAGCGTCATTACCCAAATCAGTGTAATGTCATTCGGAAACATGGGGTAGGTGACTGTGCCAGACAGGCCGTGTTGACGAAACTGACCACCCTGGAAGATGTAGATTGTACCCATTGTGGCAGTTGTCAGCAGAAGTATTAACACTCTATACAGATATCGCATTGAGAAATCACCTTTCATGGATCAGTACAGATGGTTGATGCACTGTGACTTTATCCTGGGTCAAATCCTTTCACTAAAGCTCTTCAGATTCTAGCATTAATTGACCACTGAAATCCAATGTTGTGAGGTGATATGCACACTCCGAATTGACTTCTATCATATCACTTTTCATAGATAATTATTCTACTTTTTTCGGTCGTAATTGGAAATTCCCCCACAAGTTTGCTTTGAAGTTTCTTTGAAAAATGCCCGTAATTCTTGCCGTTAAGGGATTTTTAAGCCTCTTGCTGGAGATATTATTGACAGTGCCTGATATGATAATTAGGTACCCATCAGGGTATTTGGGAAGTAACATATTTTTTAAATGGAGGTAGATTATACATGGATTCCAAGTTTGTGATATTTGTTCATGCTAATGAAGATGAGGGTGCAAAGGCTGCTCATGCGTTATTGTATGCCATCGAGTTGCACGACGCAGGCATTGAAGTAAAAATCGTGTTTGACGGTGCCGGTGTCAAATCCCTTGCAGCATTGGCTGCGAATACAGAGAAGCCGTCTCATCAGCTTTATCTTAAGGTTAAAGACTTGGGATTGGTTGCAGGTGTTTGTGAATTCTGTTCCACTATGATGGGTGTGGAGGAACCAGTTTTGCAAACAGGACTGCCCCGCTTAAATGAGATTAATGGCCATCCGAGTATTGCTGCCTTCGTGAAAGACGGGTACACGCCGATTGTCATGTAAGGTCGGCGTCAATACATTACCTGAAATGTTGGTGAATTTATGACTCCCGGTGAGATTGCCTCAGGTTTGGTGGCTCAGATTCAAACGGAGCTTACACCGTCCAAAGACGTACCGTCGCAAAAACAGGAGCGCATGGAAAATGAATTAGTGTATCTTTCGATGTTTCTAATCGAACTGAACACATACTTGATTTACCAGGACAACTTCAAGCGTACCGCAGTCATGGAAGCTTTTTGGTCTCTAATGAATCAATCCGGACTAAACATGGATGTGGTGCAAAAGCGCTTGGATGCTTATACTGATGCTGCGCGAACAGAGTCTAAAGATGAGACATGGCAGAGCATCGGGAAGACATTTGCCTGGCATTGTCTGGCTCAGGATGACAACGCGATTGCCTCTCTGGGTGCTAGAGTCGCAAGAGATATCAGCGAACAAATGCAACGTTTTCTGAAACTGACAAGTGTTGAATTGTGAATTGACTTTGCGGTAGGACCGAAGGGGACAATTGCTTCGGTCCTTTTTTATGGGTTCGTCATATGATTCTGTGTGCACCATGAGGTCGACCCTGCGTCAATAAGTGGGTCAAGATGAATGGTGGGTTATATCCAGCGTACTTGATGATTGGGGTAAAACAGGTTTAAGACGGTTCGGTAGTTTAGCTTGCCAATTGAACACCAGTACTCTGATCCCCATTGTGACATTGTATTGGAACCAACATACGGCCAATTGGGATTGTTAGGCATCCCTGCGCGGTAATTGAGTTCTTTTACTTCGGCATTCTGCGGAACATAGGCAATTTTCCACGTGTCTCTGACCGCCTTATTGGTGAGCGGTGTACCCGTCTTATACTTGAACTGCTGAAAGTTGGTTGTATTATCTACATCGTATGTGAGGCCGCCTTGCGTCACCGGATGTAAGGTGTGGTACCAAGCAAACATCTTAATGGCCACAGCGCCGGCTTTAAGCGCATCGAGATTCCACGTTGGAAGCCATTCATTCGGCAAGACATCGTCGCAGTACTCCTGGAACCCGATGGTTTGTACGTATAGAATCTTTCCGCTCGGATTGTTATTTGCGCGTATCGCAACCCGAATCACCCTTGGCAGTCTAGTGTTATAGACCGTCTGCAGGGGCTGTGCATTGACTTCAAGGGGAGTCAAGACACTTAGACTCAAGACACACGCAGTTAACGCGACAGCAAATCTTGTCGCCGGCATGCGTGTCACCTCTCTTTACAATTATTTTTGAATATCAGGTCCCCACGCTGAATAGCCTTGTTCGCCAGCTACTGGAGGCTGTTTTTTTAACTTGAGTTGCTTCGCATAATCATCTACCATTTTTAGGATGTCATGGCGATGCAAGTTACCCAGTGCATACGTCGGCTCGTTTCGTCGATTTGGCCGAATCGGCTCCATTGTAATGGGCTGCTGTGCTTGGTTCACAACAGGCACTTCGAATACGACGGATTCGTTGTATCCTTTGGCCACAGCCATTGCTGTAATAATCCCCATTTCTCTGGCTTCATCGAATCTGGGGTCTGGTTGAAGCGGAATCCTGCAAGTCCAGTCACCTTTTTTGTTGGTAATGCCAGAGCGGAGGACTTTTCCATCTGGGTCGATGCAGATGACACGGGCTCCTGAGATATTCTGCTGATTGGCGTTTATGACGTGAAAATCGAGTGTCTCATATTGCCCTTGGCCGACTGTTGAGCGAGCAAAAGATGTGGTGGGAAACACTGTTGATAAGGATAGCGTCGCAACGGTCGCAAGGGCCGCTGCTCTCGTTAGCATTTTCATTGACATCACTCCAGCAATAAGATTGACTTTCTGCATGACACAGGTTAATTCTGTACTGTAGGTTTTCCCAAGAAAACTAGAAAATACAGCTTTTTTGACAGGATACCTGTATATGGATGCCGAAGTCTCAGGGGCTGTATGGGCGCTGCCGGTCGTTCTGACTTTCAAGGGCCGCCGGAGAATTTTGACAGGAGCCCTGCGCTACAATGTGTGCAAGTTCTTGTGAGGAGAGAGAGCATTGCTGGAGATACTACAACAAGCGGTCGAGAAACATGCGTCGGATTTACATATTTCGGTGAATGTGCCGCCAACTTATCGGATTAATGGAGAGCTGATAACCGAGGGCATCGCCTTAACTCCAGATGATACGGAAAGCTTGGCCAAGGATATGATGTCAAAAGACGAATGGATACGTTTCAGTGAAAATGGCGAGTTGGATTTTTCATACAGTGTGCAGGGCCTGTCACGGTTTCGAGTGAATGTCTACAGACAGCGCGGGTGTGTAAGTATTGCCGTACGGGTGGTCCCTAATCATGTGCCTTCCGTTGAGGAGCTGGCACTGCCCGCCAGTCTGACGCAATTGACAGAGAAGACCCACGGCCTTGTGCTGGTCACAGGTCCGACTGGAAGTGGCAAATCCACCACTCTCGCTGCCCTTATCGACTATTTGAATCACCACAGCAGAAAACACATCATTACGCTGGAAGATCCCATTGAATACTTGCACAAACATGATTTGTCCATCATTGACCAACGTGAGGTGGGCCTGGATACGAAAGGGTTTGCTCCTGCCTTGAGAGCGTCTTTGCGCCAAGATCCCGATGTCATTTTGGTGGGAGAAATGCGCGATTTAGAGACCATCAGCACGGCTATTACTGCGGCCGAAACTGGACACCTGGTCTTTGCTACGATGCATACGGGAGATGCGGTGCAGACAATAGACCGAATTGTTGACGTCTATCCGCCTGGTCAACAGGCGCAAATACGTGTTCAATTGGCCGGGGTTCTGCAGGGTGTGGTGGCACAAAAGCTAGTGGTCTCGTCAGACGGCAAAAGCCGGGTGGCTGTGATGGAGATACTCATCAACACGGCTGCAGTAGCGAACTTAATTCGAACTGAAAAGATTCATCAAATTCGTTCTACAATGCAGACGGGCAAATCTTATGGAATGCAGACCTTCGATATGCACCTAAAGGAATTACAGTCCTTAGGGAAAATAGCTAAAACCAGACTGCATTCAGAGTTTTTCTAATTGAGTGTGCCTAATCAGGACGAGTACGTTACAATAAAGAAGTTCAATTTGGACAGACACGTACCTGATAAATACTTTGGACAAAGATTGAGGTGCAAGAGATGCATTCGTATTGGTTTCACATTGGTTCCTTTCCAGTTCGCTCCTACAGCACCATTTTTGCGCTGGCTTTTTTGCTTGGACTTGCTGTCACACTTTATTTCACGAAAGTGTACGGCGAACCAGGCGACAGCGAACACTGGTGGAACATGGGTCCCCTCTGCCTGCTGGGCGGAATTATCGGCGCCAGATTTTGGCAGGTGTTTTTCTTTGACTGGTCTTTTTATGCGCATCACTTAGGCCAGATTATTGCCGTGTGGAACGGAGGTCTGTCCATTCAGGGGGGAATTGTGGGTGGTTTTGCAGCCGGCGTTTGGTATCTGTGGAGGAAGAAACGTAGCCTCTTTCACTTTGCCGATTTAGCCGCACCCGGCATCCTGATTGGTCAGAGCATCGGACGTGATGCCGACTTCATGAATGGCAGTGCATACGGAGCTCCTACGCACCACAATTTTGGAGTCCTGTTTCCGAAGAGCACATTGGCAGCACAACAGTATCCTGGACAGCCCCTCTGGCCGTCAGTGGTATGGGAGGCTCAAGCAGACATCATTCTGTTTGCTGTTCTTTTGATTTTGTTCCAACGCAAGAAGAAATGGCCTTCCGGTACAGCTTTTTCCTATTATCTCATTACGTACAATGCGATGAGGTTCTTTATGGAGATGCTGCGAGGAGATTCGCCGCGTTTTGCTCTGGGCTGGGATGCAGCACAGTACACAGCTTTGGTCTCAGTGGTGATTGGGATTGGCGTCGCAATCTGGGTATTCGTTAAGAATCGTGACAAGCGGGTATCGTATTCGGGGTATCAAGCTGAAGAACTAGCGGATAGTGCAGAGACAGAGTAAAGTTGACGGTAACAACCATATTCCATTTGTTCTAGCATGTACCGCTTGAATAATGCGATTGATTTTAGGGCTCTCACCAAAAGTTCTGGCGTTTCTTGATGCGGGAACTCAACAGTGAGAGCCCTAAAAGTACCAAGACCCCCAGAGGCAGCCAGACTGCCACAGACCCTGTCAGTCCTTTATAGATAAGCATGATGCCAAGGTAATAGGGGATTACAGAAACGGCACTTGTCCACAAATAGTCCCGAAATCTTACGGACGGCATGATGGCAATAATGAGGCTTGAGAAAAACGCTGGAATAGGCAAAAGTCGAGAAATAAGGAGTCCGCGAATACCGGTTGTTGAGATGGCACTATCAATCATTTGAAACCACTTAGGATAGGTTTTGGACTGTACAAACTCCGATCCGAGTTTTCTCATCACAATGAAAATGATAATGCTGCTCAAGACCAGTCCGATCCACCCGTAAAATACGCCCCAAGCGATTCCATATACGCGCATCAGAACGAACAAAAGACTTTCTGACGGAATTGGAGTTAAGCAAAGCATCGTCATGAGGAAGATGCTGATGACAATACCGCCCCAACCGAAGCCCTGCAATGCCTGAATGACGTGGTGATTAGAATTGAGGTAAATAAGTGAAAGGAGCGAACAAAATACCACAATAACGGTTAATTTAACCCAGAGGGATTTGTTTGCAAGTAGTTGCCAGCGCTGCACAGGTCATCAACTGCCTTCCGGACGGAGCTCCCCAATTTATAGCAAGAAAAGCTCGAATTTGCATCAAAGTGGCAGGTCCTGCGACCACCAATGGACGCTAGATGCACAATCAGCGTTCTTCTCCGTTGTTTACAGCTTAACATTGGCAGCAACTGCTTTGCAGCACTTAGGGGTAGGATTCCATGGAACGAGCCATTGAGAATACTGTTTCAACAGGCTCTTCACAGGCTGTATATGCATCTGTTTCGTAGACTCGTTTGCCATCCTGCCACACCGCATATGCACTGACACTGCGACCGTCGAGATTCGCCGGTATGCCAGAAGTCGGTGTTTGTACCGTGACTAGGAGCGACGCCTGTGTGTTCGGCGCGGGCAGTCCATGAGTAACGACGAAGTGAGCAACCTTTTGCGCTTCCGGCAATGGAATCGTACTTGTACCTGCGTCCCGAACAGTGATGCTCCAGCGGTTTTGCGTCCACTGTACTAGGGCAAAGGGACTGCCTTGATTGATACTATGGTTGCCTGTCGGCTGATATGTAATACTCGTTGCCTCTATGGAGCCTATTTTCACCGAACTTTTCTTGGTTCCCTTTGGCAAACTGCCACTTGAAAGAAATGTGCCTGTTCTTGCTGCCATAGAGGTTTTGTATTTGTTTTCGGAAAAATCCGCTACGCGGTGGTTGTCAGTCGTGAAGAGAACATTGTATGCAGTATCTAGAGCTTTTGTCTGGACTGTTACCCTCGTTAACAGATGACCTTTCCTCAAAACAGAAGTCGGAAGAACTGTTGGCGCGTCGGCAGTCGCAACGCCTTTTGCGTGAACCTCTTGTAGAGCCTTATCGATGATTGCAGGGAAAGACACACTCTCTTTAACACGAGGAGCTGTTGATTTAGACGTCACGGTTACGCTGTGCGCACTGGCTTTGGATGTTTGCGGTTGGGCGTGCGAGACTGGAATATGGACTCCGGCAACATACCCGGAAACAAACAACACAGTAACGGTTATCATTGTCATCGAGAACAGGCTTGGTTTCTTTTTGCTCGGGTTCACGGTATTTCCCTCCTCTCAACCTATCTCGTCACCAGTTGCTGGCATCCGGATTTTGGCTGCTTATCTTTGTTCATGGACTTTACTAACGTCGATGATACACTGGAGTCAGTGGAGCGAAAACCTCTATTGTTACCGATTGTGGTAGTAACATAAGACTAGTGATTTCTGTCTCAAGAAATGCAAACAAGCCGAGGTTCGTAGAACATCTGTTTATCGGGTCACGTACTTGTTGTCGCTGTCAGCTCAGCGTACGGGATCGTTAATGAAATGAAAGGAAAACTCGGGCTGCCAGGGGCGAGCCCGAGTTCGTTCACAATGTCCTAGTCGTTTCGTGCCTCCAGGAGGAGACTAGCCAATGTGTAACATCACTTAGCAATCGGCTCAATTCGAACCGCCGTGTACTTGTAAGGAGCAACACCTGAATTCTTATCTGTGAAATCGTTGGTCAAGAGGTTTGTGTTCACTTGGTCGGGAAAGTGAAACGACATGAACACATGACCAGGCTGCATTTTCTTCGATGGCCGGACAGGTACAGCTAATGTAGCTCGCTTGGATGAGATGTGCACGGTATCTCCGCTCTGCAGATTCAATGACGCCAAATCGTCTGAATTCATCTCCAGATACTCCTCCTGACCTTTGACCGTTGGTCCGTAATCACTGGTCGTGACACCAGTGTTATAAAAAGCCAGCCTTCGTCCAGTAATTAAGACAAACGGGAAGTTGATATCTACCGGCTCAGCAGGCGGTTCGTAGGATACGGGAACAAAGGGTACCCGCCGCCCGCTTGACGCGTCGTGCAAGTCGGTATGCAGACGTTTTGTATCCTTTCCGTCGACATCCGGACACGGCCACTGTACCTGCCGTCTTCGTTCCAATTTATTATAGGTAATTCCGTAATGCATCGGAGACACGCGTCGCAGTTCATTCCATACATCTTCAGCAGACCTATAATTCCAGTTATACCCCAGTTCTTGAGCCAGCATCTGAAAAATTTCGATATCATCCTTTGCTTCTCCGGGGGGCGAGACGACTTTTCGGACTCGTTGCACCCCGCGCTGGCTGTTAGTATAGGTACCGTCTACTTCTGACCAACCTGCTGCAGGCAACACGACGTCTGCCAACTCAGCCGTTTTCGTCAGGAACATTTCTTGGACAACCAGCGTATCCAGACTCTTTAAAGCTGCTTCAATAGCAGCCGAATTGGCATCAGATTGAACTGGATTTTCACCTACAATGTACATAAATTTAATGTCACCTGAATGAACAGACTCAAACATCTGAGAGAGGTTCTGTCCTTTTTTACCTGGTAAGGTTACATTCCACTCTGCTTCACAGCGCTGGCGCGCCTTAGGGTCCTCTACGTTTCCGTATCCTGGGAGTTTGTCAGGGAGAGCTCCCATGTCGGCGCCCCCTTGAACATTGTTTTGTCCTCTCAAGGGCATCAAACCAGTGCCCGGACGTCCGATGTGTCCAGTCAACAGAGCTAAACTAATGAGCGAGTAGACGTTATCAGAACCATTATGATGTTCTGTAATGCCCAGCGTCCAGGCAATGACGGCACGGGGTGCCTTTGCGTAGAGGCGTGCCACGGTGCGAATCTCATCAGCTGTAACACCAGTTAGGTCTGAGACAGATTCCGGTGTATACTCAGCAACATGTTGCCGGTACGCGTCAAAGTCTCTGGTCGATTTTTTAACGAAGTCCCTGTTGTACAGGTTCTCTTCGATGATGACATGAGCCATCGCATTTGCAAGCGCAATATCGGTGCCAGGCTTCACTGGTAGCCAGTGAGTTGCCTGACTGGCCATTGTAACTTTACGAGGGTCCACCAAAACTAACTGAGCACCGTTTTTAAGTCCTCTGCGCATCCAGTTATAAATAATAGGATGTGCTTCCTGGGTATTACTGCCCCAGGCAATAATGAGGTCAGTGTTTTCGAAATCGACATAAGAGCTGGTGTCTGCGCCAGTACCGAATACAGTCGTCAAACTGACGACACTTGGAGCGTGTCAAGTTCGATTACAACTGTCGATATTGTTGGTGCCAATGACTTGTCTCATGAACTTTTGGGCCACGTAGTTCATCTCATTGGTGGCTCTGGACGAGCTGAGACAACCAAACGCATCAGCTGTGTGTCTGCTGAGATTTCTTTTAATGGAAGCTGCGATTGTTGATATGGCTTCAGACCATGTTGCTCTCGTAAGTACGCCCTCTTTTCGTACCAGAGGGTATCTTAAACGGTTAGGTGATTGAGCGTATTTCCAGGCTTGCAATCCTTTTACACACGTTTCACCATGGTTCACAGGTGAACTTTTATCGCCGCGAACGGTTACGATGGCATTATCTTGATGAGTGACTTCCAAGCCGCATCCTGTGCCGCAAAAACTGCACGTTGTAGATACCGTTTCCAGGACTCCTGCATCAGCATCCATCGTACAGCCTCCTCTCGTTCAGTGGGTTCGGTCAAATACTGCCTAGCTGAGATACTTATTTTGATGATATATCTTTTGATTTTATGGTAAGGCCAACAGGTGTCTTTCATAAGGCGAGAATGTACTAGTCCGTTCTGACTATTATGAGAATAGGACTGCATTTTCGGTTGGAAGACTTAGAAACGGTGAAATAGCTGGAATGAATGAGGTATGCAATGCTACTATGAACGTTAACGGATACACCTAAGACTGTGCTGGAAGAGATATGGTTGCCATGGCAAAGGAGGGACGTTCTGTGCAGCAAGACATGGAGATTGACAACGGGGATGAAACGATTCAAATTGACTTCAAGGCGAAAAGGGTCATTATTCACGACCGATATGAGAACCTGCACATACTAAATGATTTGCTTTTGGCCCTCTGGTTCTTGGTTGGCAGTGTCATGTTCTTTTACAAACACTGGACTTACTTGGGAACATGGTTGTTTGTATTCGGCAGCGCGCAAATGGCCATCGGACCAATGATTCGCATGGCGCATAAACTACACATTCGCCGCTTCGAAAGATTTTGGAAGGCGAAGATAGAGAGTGCGATGGGAGCAAATGTCGAAATCAAGGCAAACGGCAGCCAAAGAGTAGAGGAGAAAGGCGGCTCTGAGGGCTCCTCAGAAACTGAAGACGGTCAGGGTGAATCTACCAGACAGATGTGGTAAGTGGAACGGACCCAAATGACCGGAAGAAGGAGGAAAGGCTATGCAACCGGATTTCAGCGCTGTGCTCTTGACGCAGTCAGAAAACGGCCGGGTGACGGCCGATGTGAAACGGATTCCATCGGAGGACTTGCCGAAAGGAGATGTGCTCGTCTCAATAGCCTATTCAGATTTAAATTACAAAGATGGCTTGGCGTTAACGGGCAAGAACAAGGTGGTAAGGAAGTATCCGATGATTCCGGGAATAGACTTTGCCGGCACCGTAGAAGAATCTCAGTCTCCAAACTGGTATCCTGGCGATGAAGTCATTTTGACCGGATGGGGGGTAGGAGAGCGTCACTGGGGTGGTTACAGTGAACTGGCACGCGTCAGCAGTCAGTGGCTTGTGCCGCTGCCAGGGGGCATGACGCACCGTGATGCCATGGCTTATGGCACGGCGGGGCTGACAGCCATGCTTTCCGTCATGGCTTTGGAACAGAGGCGGATTGCAAAAGAGTTGCCCGTCGTTGTAACAGGTGCGTCCGGCGGAGTTGGCAGTGTCGCTGTTGCTCTGCTGGCAGCCAATGGATACGAGGTATATGCGTCTACGGGAAGGCAGGAAGAGTCAGATTTTCTAAAGGCTTTAGGCGCAGCCGAGGTCATTGGTCGCTTTGATGCCCCAACGCGTCCGCTGGAATCTGAGCGATGGGCCGGAGCGGTTGATACAGTTGGAGGGGACACCTTGGCCGCACTGTTGGCAGGTACAACATACGGGGGAACGGTTGCTGCCTGTGGACTTGCCGGCGGCATCACATTGCCAACCAGTGTGTTTCCTTTTATTCTTCGGGGCGTTGGATTGCAGGGGATTGATTCCGTCATGTGTCCAATTGAAACACGTAAAGAAGCATGGAAACGACTACATGACGAAATGCCCCAAACCGTGCTGGAACGGCTGACATCGGAAATTTCTCTGACTGAAGTTCTTACTGTTGGGCCGTCCATTCTGGACGGAACCGTGCGCGGGAGAACTGTAATTCGAGTAAAATAGGTCTGTGTCAGGTGGAAACATGGGGGTGCAGCGGTGGATACACACACTGTTCAATACAAGGTCCGCGAGAGAACGCTTCAAGTTTACACAAATGGTCAAGTCGTGAACTTTGATAGAACGGGACGGTTTAAAATGCTGTCCAGCCGTCACAGGACGGTTCGCCGCGGCCTTGACCATCGTATGGTTGAAGTTACTGACAGTGGAGAAGACAGCCACAGTCGGACATATAAGGAACTAGACATGCGGACAAAGACAGGTTTCTTGGAAGACATGTATCGGATAGTGCACCCGTCGTCATCGATTGGTCTTGACGCAACGACCGCTCAGTGGCTGAAACGGGTACAAAATTGGAATCCGGAGAGACTTGCTCAAGACCAAGCCCAATTTCGGAGCATCTACTTGCCGGTGAGCATCCTGCCTCCTGGAGAGTACCAGTCTGTTGTTGTGCAACTCACCGAGGGCTGTTCATATAATCGGTGCGTGTTTTGCGATTTTTACCGCGATCGGCCTTTTCATATCAAGAACGAGAGTGAATTGCAGCAACACCTGTCTAAAATCCGGTCGTTTTTTGCAGAGAGTCTGCAGGACAGAAGCGGAGTGTTTCTCGGGGACGGCAATGCTTTGGTGGTGCCGTTTGCACGACTGTTGAGAGCGTTTGAGCAGATACACCGCGAATTGGGGTCTGTGGCCGTTCGGTTTGCTACCTTCATGGACACTTTTAACATCCAACGCAAATCAAAAGCAGAGCTGGTTGCGCTGCGAGATGCGGGTCTCGATATGGTCTATGTCGGCTTGGAGAGCGGGCAAGACGAGATGAGAAAATTCCTAAACAAACCAGGTACGGCAGAGGAGGCATTGGCGGCCATTTCCTATTTAAAAGAGGCCGGTTTGCGTGTCAGTCCGATTGTCATGGCAGGTATAGGAGATCAGCGCAGCCGTGCGCATCACCTGGAGACGACAGAACTGCTAAAGCGAGCACCGTTAGACGAGAATGACATCGTGTTTGTTTCGCCTTTTATTGAGCCGCCGAATCATCTGTATTCAGACGCTTTGAAAGCCCGTGACTGGGTACCCTTCTCGGACACAGAATCAAATGCCGATGCCATGAGATGGATGGAAGTACTGCGTCACGAGCTTTCCGCGAAAGTTGCACTTTATTCAATTCTCGAACACTTATACTAGGCTTGACACCCAATGAAGCGCTAACCAATGTGGCGCGGACAGAGCAGTTGCCGGTAGCTCAAGTTATCAGTTCCGAGTGTGCTCTTTTGGTAAAGCGATTCAAATCGCAGTTTCGAAGGCCGTAGCTGTGGGTAGAATGACATCTACGATGGTCCCTTTTCCAACTTCACTGGTGATATCGAGCCGTCCTTGGTGGTCTTCAATAATACGGTGACTAACCATCAGTCCCAGCCCGGTTCCTTTGTCTTTCGTGCTGAAGAAGGGTTCCCCAAGGCGATTGGCTTCTTCTTGTGGAATCCCGCAGCCTTCATCTTTTACTCTGAGGCGAATTCTGTCATCGGTCAGCAAATCACCTGTGACTTCTACCTTTCCGCCTGTGGGCATAGCCTCAATCGCGTTCTTAATCAAATTCACCAAAACCTGCTTTAACTGGTTTGGCTCACAACGAATCTCCGGCAGATTCTCTGCCAAACGCATTTCCAACTCGACGTGATTCCGGCGTGCTTGTGACTGCATCAGGGTGACAACCATTTTCGTAATTTGATGCACTTTCATATTCTCGTAATGAACTTCGTGTGGCTTCGCCAGTAAGAGCAGTTCACCCACAATTCCATCGACCCGATCGAGTTCAGACATAATCATGTCGTACTGTTCGTGACTCTGGGCTTCGGTTTCTGTTCCGTCCATTTGTAACAACTGAATGGACCATTTGATGGCTGCTAGAGGGTTTCTAATTTCGTGAGCAATACCCGCGGCCAACTGCCCGACGAGAGCTACCTTGTCCGAGCGCCTCAAGAATTCCTCTGTCTGCTTTTGTTCTGTGACATCTTTGCCAATGACAATCATACCGCCGCGTTTGCCGTCACTTTGAAAGACCGGCACTCGCGTTATGGAGAAAATTTGAACGCGACCGTTGGAGTGAACAATTTCCTGCTCCGAATCCATCGTTTCCGCAGCCTGCCACGCTGGACTGTCGGCTTCCTCAAGCTCCAGCAATGTCCCTTTGTAATCGGTGCTCAGTTCCGCCAGTTCCAGAGCTGTTTTCCCTTGGTAAGTCTCTTCACCCAAGTTCAATAATTCGAGGGCTGCCCGATTTGCTTTGAGCCATCGTCCCTCTGCATCCTTAAAGACGACTACGTCCGGCATGGTGGAAATGAGCGTATCCAGTGTTTCTTCGGTTTGCTTTCGTTCGGTAATATCTATTCGAAAAGAGACGTACTGGTATGGTTTTCCGTCTTCTTTTAATAGTGGAACGATAGTCGTGTCCATCCAGTAGAAGGTACCGTCTTTAGCTTTATTTTTAATCTCTCCGCGCCATATCTCACCATGTGCAATGGTTTTCCACATATCTTTAAAAAATGCTTCGGAGTGATACCCGGAATTAATAATTCGATGGTTTTGTCCCAGCAGTTCATCTATGCTGTATTTAGAGATCTCACAGAATTTGGAGTTGGCAAATGTTATATTTCCTCTGACGTCAGTTATGGCTACGATGGATGCTACATCGAGTGCAGAATTGATTTCTGCAAGTTCACCAATTGCCTTTTCTAACCTAGCCAACGTATCTCTAATCAAGTTGCCTCTCCTCCAAGGAACAATCAAATTGAAGCAAGGAATACCCTTGGATGTGAAAGATATCCCCGACAGAATTATGATAGCACAAACGGACTATCAAAAATAGTTCAAAAGGCAAGGCGGAAAAACTTGTTAGCATTGGTGTTCTTAACTATCCATGCTGATGAAGCATCAGGACTTTACTTGAATCCAGGGTCTATCCCCTGACCAGGAGACTGCAACAGGAAGGTCAAACAGGGAACTTAGAGTCTCATCGTTTAACACACTGTGCTTGTCACCCGATGCGATGACTTTTCCGTCTTTTAAGGCTAATACGTGCGTAAAGGCTGGCATAATTTCTTCAATGTGATGGGTTACATAGAGAAGACTGGGGCCGTTTTGCTGGCGTCCCAACTGCTCTACGGCACTGAGCAGGTCTTCTCGTGTCTTTATGTCGAGGCCCGTGCAGGGCTCGTCCAAAATCATCAATTGCGGCTGTCTTATCCACGCTCTGGCAAGTAAAACACGCTGCTGCTCCCCTTGAGACAAGGATTGAAAGAGTCTGTCCGAGAACTGTCGTACACCGAACAAAGCGAGGGCAGAATAGCCTTTTTCAATATCTTCCGGGTCGACTTCGCGGTAAACACCAATCGACGAAAATAAACCGCTGATGACCACTTCCAAGGCGCTGTCTTCTGGGTGACCTGATTTTTGTCGTTCAGACACGGATGTGCTCACTAAGCTTAAGGATTCCCGCAAATTTTGCATATTGCTTTGTCCAAAGTGATGTCCCAGGACTGTTGCTCTTCCTGTTGAAGGCCAGACGTAGCCATGGAGTAAATTCAATAGACTGGTTTTACCGGATCCATTATTACCAACGATGACCCAGTGTTCGCCGTTTTGGACGGTCCATGAGACGTCTTGAAGAATCTGCTTTCCTTCCTTTTTCCACGATATGTTGTGAAGATTTACAATCTGCTGCATACTCTTCCCCATTTCCAAAACACATTTTCTGTATCATAACAGGACCAAGAAAATACGGGAATAGATGTGATTTTGCAACCACAATACACTTAAAAAAACAGGCTGCCCAATTTCTGCAACACTGGCTTGGGCCGCCTGTTCTATGTGATTACATCTGCGCAGGGTAAATGTGCATATGGAGGGAACTAGTCCTCAAAGAATCCAAGTGTGCAGCCCTTTCGCTGCACACTTGGACTGGAAATTAGGGTGAGTGAAACAAATTTCGGTCAATCACATCAATGAGGTGAGTCTTGGTCGATGCTCCTACACGTTATCCGATGCACAGCGGTCACAAACGTATTGGGCACCTTCTCGTTGAACGGAGAACTCTGAACCGCATTCTACACAGGTACAGTCCGTCAGTGCTTGCTGGTACTGCATTCTGATTCTTCGCTGCCGACTTCCATGTCGTCTTTCAGATGTTTGCCAGCGATGCATCAGCCGCTGGACTCGTGTCAAATTCTTCTCTTCAAAATTCATTGTGACAGTCCGTTCCACGTCATCACCTCATTTTTATTATATAACAGATGTTTATATTGTTTATATATTATATAACAGTTGGAGAAGGAATGTGAAGTGTTTTTCTGAAAAATAAAAATTTTCTTTTTGACATATTGTAATATAACAGAATACATATATAATCATGTGTATTACAACACGAGTTGCTGACACGAAACAACACAAATCCATCGTAGACGGCTTGGAGGGAGAGAGTTGCAGAGTACCGAGATGACGTCGGAACTAGCGAACATTGAGATTCATGGGAGGATGACACCTGAGTTCGAGGAGATTCTTACGCAGGATGCACTGGCCTTTGTTTCCAGACTGCATCGGACTTTTGAAGCGCGCAGGAACAGCATCTTGCAGCAGAGGAAGGAGCGGCAAGATGGACTGGATGCTGGGGAGCAACTGGATTTTCTCACCGAAACGGAGGCCATTCGTCAAAGTGACTGGACGATTCCAACGGTGCCAGCGGACCTTCGTGACCGGCGGGTTGAGATTACAGGTCCGGCCAGCGACAGGAAAATGGTTATCAACGCACTGAATTCTGGCGCACGCGTATTCATGGCCGACTTTGAAGACGCAAACTCGCCAACATGGAACAATTCAGTGCAAGGGCAAACAAACCTTAGAGACGCCGTTCGTCGGACAATTCGGTATGTAAACGAAAGCGGGAGAGAGTACGTACTCATACAAGACCCAGCAGTGTTGATTGTGCGACCACGCGGATGGCATCTTCTCGAGCGAAACGTGACAGTGGACGGAGAACCTGTTTCAGGCAGTCTGTTCGATTTTGGTCTGTATTTGTACCACAATGCGAAAGAACTTTTACGCAGGCAGTCAGGCCCATACTTTTACCTTCCTAAGCTGGAGAGCCATGTGGAAGCACGTCTTTGGAACGATGTCTTCACATATGCGGAAGCAAACCTGGGTATCCCGTTCGGAAGCATTCGTGCGACTGTCCTGATTGAGACTATACCAGCGGCGTTTGAAATGGATGAGATTCTATATGAACTGCGTTCCCATGCTGCCGGGCTTAATTGCGGAAGATGGGATTACATTTTCAGTTATATCAAGAAGCAGAGAAGAAAAACGGAATCCCTTTTGCCTGATAGAGGTCTTGTCACCATGACGACGGACATGATGCACAACTATTCTTTGCTGGCCATCAAGACCTGCCACCGCAGGAACGCTCACGCAATTGGCGGGATGGCTGCACAAATTCCAATTAAGTCGAATCCTGTTTTGAACCAGGAAGCGCTGGATAAAGTGCGTGCTGATAAGGAGCGTGAGGCGCGGGATGGGCATGACGGCACATGGGTAGCACACCCTGGGCTGGTACCTGTGGCCATGGAAGTATTTGATGAACAGATGCCCGGAGCGAATCAACTGAACAAGGGATTAGAGAATCTGTCCATTTCCGCAGCAGATTTGCTGACTGCGCCAAAAGGTGAAATTACAGAGTCAGGTGTACAGACGAATGTGCGAGTTGGCTTGGAATATACAGAGGCATGGCTGCGGGGGTTCGGAGCAGTCCCCATCAATAACCTCATGGAGGATGCAGCTACTGCGGAAATATCAAGAGCCCAATTGTGGCAGTGGACGCATTTTCCTGGTGTCACAATGACAGACGGTGAAAGTGTCACGCTCGGGCTTGTACGCTCCGTCATTGACACGGAGTTAGCCAAGTTAGCCGCAAGCATGGGCGAGAAATACCAGGAGAGTCGCTATGAAGAAGCGGCAATGCTGCTGTGGAATCTAGTAAAAAGCGATGAACTGGAGGAGTTTTTGACGCTTAAGGGATACGAACTTCTTACGTGAATTTTGGACCTGCCACGGCAAATGGTGTACAGCGAGGCGGGCAGTTGTGCTTTAGCCAATGAATAAACCAAGGAGGAATCGTAGATGAACAAATTAGCACAGATAGAACTGAAAGAAGATTGGGAGACAAATCCGCGCTGGGACGGAATTACTCGTCCATACAGCATCGACGACGTCGTGAGACTCCGCGGCAGCATTACAATTGAATACACTTTGGCACGAATGGGCGCAAAGCGACTGTGGAAACTCATCAATACGGAGCCACATATCAAGGCATTGGGCGCATTGACGGGAAATCAGGCAGTCCAACAAGTAAAAGCCGGGTTGCAGGCGATTTACCTGAGCGGGTGGCAGGTCGCTGCAGATGCCAACTTGTCAGGAAACATGTATCCTGACCAGAGTTTATATCCCTCCAACAGCGTTCCGAGTGTTGTCAAGCGTATCAACCAGGCGTTGCAGCGGGCCGATCAGATTCAGACCATAGAAGGAAATCATGACACCTACTGGTACGCTCCTATCGTTGCTGATGCTGAAGCGGGTTTCGGAGGTCACTTAAACGTGTTTGAACTGACAAAACAGATGATTGAAGCCGGTGCTGCAGGGGTGCATTTTGAGGACCAACTGTCCTCTGAGAAAAAATGCGGACACCTGGGCGGCAAAGTGCTGGTGCCGACAACGACAGCGGTGAAAAACTTGGTTGCCGCGCGGTTGGCTGCGGACGTCATGGACGTTCCCACTGTAATTGTTGCCAGAACGGATGCCAATGGCGCCTTTCTTTTAACAAGTAACATTGACCCGGCAGACCACGAGTTCATGACGGGAGAACGCACGACAGAAGGGTTTTACCGGATTAGGGGGGGGATTGATGCAGCTATTGCCCGAGGTCTCGCGTACGCCCCCTACGCGGATTTAGTTTGGTGTGAAACAGCTGAACCGAATATCGCCGAAGCGCGAAAGTTTGCTGAAGCGATTCATGAGAAGTTCCCCGGCAAACCTTTGGCGTATAACTGCTCACCTTCTTTTAATTGGAGGAAGAAATTGAGTGAAGCTGAAATCGCCACATTCCAGGATGAATTAGGCGAAATGGGGTACAAGTTCCAATTTGTAACCTTGGCAGGATTCCATGCTCTAAATCACAGTATGTTTGACTTAGCCCGAAGTTACAAGGACAAGGGGATGGCTGCCTATTCTGAACTGCAGCAACGGGAGTTTGCCAGCGAACAGTATGGATACACTGCGACGAAGCACCAAAGAGAGGTCGGCACAGGGTACTTTGACGATGTGGCGCAGACAATTGCGGGGGGGATGTCGTCTACCACAGCGCTAACGGGATCGACAGAACAAGAACAGTTTGCTTAGAACCGTGACAGGCTGAAACACATCAGGCTTCGTCAGCAGAGAGACATCTGTTCGCGAAGCCTGATGCTGTTGCGGAGGCTTGGGAATGGTGAAAGCGGCAAACTTGGAACAGTTGCAGGAGACACGGCTTGTCGTCCCGGCGGTTCCTTCATCTCTGCTTCACAAGTTGTTGAAACTGCGTGCTGTTTCGCACCTTGTTAAAATCACTTTCTGTTCGAGCAACTGACCGTACGTGTTTTGGGTCCATTGCAATTGCTTGACGGAGGTATTTTACTGTGTCAGCTACGTCTCCCCGACGACCGTAAATTGCTGCAATGCCGTAATAGCTCCACATCTTCCAATTGTGCGAAGCAATCGGGATGGTTTGATGGTAAACCTTTAGGGCTTGGTCATAGTGTCCATAGAGTTCGAGGGCCAGTCCTTTGTTGAACCTGGCATAATCATAGTTGGGAGCAATTGAAATGGCCTTCTCAATACTGCTCATACCTTCCTGATACTTCCCGCTGTAACACAGTGCAATACCCTTGACGTTGTAGGCTTTGTAAAACTCCGGACTCTGCTCAATGACCTTGTTCTCAGCTTTGATGGCAGAGTCGTACTTGTGCTGGAAAAACAGACTCTTTCCGAGGAGATACTGTTGGTTGAGGGACCATTGAATGCGCACACGTTGATGAAGTATCTTTTGAAGTTCCTGAGTATTTCTCTCTGTAGTATTGCCTGTGTCAGACTGCGGTTGTTTTGGCAGCGGTGACAACATGGCTGCTAAATTGCCGGGAAGCCTGCTAGGTGACACCCCGTTTGATTCAGAGCTTGGATTCGATTGCTGAGTATTGTTTTGTTCCCTAAAATGAGTCCTTGAAATCATTCGAAAACCGACCAGGCCCGCTGCGGCGCCTGCAACTGTCATAATCAAAATGGTCTGTCGCTTATACATCATATCACCTCAGTGAGGGCTGAAGTTTGGCTTTGAACTGTTGCATGGTTGTATAGTCCAGCACTGGTATACGGTCGAGCGTAACTGCACCTTGGCGCGCATTCGCATATCCCTCATGTTCCGTAACCGCTAAGATGTAACCAGCCTGTTTTACTGTTGTCAATTCGCTTTTTGTATAGCCACCGTAGGGATAGCAGAAGAACTTCATCGGGTGATGGACGACTCGTTGCAGAGAACGGCTGCTTTGTGTCAGTTCTGCCTTGGCTCGTGTTAGCGAAACGGTGTCCAAGTTTGTGTGGTGGACTGTGTGCGATTCGATATCTATCAAGCCGCTTTGCTGCATGATTCGCAATTCACTGGCCGTTAATTTGGGGAATCTAACAGCACGGTTGGGCTTGTTCAACACGAATCCGCTGACCATAAAGACCGTGCCCTGGTACCCGTAATTTTTTAAAATCGGGAATGCCTTCAGATATGTGCTTTCATAGCCGTCGTCAAAATTCAAAACAACCGGGCGTTTTGGCAATTTGTATCCGAAGTACATCGCTCCGTAAAGCTGTCCTAGGTTAATCGTGTGAAATCCCTCTTGATGTAACCACTTGATTTCCTGTTTGAATTGTCCTGGTTTTAAAGTGGCTGCGTCCCCCGGCCAATAGTTGACTTCGTGGTATTCCAGAATCGGTACGGGTACGTGTTCGTTGACTGTTTTATGCGCATCAACTTCGTAGTTCTTCGGATCGGCAATCCAGTACGGGTCAGGCAAAGGACCTGACACTGTGCTTGGCAACGGAGGTTTTGGGGGATGCGCAGGCCGAACCGGGGCTGTGCGTTTTTCTACAGCCGTTGGCTGGAGGTTTGTTTTTGCCATAATATTTGCTGTGGTGTTCGTCGCTGTATTAGCAGTGGATGGTACAGGCTGTGTTGCGTTGCAGCCTGTCATTAAGGTTGAGCACAGAGCCGTAGTTAACAGTGCAGAGATGGTGTATTTCATTCGACCTTCCCCCATACAAGTGAACAATCTGCCTCTATCATACACTTCCAATTGGAAATTTGCAGATACTAGAAACGGAGTCCATAGCAAAAACGGGTCCCCTTCAAATGCGTGTCGAAGCATTTGTTTCTTTGGCGGTGTGAAGAAAATGTGAGGATACGCGCCATGCTCTGCGCTTGTCCGTTGCAGTCAAGTTTACACCGTCATATAAGTACAGCGATAGGAGGGTGCCAAAATGCAGGGTAAGAACAATGACAGTGCGAAAGGAATGGATGTCTCTCATTGGCAGGGAAGCATCGACTGGGGACAGGTGAAAAAGTCTGGAATTGTCTTTGCGTTTATCAAAGCTACAGAGTCAACAAATTACACCGATGTGGATATTACCGTAAACTTTGAGCAGTCAAAAGCAGAAGGTGTCTTGCGAGGAGCATATCATTTTGCGCGTCCAAGCGCATCTGACGCCAAAGCGCAAGTCAGCCACTTTGTGTCTGTCCTCTTGAAACAGACAGACTCTGGTGACCTTCCGCCTGTCCTTGATTTGGAAGATAACGGCGGTTTGTCTCCAGAGGACTTGGGGGCATGGGTCGACGCCTGGGTCGAGGAACTTGAGGCACAGATTCACCGCACACCGCTCATTTATGTTTCGCCCTATTTTGCAAATACCTATCTTCCGGACAAGTTAGTGTCAACGCCCCTGTGGATTGCAAACTGGGAGGTTTCAAGTCCGGCAGATGTAAAACAGTGGAGCGACTGGACTTTCTGGCAATACTCCAACAAAGGCAGTGTTGCCGGAATCAAGGGCCCGGTCGATCTCGATGTCTACAAAGGCACAGTGTCGGCACTCCGGGAAGTGTGGGGTCCCGGTAATTCCGCAAAGCCCGGGCATAGCGGCGGCTCTGGACAGTCTTCCTCTTCCCCGAGTGCATCACACCCGATGCTGCTGTACGGTGACACCGGCATTCATGTGAAGGATGTTCAAATCCTGTTGTACCGCGCGGGATTGCATCCGGGGTGGATTGACGGAATCTTCGGCCCGGATACACTTCAAGCTGTTAGAGATTTTCAACATCAGCAAAAAATCTCTATGGACGGAATTGTGGGTCCGGTTACCTGGACTCATTTGCTGTCTCAGACTGCTGTAGGTCGTCCTCTGCTCCAGCACGGGTCCCGCGGCCAGCAAGTCACCGACCTTCAGTACCTGCTGAGCTATTATGGTACCCAACCGGGAGCTATCGATGGAATTTTCGGTCCTTTAACAGGTGCCGCGGTCAAACGGTTTCAGCGCAACGTGCACATTGGCGTCGATGGAATTGTCGGGCCCAACACATGGCACAGTCTTACGGCAAAACTGCCTTCAGAGAAATAGGCCGGCTGTGTGGTACAGATCCCGCCTGTGAAAACGGATTTGACGCTAGCAAAACATGCACTTGCCAGATGGGGCAAGTGCATGTGTGCGTTACAAAACTCTACTGAAAACGTGCTTCGTCATCATCAGCTTTCAGTTGCTTCTTGTCCTGCTTCCAGGTTTTCCAGGGTCTTGGTTGCACCGGTGGCGCGACGCCGCCTTCCCCCATCATTCGACTGATTTGATGGTCCACTTCTTCATCAAAGGCACTTTGCTCAGTTGTGTCTACATCGCTTTCCGTTACTTCGTTGTCTTCTACCCTATCGTCCATCAACGGCGCCTCCAATTTAAGATTCTGCAGAGAGTCAGCCAGCGGTCACTGGTACTCATCAGCATTATCAATTTAGAAAACCCAAACGCCCACAAAAGGGTTTCTCCATCTGACTTGGTTCTTAATGTGTGACAGTTTCATTAAAAATATGTGGCAGCATCCCCTGCCTCCCGGGTACCCGCCTAGTTTCAAACAAAAAATTTTGTAAATTCTAAATCTGCAGTCATAGCAATATAGTAAGCGTTTACTTCCTGTGTTGGTAAGCGTTTTCCTCTGCTCTTCTTTGCGAACGTCCTATTGACAGTGCCGAAACCGGATAATACAATGACCGACAAACCTACAACGTCCCGTAACCACAGGGATTGACAGGATTTGCAGAAGTCTTATGTGTGTTCCCACACAAATATTAGTCGTAAAATTCTGAAAAATTAAGAACCGAAAGACTGTCTTCACCTAGCAATACACGAGGACTAAGTTGATTTTTCCAGGAGAGTGATTATCATGACGCAATGGGCTTTTATCAACGGTGAGTACATGCCCAAAGAGAACGCAACGGTTTCAGTGTACGATCACGGACTATTGTATGGAGACGGGATTTTTGAAGGCATTCGCGCATACGACGGAGTGGTCTTTAAGCTGCGTGAGCACTTAGTTCGTCTATACGATTCAGCCAAGGCAATCTTAATTGATATTCCATACTCTCTGGAAGAATTGCAAGAGATTATTCTTACAATCCTTCGCAAAAATGAACTCGAAACCAGCTATATTCGCCTGGTCGTAACACGCGGAAAAGGAGATTTGGGTCTCAATCCGTTTACGTGCCAAACGCCCCAGGTTATTGTTCTGGCAGAACAACTTGCGATGTTTCCAAAGGAACTGTACGAGCGCGGAATTGACATTGTATCCGTGGCTACAAGGAGAAACAGGCCGGACATTCTCAGCCCTACCGTGAAATCTCTGAATTACTTGAACAATATTTTAATTAAAATAGAAGCTCACAACGCAGGTGTCAGCGAGGCTTTGACCCTGAACACAGAGGGCTATGTTGCAGAAGGATCGGGTGAAAATGTCTTCTTGGTAAAGAACGGGAACCTTCTGACCCCTCCGAGTTACATCGGCGCCCTTGAGGGCATTACGAGAGCTGCAGTTATCGACATTGCACAGTCTTTTGGTTACACAGTTCGGCAGGAGCCGTTTACTCGTCACGATGTGTACACGGCAGATGAGGTGTTTCTCACGGGGACCGCTGCTGAAATCGTTCCGGTTGTGAAGGTCGATGGACGCGTTATCGGTGATGGCACTCCTGGGTACCATACACACCGCCTGTTACAGGCGTTCAGACTGGCAGCAAAACGTGACGGTGCAGAGATTTATCCAGAGTCGCGAGAGGTAGAGGCCGGCGTGTAACAGTCACCGTAAAGGACGTATCAATCTATCAGGAGAAGGAGGGAATCTCTTATGAATACAAGCCTTCAGCAGCCTGAGAGGACCAGCGAGAAGAAGTCCGAGAGGACCACTTTGGACGGCTCTCACATGCTGCTGGAATCACTGCGAAGAGAAAGTGTCGAAGTGGTTTTTGGATATCCTGGAGGAGCAATGTTAAATGTTTATGATGCGCTGTACGATGGAGGAATTTCTCACATTTTAAGCCGCCATGAACAAGGCTCCATTCATGCAGCTGAGGGATATGCAAGAGTCACAGGGAAGCCAGGGGTTGTACTTGCTACCTCGGGACCAGGGGCCACTAACCTGGTGACGGGACTTGCGGATGCAATGATGGATTCCCTTCCCCTCGTCGTGTTCACTGCGCAGGTGGCTACTACCGTGATTGGCTCCGATGCTTTTCAGGAGGCTTCGGTAGTCGGAATCACAATGCCGATTACGAAACACAATTATCAAGTCCGGGATGTTGAACAACTCCCTCGAACAATTAAGGAAGCATTTCACATTGCCACACACGGCCGTCCTGGCCCAGTCTTGATTGACCTGCCAAAAGACATTTCCGCTGCAGAGGGCAAGTTTGACTACGATAAGCCTGTGCAGCTAAGAGGGTACCAACCTACGACCGTTCCTCATCGCTTGCAAATCCGGAAATTGAGCAATGCTATCAGACAAGCGCAGCGCCCTGTGATACTGGCTGGAGCTGGCGTTCTTCATGCGAAAGCCAGTGAAGAGTTGTTACAGTTTGCGGAGTTTTACGGCATCCCCGTAGTGAACACATTACTTGGGCTCGGGGCGTTTCCAGGAGGACACTCGCTGTGGCTTGGCATGGGCGGAATGCACGGCACATATGCGGCCAATACGGCGTTGTACGAAGCTGATTTGCTCATCAATATCGGTGCAAGGTTTGATGACAGACTTACTGGAAATCTAGAACACTTCGCACCTCAAGCCACGGTTGCGCACGTCGATATTGATCCGTCGGAGATTGGAAAGAATGTTCCGACGCAAATTCCAATTGTCGGCGATGCCAAGGAATCCCTGAGTATGCTCATGGAAGAATCGGTACAAATCGGCGACATATCGGTTTGGCGGACAAAACTGCAAAATTTGCAGGAAGCTTACCCCTTCTGGTATGTGGAGGATGGCACAGGTCTGAAACCCCAGCGCGTTGTCGAACTGGTTCACGACATTTCCAATGGGAACGGTGTTGTTGTCACGGACGTGGGACAGCATCAGATGTGGGCTGCACAGTTTCATCCTTTTCGGGATCCTCATAAATGGGTCACGTCGGGCGGTCTGGGAACCATGGGCTTTGGACTGCCGGCAGCCGTGGGTGCACAAATTGGTTTGCCGAATGAGCCTGTGTTTGCCCTATTAGGGGACGGCGGCTTTCAGATGACCATGCAGGAACTGTCGGTACTGGTTGATCACAACCTGCCTGTCAAGGTTGTCATTTTAAACAATGCAGCACTGGGAATGGTCCGTCAGTGGCAGCAACTGTTTTACAAAGAGCGCTACTCGCACTCCTTGATTCCCAAGCAGCCTGACTTTTCTAAGCTGGCCGAGGCCTATGGCATTCCGGCGTTTGTAGTGGACTCTGAAGAGGATGCTGCAGCTGCTTTACAGCAGAGCATGAAAATTGGTGGCCCCGTGTTAATTGACTGTCGCATCGCACCGATGGAGAATGTGTACCCCATGATTGCGCCTGGTAAAGGCCTGCACGAGATGGTGGGGGTGAAACCATGAGCCGCATTGTCAGTGCGATTGTGAACAATCATCCTGGTGTTTTAAATCGCATTACCGGTATGTTTCTTCGAAAAAACTTCAACATCCAGAGTATTACCGTCGGGACGACGGAGGTTGACGGTCTGTCGCGTATGACATTCGTCATCGGAACCGATGATTCTCGAGTTATGGAACAAGTCACAAAACAACTGCATAAGCAGATTGATGTCATTAAGGTGAACGACATTACGGATCAGCCCATTGTGGCAAGAGAGCTTGTGTTGATAAAGGTTTTTGTTCCGCCGGCCCAGAGGGCAGAGGTGAATAACTTAATTCATCCTTTTAGAGCCTCCATCATCGATGTGGGGAGAGAGTCCATTACAGTGGAAGCTACCGGAAAATCGGAAAAGATTGAGGCACTCATCGCTTTGCTGCGCCCATACGGAATTCAGGAATTGGCACGAACGGGACTTACAGCTTTCACACGGGACCAGAGTTCCGTCAGCGAGGGACTAAGAGTATCCAAAAACTCAACCCTTGTTATTTAGGCGAATGGCCGAGGACTGGAGACTAATGTTTCGTTGTCCTAAAGGCTGGCTCTGCAGTAACATTCCCCGTCTTTTTCATAATTAGGCAGACTTAAAAGGAGTTGGATATTAGATGGTGCAAATGTATTATGACAACGATATTTCCTTGAATGTATTGCAAGAGAAAACGGTGGCCGTCATAGGATACGGGTCTCAGGGCCATGCGCATGCGCAGAATCTGCGCGAGGAAGGCATAAAGGTTGTGGTTGGTCTTCGGAAAGGTCGTTCCTGGAACCAGGCAGAGGAAGACGGATTCACTGTTTACTCTGTGTCTGAAGCCACTGCACTTGCAGACGTCATTATGATTCTCCTGCCCGACGAACGGCAACCTTCTGTTTATCGCAATGAGATTGAGCCCAATTTGGCACCGGGGAAAGCGATTGGATTTGGTCACGGGTTCAACGTACATTTCAGCCAAGTCAAGGCGCCGGCAGGCATTGATGTATTTATGGTTGCCCCGAAAGGTCCAGGACACTTGGTACGGCGGGTGTATCTGGAAGGCGGGGGAGTGCCTTCCTTGTTTGCCGTAGAACAGGATGCGAGCGGTCAAGCCAGAGAAATCGCTATGGCTTACGCGAAAGGGATTGGGGCGGCGCGGGCTGCTGTGATGGAAACGACATTCCAGGAAGAAACGGAGACGGATTTGTTTGGCGAGCAAGCCGTGCTGTGCGGCGGATTAAGCGGGCTGATTCAAGCAGGTTTTGAAACGCTGACTGCTGCAGGGTACCAACCTGAAGTGGCCTATTTCGAATGTTTGCACGAAATGAAACTCATCGTCGACTTGATTTACGAAGGTGGCTTGGAGAACATGCGTTACTCCATTTCTGACACTGCAGAATGGGGCAGTTACATGGCCAGTTCTAGGATTGTCACTGATGAAACGAAGCAGGAAATGAAGAAGATTCTCAGCGAAATTCAAGACGGCAGTTTTGCTAAGGGTTGGGTGCTCGAAAATCAGGTCGACAGACCGATGTTTAACGCTATCAAACGTCGTCACGATGAGCATTCAATTGAAGTGGTAGGAAGACAGTTGCGTGAAAAGATGCCATTCATTAAGAAACCTATGGGAGGCGTCAAACAAGCAGTTAAGGAAGTCTAGGAAGTCAAGCAGATAAGGAAGTCTAAATTGACCAGTTGTCCTCAAATAGAAATATAGGAGTGGAATTGCATGAATAAAAGGGTTGCCGTACTGCCAGGTGACGGAATTGGTGCGGAAATCACAATTGAAGCAGTGGAATTGCTTGAAACAGTTGGGAAACAGTTTGGTGCCGAATTTGAGTTCAACTACGGGGATATTGGCGGCAACGCAGTGGACGTACACGGAACGCCCCTTCCGGACGCAACTGTTGAACTGTGCCGTGCCAGCGATGCGGTGCTATTAGGGGCTGTAGGCGGCCCCAAATGGGACAACGAGCCCAGGGAACGCCGTCCTGAAACTGGATTGCTCGGAATTCGAAAAGCGCTTCAAGTGTTTGCCAATCTGCGTCCCATCAAAGTTTTTCCTGAGCTGTCGGCAGCATCACCGCTGAAGCCGGAAGTTGTTGACGGCGTAGACTTCGTCATTGTCCGCGAATTGACCGGCGGCCTGTACTTTGGTGAACCCAAAGAGCGCCGCAACGGGCCCGATGGACCTGAAGTAGTGGACACACTGCGTTATTCGGAGAAAGAGATTGAGCGGATTCTTCGGGTCGGTTTTGAGTTAGCGCAGAAGCGGGGAGGACGATTAACGTCCGTTGACAAGGCCAACGTCCTTGAAAGCAGCCGCATGTGGCGTGAGATTGCACAGCGCCTGTCCTCTGAGTATGCCGATGTTGAATTATCTCACTTGTTGGTTGACAACTGTGCCATGCAGATAGTCAAGTCACCGGGGCAATTTGACGTAGTGGTGACCGAAAACCTGTTTGGCGACATTTTGAGTGATGAGTCGGCTGTTGTTACGGGATCGTTGGGGATGCTTCCGTCGGCTAGCCTGGGAGCGAATGGAGTAGGCCTCTATGAACCCGTGCACGGAACGGCGCCGGACATTGCAGGTAAGGGGCTGGCCAATCCAATGGCTACTTTTTTGTCCACTGCTATGATGCTTCGGCATTCCTTTGGCATGGATGAAGCGGCTGACGCAGTAGAACAGGCTGTATCGGATGTCATCACAGAGGGCATGCGAACGGCTGATTTGGCAGGTCCTGGGGAAAGCTATCTGTCCACACGAGAAATTAGCGAGCAAATCAAGAACAATGTGAAGAGGAGGGAGCCCATTGGGAGCAAAAACACTGTTCGATAAGATTTGGGAACAGCATGTGGTTGCTGAACAAAACGGTCAATCACTCATCTATATAGACCTACAAATGGTACACGAAGTCACGTCACCGCAGGCCTTTGAGGGCCTTCGATTGTCCCATCGCACGGTCAGGCAGCCGGAACAGACTTTTGCCACAATGGACCACAATGTGCCTACATTGGATCCGAAAAACGTCCGCGATCCCATTGCTAAAAAGCAGATTGAAACCCTGGTGCAAAACTGTGAGGAATTCGGGATTCGCTTAGCGGATTTGGACAGCGAAGACCAGGGCATTGTACACGTCATTGGTCCAGAACTGGGCTTGACTTTGCCCGGGAAAACCATTGTCTGCGGGGATAGTCACACGTCAACACATGGGGCGTTCGGTGCGATTGCATTTGGCATCGGGACCAGCGAAGTAGAGCACGTACTGGCTACACAATGCCTTTGGCAGAAACGTCCAAAGACCATGAAAGTTGAGTTTAGAGGGAGTCTGCCTTTTGGGGTGAGTTCGAAAGACGCAATTCTGCACGTAATTGGTACATACGGTGTGGGCTTCGGCACGGGTTACGCTGTTGAGTTCTCCGGTGAAGCTGTGGCGCAGATGACGATGGAACAACGTATGACGATGTGCAACATGGCCATCGAAGGCGGAGCGAGAGCAGGACTGGTTCAGCCGGATGAGACGACTTTTGAATACGTTCGGGACCGCCGCTATGCACCAAAGGGAGAAGCCTTTGAGGAATGCGTGGCGGCTTGGAGGGCTCTGGCCGCAGATGAGGACGCAGTCTACGACAAGACCATTGTAGTCGATGTTTCAGAGCTGGAACCCCAAGTTACATGGGGAACCAATCCTGGGATGTGTACGGGTGTAAAGGGTACTGTGCCGACATTGGAAAGTCTGGCTTCAGAAACCGACAAAAAGGCGGGTCAGCAGGCTTATGCGTACATGGGCATTGAGCCCGGTATGAAGATGGAGGACATTGATATTCAGCATGTCTTTATCGGGTCGTGTACAAACGGCCGCATTGAGGACCTGCGCGCGGCCGCAAAGGTACTGCCGGGTCACAAGGTGAAAGCGTCTGTGCGGGCTTTGGTTGTACCGGGATCGAAGCGGGTCAAAGAACAGGCGGAAGCGGAAGGCCTCGATAAAATTTTCACGGAAGCAGGATTTGAGTGGCGCGAACCTGGTTGCAGCATGTGTCTGGCCATGAACCCAGATATGATTCCCGCGGGTGAGCGCTGTGCCTCCACAAGCAACCGGAACTTTGAAGGCCGGCAAGGTCGCGGTTCGCGGACACATCTTGTCAGCCCTGCAATGGCTGCAGCAGCGGCTGTAGCTGGTCACTTTGTAGATGTACGTACATGGTTGAATGAAGTTGAGGGAGGCGACGCGCGTGGAGCCGTTCACACAGCATAAGGGTACGGTCGCAGCATTTGACCGTGTGAATGTCGATACAGACCAGATTATTCCGAAGCAGTTCCTAAAACGCATTGAGCGCACTGGATTTGGTCAGTTTCTGTTTTACGATTGGCGCTATGACGAAAAAGGAAACGAGAATCCGGAATTTGAACTGAATCAGCCTCAATTCAAAGGGGCTACGATTCTGCTGGCGAAAGACAATTTCGGTTGCGGATCTTCACGGGAGCATGCAGCTTGGGCCATACAGGACTACGGTTTCCATGTGGTGATTGCGCCGTCGTTTGCGGACATTTTTTACAATAACTGTTTTAAGAATGGGATCTTACCGATTCAGTTGCCGGCGGAGATTGTTAATTCTCTGTTTGCAAAAAGTGCTCAGGGTAAATATGGGCTTACGGTGGATTTGGAGAAGGAGCAGATTACAGATAAGGATGGGCTTGTTTCGTCTTTTACGGTTGATCCTCATCGTCGCAGTATGATGCTCAAAGGCTTGGACGACATCGGACTCACACTTCAGTATGACGAAGCGATTAAGGCGTACGAACAGAGTAAGAGAGCTTCGTATCAACTGCTCCATTCGTAGAAGCGGTGGACTACCGTGAATGTGAAGCCAAGAGAAGCGGCAGCCATGTGTTACATGGCTGCCGCTTGGCTGTTTTGCGGTCAGTTGTTACTTGACGGCCTATTGACTCTGGGTATCTTTCGCTACCGTCTTCAAAATCTTTTGCGCAGCCTCTGTGTCAGCAGCCAATTGCCGGTACGACACTGGGCGTCCTTGGAACGCGGAGAGGATGTCCGCCTGTAGTTTGGAAGCAGCTCGATTACGCACGTTTGTGAGGTTTTGAATCTCTTGGTTGAGTTGCTTTCCAGTGGAGTTGGTGGCATTCACGGAAGCGTCCGTCGACAGTTTCAGCGTATCTAGTCCAAATGTTCCGACTGGAGCATTTAGCTGCTTAAACACGGTCTCTGCTCGTTGAATTCCCCAGTATCCAAATCTTGGTCTGTTTTGCGGTGTTAAACCGCTGACTGCCGGTACCCCGTCAAAGGACTGTTTGCTAAGATTGTATCCAAGCAGGCTAAAGATGGTTGGCATGATGTCGGTGTGGTCAATCCATTGGTTGGAGGTGTGCTCCGCTTTTATGCCAGGTCCCACCATGCCCGCCCAAATGTGGAGAATGTCAGGGCTGACAGTGCCGTGATTCCAGAGATAATTGGAGTTATAGCTCCACGTCTTTGGTCCTTTGTAGCCATAGTAGACGTTCGGTTTGCTGAATAAGACAAAGGAAGGGTTACGGTCCGGTGCAGCCGAGACGCTCATGTGCAACGCCTGCAGTTCCGTCGGGTCGGCAACATAGTTCCAACCAGGAACTGCTGTGAGAGAAGCCAAGGTCTTTGGTAACTCACTCTTATTCTTTAAATAAACCAATGCTCCGCTGTCCCCGTAAACCGTAATACTACTCGCACTCTGCTGGTTTAAGGAGTTGTTTGCCAACCACGCGGTCAAGTTCGTTGTAAGTTCACCTTTTGGCATCAGATGATCGCCTTCATCTGTGGTCATCACAAACAGGGTGTTCGTCCGATTGAGTCCCGCTTGATTCATTTTCGTGAAGAATTGTTTTAGTGCGTTATCGTAGTTCTTTAAAGTGGCTTTGTACGTTCCAGGAAGCGCCTGCTTTCCATTGACTTGATGCGCGTCATGCAGATATGTGAATGTAACGGGTACGCCGTGCGTTTGCATCTCGTACGTCGCTTGCAGGGACCAACTCAAGTTTGTCTTGTCACTCCAGCCGGGAAAAGCCCCTAACGTCTTGTTTGATTGAGACCAAGAAGCAGCGTTATATACATAAGGCAGATTGGGGGACCCGAAGGTTGTAGTTCCGTTGGAATGGTGTACGGAGACACCCAAGTAATCACTCTTGTTTTGGTCAGAGGCGGTCATCATCTTTGAAGTCACTTCTTTGGTGCTTTCCAGTTCCATGTCCGGTGCACCGACAGCCCCCACATTCAACCCGTGTTGGTTAAATGCAGTCCAGTTTGGTGCGGCCGTGACATGATGGTACCCATCCGCATCAGCACTGTTCCAATATGCGAAACTGCTATATTTTAGCCCGGACTTAGTTCTTTCAAAAAAACCTTGGTCAATGACACCGGTTTTACTGGGGTATTTGCCTGACATATCAGACAGCATTCCATCCTGGGTATGAGAATCCAGAACTGTATGGTCATTGGTGAACAGAGTGCCTTGGTGAAGAAATTTCATGACGTCCGGCATTTGTTGGATATCACTCTGATGGACGTTATCCATAATAATGTATACGACATGTTTGATTTTGGAATGGGGATTCCTGAAAAAGCTTTTGGCAGGTGTATTTGACTCTGCAAAGACATTTTTCGGTGACATGGCACCAACACCCATGACAGCTGCAGCTGTGGATAACACCAACAATGAGGTCATGAACTTACGGGTTTTGAGCTTCGATTTCACTGAACATCCCCTCCTGGACAAAGTAATCTTGCTACTCTATAAATAGCGGGTCATTGTAAAGGAAATCTTCAGGAAATATTTATAGTTGGTAAATTTTCTGTTAATACTTGCGTGAATGCTGGGAATACGGCAGGTTTGGCTTACACAGGATTAGATTCCACGGGCAGTACATTGTGAATCTTTTGGACACTGGTCAAAGACTCCAGCGATTGCAGTGCTTTCCGCAGGGCTGTGTGCTCGACAGCGTGGGTCACAATCACAATTTCGGCTGTCGCATCTTCTAATAACTGCTGAAGTACCGTTTCCATACTGACGTTCGCTTGTGCAAACCCAGAGGCGATTCGCGCAAAAACGCCGGGCTCATCTGTTACTGTCAGCCGGATGTAGTGCCGCATGGGCGTACTTGAAGAAACATCTATATGCTTTGCTGGCATGTACATATGGGCGCTTCTGCCGGACACACCAATTTGGATGTCCTTCATAAGGGATATCACATCGCCCATGACTGCACTCGCAGTAGGCAGGGACCCTGCACCGCGTCCGTAAAACATGAGGTCTCCCGCTGCGTCTGCCTCCACATAGAGCGCGTTAAATGACCCCGATACCTGTGACAATGGATGCTGCTTTGGGATGAGAGCGGGCCTGACTGACAGAGACAAATGACCACTTTTGTCGCTTCCGACTGCGACCAGCTTAATCACAGTGCCTAGTTTTGCAGCGTACTGCACATCCCGAGCAGTAATAGAGCGAATTCCCTGCACTTCGACTTCGTCCAGGCGAACCCTTGCGTAAAACGCCAACGAGGCCAAAATCGTTAATTTTCGTGCTGCGTCAAGCCCGTCCACATCGGAAGTCGGGTCGGCTTCCGCAAAGCCAAGGTCCTGCGCTTCCTTCAGCGCCTCTGCAAAACTGGCTCCGGTTTGCGTCATTTGGGTGAGAATATAGTTGGTCGTACCGTTGATGATTCCTTTCAATCCAGTAATTTCATTTGCAGTCAATGAGTCCTTTAAGGGTCGAATTAAAGGAATAGCTCCGCCTACAGAAGCCTCGTATAGAATTTCAACATTGTTTTCTTCAGCTGTTTTCAAAATCTCAGGGCCGTGTACTGCCATCAAATCCTTGTTGGCAGTCACTACGTGTTTACCAGAGCGCAAGGCTTCGAGAATAAGGTCCTTTGTATGTTCTACACCACCCATGACTTCAACGACAATTCGTATGTCCGAGTCATGCAGAATGTCCTCGGGCCTTGTCGTGTACGTGAAGGTGGTTGCTTCAATGGCTCGCTTTTTGTTCGGGTTTTGTACGAGGACTTTGCGGATCACAGGTCTTGTTCCTGTTAAATTACGAATCATATCTGCACGTTTTTGCGCCAACTGTACCACACCCTGACCAACAGTACCGCATCCTAACAAACCAATTGCCAAATTCATGCATCTGCCTCCCTTGAATCATCTAATCGGTACACTGCGGGCTCTGTCCTGTCCGGGAGGGCCGTATTGCAGACTGCAGCCACACTATGCTCTGACCACACTTGCTGCATGGCCTCGGCAGCACATTCTGCACTCTCTGAGCTGTCGCACCAAACCAGCAGCGTGGGACCTGAGCCGCTCAGCGTAACGGTGATGGCTCCTGCATCAAGGACGGCTGCAACGACTTCCTTATAATAGGGCAGCGAGGGTGTTCGGTATGGCTCGTGAATCTTATCGCCAAAAGCGTCTCGAAGCAGAGACAAGTCGCGTCGCTCCAGGGCTAAGACGAGTCGAGCAGCTTGTGCAGTATTATAGATAGCGTCATGGCGCGGCACTAAAGCCGACAAGGCCTTGCGCGATTCGTCTGTCGACACATGGATTTGTGGGGTTCCGACAGCAAAAACAAGGTTTTCTGGGAGTGACAGTGCGAAGGATTGGAGCTTGTGCTCCTCGTATACGCTTAACCATGCCCCTCCAAGCAACGCTGGCGTGACGTTATCCGGGTGCCCCTCCATTGCTGTGGCAAGCTGAACCACTTCCCAGCGAGACATCTGCCGGCGCGGCTCATAATATCCCACCATTTCATTTCCCAACAACATTCCGCCCGCGATGGCTGACGCACTGGACCCGAGCCCTGAGCCTGCGGGAATGTCTGCCTGGATGTCGATACGCCATCGCCTTGGGGTTTGTACGGCACCAACGTGATGGAGCAGGAGTTCGAGGCCCTGCACCACCAAGTTATCTTTCGTTCTTGGAATGGCAGGGGCCGCAGGTCCTTTGGCATTGATGGAGAACATTTCATCCGGTGTGATGGTGAAGCGGTTGTAGCGATTGATGGCCAAGCCCATGCAGTCAAAACCCGGCCCCAAGTTCGCACTGGTGGCAGCAATGTCTACGCTGAACTTTGGCATCATAGCCACTGCTCCAGCAGCTGCCGTACTTCCTCAGTGTCCGCATCGACGCTGTGTGGATTGCCGCGGCTTAAGCGGATGGCAGAATCAGGGTCTTTCAGGCCGTTTCCCGTCAGCACACAGACAATTTCCTCCCCTTCTACAACCTTGCCCTGCCGACTCAATTGGAGGAGTCCAGCTACAGACGCTGCCGAACCGGGCTCGGCAAAGATCCCTTCCTGTGCAAGCAGTGTGTAGGCCTCTGCAAGCTGCTCGTCGGAAACGGCTTGGATTTCACCTTTAGACTCTTTTGCCGCGGCCAAGGCCAAGTCACCTGACGCAGGGTTTCCGATGCGAATAGCCGTAGCGAAGGTTTCCGGATTGTCGATTTTGTGTCCGTAGACGAGCGCGGCTGCACCTTCGGCTTCAAAGCCGAACATTCGCGGCCGGCTGTCAGTTTTTCCGGATTCATGGTAATGCGAGAATCCCATCCAGTAAGCGCTGATATTCCCTGCGTTCCCGACAGGAATACATAGTTTGTCAGGTGCGTGACCCAGTGCATCGCAGACCTCAAAGGCGGCCGTTTGCTGTCCTTGGAGCCGGTATGGGTTGATTGAGTTGACCACTGTCAGCGGCAGTAACTCTGACAAGCTTCTAACCATTTCGAGTGCCTCGTCAAAATTGCCTCGAATAGACACAATTTCTGCACCGTACATTTTTGCTTGAGCGAGCTTACCCAATGCGATTTTGCCTTCTGGAATAATAACGACGGCCTTGACGCCTGCTCTCACTGCGTATGCTGCTGCAGAAGCAGACGTATTACCTGTCGAGGCGCAGATAACGGCTTTGCTCCCTTCCTCGACGGCCTTGGCTACAGCAAGAACCATGCCTCTGTCCTTGAATGATCCCGTTGGGTTTGCCCCTTCAAACTTAAAGTACAGACGGGCCCCAACTTGGGGGCCGATTACCTCTGACGGTATCAGCGGTGTATTTCCCTCACAAAGCGTAAGCCTTGGAGTACTTTCGTTAATTGGCAACCACTCTGCATATTTGTGGAGTAAACCCGGCCAGGCATTTTTCGGATTGGACGAAGCAACGGTCATGGAAAAATTCCTCCTCGATGCATAAAACAAGTTAATATATTATTCTTAAAATAACGACATATGTCAATATTGGTACGCTAATTGCTAGATATCGGACAGCGATAAGAGTGTAGAGAGACAGGTCTAAAAAAACAAAAGGACGGGGAACTTACCCTGTCCTTGTGCTTGTGAGTTACAGACTGCTGCTGCAGCGTTCATTCAGTCAGGTTGTGTTTGACTTAAAAATTGTCTTTCGACCCAAAGTCATGAGAATCCCGTCTCGCAACCCCGCTGTCGTATGCAGCCTGCATCACATTGTGCGACACGGCCTCGACGACTTTTGAGTTAAAGACAGAAGGGATGATGTAGGTCTCAGACAGTTCATCCTCCGTTACGACCGACGCAATGGCCTGTGCCGCGGCCAATTTCATCTCTTCGTTAATCGTGTGTGCGCGGGCTGCTAAGGCGCCTTTGAAAATGCCAGGGAAACACAGGACATTGTTAATTTGGTTCGGGTAGTCGGAACGCCCTGTCGCCATTACGCGGACATAAGGCTCCGCTTCTTCCGGTTGGATTTCAGGCGTTGGATTGGCCATGGCAAACACAATGGGATCGCGGGCCATCGTTTTTACATAATCGACCTTTAGCACGTTGGGACCCGACAGTCCCACAAACACATCGGTCCCCTTCATAGCATCTTCAAGCATCCCAGTTTCACCGAACGGATTGGTATTTTGTGCTTCCCACGTCCACATTGGATTTTCATAGGTGCCGTCCTTGTGCAGAATTCCGTGGCGCGTCACACCGAGAATGTTTTTCACACCCGCCGCCTGCAACATCTTTGTACAAGCAATGCCGGCAGCACCAATCCCCATAATAACGACCTTCAAGTCCTCCATCTTTTTGTCGACTAAGCGAAGGGCGTTGATTAAACCTGCAAGGAGAACGACCGCTGTACCGTGTTGGTCGTCGTGGAATACAGGAATATCCAATTCCTTTCGTAAACGGTCTTCAATTTCGAAGCATCGGGGAGAAGAGATGTCTTCCAGATTGATGCCTCCAAAGCCAGGAGCAATGTTCTTCACTGTTCGCACAATCTCATCGGGGTCTTTCGTATCGAGACAAATTGGAAACGCGTCGACGTTTGCGAAGTGCTTAAACAGCATTGCCTTGCCTTCCATTACAGGCATCGCAGCGTAGGGACCAATGTCCTTAAGACCGAGTACAGCCGTTCCGTCCGAGACCACCGCAACAGTGTTTCGCTTAATGGTCAGTTGATGTGCCTTGGACTGGTCATCACGGATGGCTTCGCAGACCCGGGCTACATGGGGCGTGTAAACACGCGACAGGTCGTCTCGATTCTTGACAGAGGTCTTTGGCGTCACCTCAATTTTTCCGCCGAGGTGCACCAGAAACGTTCTGTCGGAAACGTTAATGACTCGAACCCCGTTGTAGTTTTCAAGTTTCGTCACCATGTCTACTCCGTGGTCTCGGTCAGGTACATTGATGGTGACATCGCGCGTTGATGTGTTCTTCCCAGCACGTATCATATCCAGTGCAATGACATCGCCGCCCCACCCCGCAATGAGTCCTGCTAATTTGTCGAAGCTGATTTTCGAATGATCCAGCTCCAAGCGAAAAATCAAACTTAATCCAAAGTTTTGTGTCGGCAACCGCGCCACCCCATTCTGTCGGATTTGAAAGCACTTTCAGTTATTAGACGATTCTATTATGCATCAAAAAAACCTCTCATGATTGAGAATTTTTCTTGACAGGCATCAATACGTTGGGAATGGGTACAGTCAGAGAGGGACGTGCGGTACAATGGAGAAAAGACAGGCTATATTGCGTGAAGGCAGGGAAAGGCGGTATTCCGGAATGATTGCGAAACGCGTGCGTCACTTTCAGCGATATCGAGAAGTGGCTCGAGTGCTTGTCAGCAATGGCTTCGCATGGTTCATTGACAGAGTTGGCTTAGCAGACATCCTGCGTCTTCCCCGGCGTATTTTTGTTGGAATGTCGCGACAGGAGACCCTGCTTACGCATGAGCGGATGCGGATTGTACTTGAGCGGCTGGGTCCTACGTTTGTCAAGGTTGGACAAGTTGCAAGTTTGCGACCGGATTTATTGCCTAAAAACATTGTAACGGAGCTGGGTAAACTTCAAGATGAAGTTCCCCCATTTGAGTTCGACCGGGTACGGTCCATTGTTGAAGACGAACTATCATCTCCAATTGAAGAAGCCTTTGCGATGTTTGAAGAGACTCCGCTGGCGGCCGCCAGTCTGGGGCAGGTTCACCAAGCGGTTCTGAAAACAGGTGAAGTTGTTGCAGTAAAGGTGCAGCGTCCCGGTGTCGAAACACAAATTCAAACAGATTTGGAGATTTTGAGGGATATCGCTGTACGGGCAGAAAAGCACGTGGAGTCAGCGCGCCATTACCGCGTCACGGAAGTGGTGGATGAACTTGCACGCACCGTCACCAAAGAACTGGACTATGTCCAGGAAGGACGAAACGCTGACAAGGTGAGAGAGAACCTTCAGCGGGACTCCCATGTTTACATTCCAAAGGTCTACTGGGAGTATACGACGCAAAAGGTGCTTGTGATGGAATATGTAGAGGGCATCAAACTGAGCAACGTAGATAAGCTTGAAGAAGCAGGTTACAATCGTGATTTGCTGGCAGAACGTGCTGCTAAAGCCGTATTTGAGCAGTTGCTGGTGCATGGCTTGTTTCATGCAGACCCGCACCCCGGCAACATTGCTGCTTTACCCGACCACCAGATTTTGTTCCTGGACTTTGGAATGGTGGGAAAACTCTCGCAGGAGATGCGTGATGAGCTGGCGTCACTTATTATTGCGCTGATGCAAAAGAGCACTGACTTAATTGTACGAGCATTATTCCGCATGGGGGTCGTTCCCTCCGATGTAGATTTGTCAAAGCTGACCAGGGATATCGATGACCTTCGCGACAGGTACTATGATGTTCCATTAAGTGAAGTATCTTTAGGCGAATCCATCCGTGACATGTTTAGCGTGGCATATGAGCATGGAATCAGAATTCCGACAGATTTGACGTTAGTGGGCAAGGCCCTGTTGACGATTGAAGGGGTTGTTGAAGAGCTCGACCCCGAATTTAGTATTATGGATGTGGCGGAACCTTTTGGGAAAAGACTGTTGAAAGACAAAGTTGATCCGGCCCGGCTTGCCAAAAAACTGGGAGAGCGGCTGTTGCAGGTAACGGATTTTCTTGGAGAAGTACCGCAGACCCTAAGCCAGCTGAGTCAACACCTGCGAAAGGGAGAAATAGACATCCGAGTACGTGCGCCTGAATTGGAGCAGGTACTGAAGAAACTGGACAGAATCAGTAACCGCCTGTCCTTTAGCATTATCCTGTTGTCACTCAGCATCTTTATTGCAGGGGTCGTGCTGGCTGCAGCGGTGTCTAAGCCCGCTTTGTCGAGTTTTACTATGCATATCACCGATGGAGCTATTGTGGTGGCTGTACTGATGGGAGTCTGGTTGATCTGGTCCATTATCAAGTCGGGGAGATTGTAGTCCTCAGGTGGTAAGTTGCAACCAGAATTGGAGTATGGGAGGATGAAAGCACATTGATGAATCCCATCTCAGTTTGCGACACCAGGGTACGAAGGAGTTCACGCCATGATTTGGCAACTAGGTATGTTAGGTTTGGCTTTGGGGTTAAACAACGCTTTGGCATCCGTTGCACTTGGCACAATGCAAATTCCCCGGACCAGGCAGTTTATGATTGCTTTGATATTTGGAGTATTCGAGGCAGGTATGCCTGTTTTGGGGATGTGGATAGGACGCGACCTCTCAATGTTAATCGGAAACAAGGCAAAATTCTTTGGCATTTTCATCCTCGCCGTAGTCGGGATTTATTCGTTGTTGAAATCGGGTGACGGGGAGGATGAAAAGCCTGCTCGTACCCTTGGTGTTCGCACCTTGGTTCTTGCCGCCGCCCTGAGTTTGGACAACCTTACAGTGGGTTTTGCTCTGGGCATGATGACTTTGCCAATGGGACTTGCTGCTTTAATTTTTGGGGTTGTGAGTTTAGGCATGACACTCATCGGACTGGAGATAGGCCGCTTCATCGGCAGTCGTGTGAATGTATCAGCGGACAAGCTGTCTGGTGCAGTGTTGCTGGTAACGGCCGTCTTGATGCTGGTCCATTAGCCTTGGCAGCCTCGTTCGGCTCGACACGCATTTGGGGCATTCGCCATATACTGTGGGCAATGAATTCATCACAGGAGGCGGATGGCTCGTGGAACACCCCTACTGGACCGAACTGTTGCAGGACGTTGTCCCCGGCAGAGTTGAAAAACCGCGAATTTCCGGGTTAACCATGGTCATTGACAGCGGACTTCCAATCTCCGCTATGCGAGGTATTTTCGAACTGGCGGCAAACCACGTGGATTTTTGGAAGCTGGCCTATGGCAGTGGAAAAGTTCTTCCCTCAGAAAGAATCCAGGATAAAATCAGTCTGTGCCAAGAATATGATATATTGCTGTACCCAGGCGGAACTGCTTTTGAAATCGCCTATGCCAACGGTGCATGGGAACAGTATCTTGACTCTGTCTATGACGCTGGAATGCGGGCAGTCGAGATTTCCGACGGGACCATTTCATTACCCGTGCGAACACGCAGAGAAATGATTCACTCGGCCAGAGAAGCGGGGTTTATCGTTCTTACTGAGGTCGGAAAGAAGATAGATGATGACCAGTTAAGTATGTCTGAGCGATTGCATCTGATGCGCAGCGACATCCTCAGCGGAGCAGACTACGTGATTGTTGAGGGCCGGGAATCCGGTCTCGGTTGCGGCATCTATGACGCAGACGGTTATGTACGTGAACAGGATGCGAAATTTCTCGTAGACGGTATGGGTCCGCTTGCAAATCACGTCATTTGGGAGGCCCCTCTGTATCGGCAGCAGGTATATCACGTTCAGACACTGGGCTCCAAAGCAAACCTGGGGAACATTTCACCTGATGGCGTTCTCCGATTGGAAAGCCTTCGAAGAGGTCTCTGTGCGGACACGATGGCCCTTCAACCTGATATCATACGTCAGCAGATGGAGGCCGCAGCCGAAGCGGATCAAACAGACGACGCTTCTGCTATAAATGGTTCCGCAGGACCAACCCTATGGGTTGACCCAAGGAATACAACGAAACGGAAGAAAAAGGGCAAACCCCGGTAAAATACCGGTCCCCACAGTTCGCCTTTGGACTAAAACCAACTGCTGATGAGTGACTGATTCTTTGCTATCCATTTTTTCGCGGCTGAATCCTTATCTTTGGTGTTCTTCATGTATTCCTCTAATGAAGCGAGTTGGTTAGGAGTAAGTTTAAAGTTGGAAAACCAGCCGCTGACAGTGGGATTATCCTTAGCCCATTTTTTATTCGCTGCTACTAGTATCTTGTTGGTGGTTTTGCTCTTCACAATGTATTTGGGGTCGCTGATGTATTTCAGGTTGTATTTCGTAAAGGCCCAGTGCGGTGTCCACATGACCACTGCAATGGGTCTTTTGGCTTTTACTGCCTGTTTCAGCGCTGTTAGCATGGCCGGCGTGCTGCTGTCCTGAACGTGAATATGATTCATTCCGTAGACCTTTACCATTTTTTTCACCGAGTTTTCTTCTTGAGACCCGGGGTCAATGCCAACGATACGATGCTTAAATTGTGCTGCGTGGGCATTAAGTTCTTGCGGGGTGTTGATGTTCGTCATGTACTTGGGTACTGCAACCCCTTCACTGGACTCGCCGGTATACCAGTCTGTCAAATACGAAATGTTGCTTTTGTACTTTTTAATATTGTTTTGCTCTGCGGGCAGCCAGAGGTCAAAGAATGCGTCGACTCCTCCCTTTGACAACCCCAATAAAAGCGGACCCACATCCAACTCCTTTAAATTCACTGTGTATCCTTTCTGTTCTAACAAGACTTTCCACAGGTGTGTTGTGGCCACATCTTCTGTCCACGGGAGCCATGCGATAGTAATCGTCTTGCTGGCTCTGGCTCCTCCTGTTGCGTTAGAGGTATTTGTCGTGGCGTTGTTGCTGATTTGAGTGCCGCAACCCGCTGTTGCAATCGAGAATGTGGTGAGCAAGAACAGCGAGGCGAATTTCTTTGTGCCGGTCTTCACGAATGATCCCTCACATTTCGAAATAGTTTGCGGCTATTGTGTGCGCAATTCAATTTGGTTATTCCGTGTCTGCTTGTGTACGCAAAAACAGGTGCTTGTCTCCCACATGGGAGACAAGCACCTGGATTACTTACGTATTATCATCCTGACTTACTTCGCTTTTTTAGCGGCCTCTAAGGCGGATTCGTAATTCGGGTGTTGACCTGCGCTGGGGACGTATTCAACGTATTGAATTACGTCATTTGAATCGACCACAAAAACTGCGCGCGATTCCAGGCGTTCTTCTTTAATGTGCGTACCGTATGAATCTCCAAAAGACATGGCACGATGGTCTGAAAGGGTTTGGACCTGATCCACACCGACAGCTCCACACCAGCGTTTTTGTGCGAAGGGAAGGTCGGCGCTAATCGTGAGAATCACAATGTGTTCACCTAATTTTGCCGCCTCCTCATTAAAACGACGGGTTTGAGCGTCGCAAACGCCCGTATCCAGAGAGGGAACAACGCTGATGATTCTGACTTTCCCTTTGGAATCTGCCAGCGTGACGGGACTTCTATCGTTAGCAATGACTGTAAAATCAGGCGCTTTGTTGCCTGGTTTTTGTTCGGGTCCGATTAAAGTGACGGATGTTCCAGCAAAGTCAAACGCGTTAGCTCTTTCCTGCGGCATATGTATCTTCCTTTCGTTTTGGAGTAGCAATGTGCAGGTGACACAATTTTGTCACTAGTACACACTTCATATGATAACACGGCAGGGACTAGGACTAAAGTCTGAGTGTGAAGGGAATCAGAGTCCGTTGTGGAACCTTGTCTTACCCAGTACGATAAGGTCAAGGCAGCGATGAGACGGCAGCAGCAGACTGTAAAGCCGTTTTGGAACTGTTTGAAGTGACGAAGAAGTGACGAATACTGTTTGAAGTGACAAAGACTGTTTGAAGTGACAAAGAAGGATGCGATGATGATGAAACGACCATCACTGATTGGGATCCTCATTCTTGTAATTGGAGTACTGTTCTTGTTAGAACAATTGCATGTAGGGATTAACAATCAAGCGCTGCTCCGGCCGGATGTACTTTGGCCCCTCGCTCTGGCAGTAGTGGGACTCTTCGGTGTCGTGGGTAATACCAGCAGGCGGTTTCCGGTCTGGTCTGTGTTTGCACTCACATTAGGACTCGGGCTTGCCGTCCGCAATGCGGGACTGTGGCCGTCGCTGAACCGAACCAGCAGTTGGAATTTGTTTTGGGGTCTGTTCATTGTATTTGTGGGATTGCAAATGGTACTTCCAAAACACTGGAAGAAACATCGCTTTGTCCGGAGTTGGAGCAAATCCGGTGATAAAAGAACATTTACTATCGACGCAACGGATTATACCGGCAAGAAGCAGCACACGGTGAACCGGAAATGGGTCGGGGACCTGAATGTAGGACAACAGCCTTGGGTGTTAAAAGACCTGTCACTCTGGAACGGGGTGGGGGATGTCAGGGTGAATTTGAATACGGCACGTGCTGAATCTGGAACATATCACATCAACATCGGCGGTTGGATTGGGGATGTCAGGGTTCTTGTTCCTTATGGCTTACCCGTTCACATTGTGTCTGACATCAACATTGGGGACGTCAAGATGTTTGGCGAAAGCCACTCGGGTATGCATCCGAACGTTGAGTATGAGGATGAAGAATTTGAAGAAGCCGATACCAAGGTGTTCATAAATATAGAACTGAAAATCGGAGACGTCCAAATAATGAAGGTGTAGCCGTGTCCATTCGAACAGCGTTTATCTATCTTACACTGATTTCTACCGTACTGACCGCCATCGTTGTCGGGGTTGTCCTTGGGACGATGTCTCACGTTGTGCTGTCGGCAAGCACCATAGTCGGTTTATTGGTTGCATTGCTTGCAGTCCTCCTTGTCTCAGTTTGGTTGGGGTACTTCTTTGCACAACTCATCAGAAGGCGTTTATACGAGATTGAGGAAGCAGCAGGGCTTTTGGCGTCTGGTCGATTGAACCATAGGATTACGATTATGGGTACTGGGGACGAAATTGACCAACTGGGAGAACAGTTTAATAGTATGGGGCGACAGCTTCAATCGTACGTGCAAAAGCTGCAGGAACTGGCTGAGGAGAACAAACAGTTGGCTTCAGAATCTGAACGTGTAGCAGTACTGGATGAGCGCCAGCGACTTGCTCGTGAACTTCACGATTCCGTTAGCCAACAGTTGTTTGCGCTCACGATGTTGTCTGCTGCCGCGCAGAGATACTTTGATTCTCATTCTCCAGAGTTAGGGAACACGCTCGCGAAACTGAACGAGCTATCCAATGCGGCTCAACGGGAGATGCGCGCGCTCCTATTGCATCTGCGCCCCGTGGAACTAGAGGGACGTTCGCTTCACGAAGCGATAGAGGCGTTTTTGGAGGCTGTGACAGACCGCCATCGTCTGCGAACCGAACTGACTTGGGACCTGAACGAAAGTGTTCCTGTAGCCATCGAGCAGCAATTGTTCAGGATTCTTCAGGAAGCCGTTTCGAATGTGTTAAAGCACGCTGAGGCGTCGAACTTGCGGGTTTCCGTGCGTGGAACTGCCGATGTGATTGAATTAGCCATCTTGGATGATGGAATTGGAATTGAAACAGAAAGACCAAGTCCTGAGGGCGACTCGTACGGGATTCGGTCGATGAAGGAAAGAGCCATGGGGCTCGGCGGCAGTTTTGACGTGTGGAGGCGTGAGCAGGGTACAGCAGTGCAAGTATCTATACCGCGTGTTGTGGGGCAGAAGGGGGGCAGACGGCAGTGATTCGAGTACTGTTGGTTGACGATCACGAAGTTGTCAGAATGGGCATCAAAAGTTACTTGCAGACTGAATCAGACATAGAGGTTATTGCTGAGGCTCAAAACGGTACGGAAGCCGTTGATTTGGCAGTATCCCTTAAACCAGATGTGGTTGTCATGGACCTCTTAATGCCGGGGATGTCCGGCGTTGAAGCAACTGCGGCCATTGTCGGCCAAGGGCTGAGCTGTAAAGTCATTGTCTTAACGAGTTCTCTTGACGACGCCAAGATGGTGCAGAGTCTCCGAGCCGGAGCGATTGGCTATATTTTGAAGACCAGTTCCGCAAACCGGGTGCTGGAGGCAGTGCGGCTTGCTGCGAGCGGTCAATCTGTACTTGACCCTGAAGTGCAGCAAAGGGTTATCGGACAGTTGCAGCAAACAGGAGATAAACCTGTCTGGGAGGACCTTACTCCGAGAGAAAGAGAAGTTCTGAAGGGCATTGCAAGGGGCAAGAATAATCAAGAAATTGCGGACTGGCTTGGGATTGGGATTAAGACGGTGAAAACGCATGTAGGAAACTTGTTTTTGAAGCTGGATGTGATGGACCGGACTCAGGCCGCTATTTATGCCATTCGAAATCATCTCGATTAGTCGTGTGGCAAAATAAGTAAACAAGAGCAAAATGTAACTGTGTATCAACTGCGGACATGGACATAATACGTTTACAAGGAGGTGATAGCATGGCACAAGGTCAGAAATCCAATACACCAGTAGTCAAAACCGCTGCGAAAGCTCTTGACCAGATGAAGTATGAAGTAGCCCAGGAATTAGGCATCACTCCTCCCTCTGATGGATATTGGGGAACCATGACAACTCGTGACACGGGTTCGATTGGCGGTAACATTACTCGTAAGTTGGTGGCGTTGGCTGAACAGCAAATGTCAGGCCGCGCATAATTTCAAATATGTTCTTAAAAGAACCCTGCGTACTCTCGCAGGGTTCTTTTGTTGACAGTTACACCATTCGGACCTGCAAAAAGCGCAATACCATTTAGAACCGTAAAAAGGGCTGCTCACTGAGTTCACTGCAAGTGAACAGGAGCAGCCCTTTTTCTCAGCCGTATAGCTCGGTTAGCGTCGTTGCCGTTGCTGCAGCGTTTACTGCAAAGGGGTCCGCTGAGAAATTTTATTCAAGGCATCGCCAGCTTCGTTGATGTGAATATCAACGGTAGCAAGGTCACCGATTGCGCAAATTCCAACAAGTTTGCCGGAGTTGTCGGTGACAGGCAGTCTGCGAATTTGGTGCTGAGACATTAAATCAGCCGCTTCGTGAGCATCCATATTCGGTGTGCCAGTCACCGGCTGTTGCGTCATGCATTCTCTTACGGAAGCATTCGCCTTGCCTTTTGCCACACCCTTAATGACAATATCTCTGTCGGTGATTACACCTACAATCCTCTCATTTTCCACAACTGGCAAAGAACCACAGTCAATGCTTTGCATTAATTGTGCTGCCTTTTCGAGGGTATCGGACTCACTTACATACGTCACGTTGGAAGTCATAATGTCCTTCAGTTGCATTCAGTCGTCCCCCTTACCGAGTATAAGTAGAGGTCAAGCCTCCGGCTTTAGTATGCTCGATTCGGTCCGACTTATGACCGCCCAAGGCGCCGCCATGCTCGAATGTCTTGGGCAGACGTGTACACTCCCCATGCTCCGAGGACCACTCGCACCGCATTCTCCAGCGGATCGGCGGAGCCAGGGACTGAGGCAGGAGAAATGGTTCCCCACAGTCCCCAAACGGTGCACAGCAATCCCAAGCTGAAGGCAGCGGCAACTGCGTAGCGGTAACGTGATCGGGCTGAAACAATCAGGAGAACACCGAGAATCAGGAATACAGTATCTTCCACTAGACTGAGCTGCATATACTCTCCAACATGCCCGAAACTGAATCCTGCGATGGAGAAGAACAGGAAAATCCACCCGCACAGCCGATCGTAGTGTACAGCGTACATACGACAACGCTCCCTTATCGTCCTGTAACGCTACGGTACAGGAGGTACTAATCATAGATATGTGGAGGCGGGACGAACTATGAGTTGCAACGTATAGCTCTTGTTGGGTGCAGCACTATATAGGCAAGGGGGTGTTACAGTGACGAAACGAGACGAAGGAGAACAGGTGCCAAAATGGAGGGAGACGCCGCTCGATCACTGGAGCAAGGATGTCGATCCCGTTATCATGTCGGGTGATGAGTGGGCAGACGATGATTCGGACCCGGGCCAAAACGTGTTTCGGGAAAAGCTGGAAGGCAGGCCTCCTGCCCCTTTTATGCATCCAATGCATGATACAGGATACGAACGAAGTGCAGACACCGAGAGCTCATCTGGAGACAATGAGAGTCGCGGGAAAAAATGATGTATACAGCCTCCTTCAATAATGTAAAATATGAAAAATCCGATGTGTAGACGGGGGGGCCCGAAGTGGTTGGAGGCTTAATTCAATTACAGCAGAGACTGCAAGAAGCGGAAAGTTTGATACAAAATTTAGAGGATGAACTGCAAACGCTGATTGACGAAGAAAACGGCCCCGGTAAGAACAATCAATCAGAGCCGTCAAACAGCAGACCGAGTGGCAGGGATACGCAAGAGGCCGGTGACCTTGAGCAGTCAGGGTTGTACAGCTATGGTTCGCAGTATGCGGATGTTCGTTCAAGCGGGACCTACGGTGCAAGTGCCGCAGCAAAGTCCTTCGCACAGAACAGTATTGCACAGACGAGATATTCTTCCTTATGTATTGGGCGGGAGGGAGCCTCTGCCGCTTACACACGGCCTGTTTGAACGATGGCTTGGAAATGGGATAATGGAAATAGACAAAGGGCAGGTGGATGATATTCTCCCCTGCCCTTCTTAACGGTCACTTACCAGAAGGTTTTTATCCCAATACACGCATCTGCCGAAGGCGTCTGATGCGTTCCTCTGTCGGAGGATGTGTACTAAACAGCTGCATCAGTGATTCCCCGCGCAGCGGATTGACAATAAACAAATGGCTTGCGGACGGATTTACTCCACTGGGAATGTGCTGAGAATAGGTTTCGAGTCGCTCCAGTGCGTCAGCTAATGGGTTCGGATTTCCCACCAGACGGGCTCCTGTGGCATCTGCTTTGTATTCCCGCGATCGCGATATTGCCAGTTGAACGACGGTCGCAGCAATCGGTGCCAGAATAATGGTAGCTAATTCGCCGACGACTCCTCCGTTATCCTCTTCATTTCGTCCGAAACCGAAAATCATTCCCCATTGAAGGATGTTGGCAATTCCTGTTATAACCCCTGCAATGGTCGCTGCCATGGAACTGATTAAAATATCATGGTTGCGGACATGACCCATCTCGTGGGCCAGGACGCCTTCGAGTTCCCGCGGAGACAGCGTCCTTAAAATCCCCTCCGTTACCGCTACCTTGGCATTCTGCGGATTCCGTCCCGTCGCGAAAGCGTTGGGCTGAGGTGAAGGGGTAATGTATATCTCAGGCATTGGCAGATTGGCTCGTCCAGCCAAGTGTCGGACGATGCGGTACAGTTCAGGCTGCTCCTGCTCACTTACCGGAACCGATGCTGTCATACGAATGGCCATCGTCCCACTCATCCAGTAACTGAAGAAATTCATCGCAACGGAGAGCAAGAGAAAGAACAGCATCCCTGTTGCACCACCGATAAAGCGTCCGACCAACACGAGAATGACGGTCAAAATGCCCATCAATGTCCAAGTTTTAAGCGAATTCACCCTGTACTAAGCCTCCTTGTATAGTAAAAACGGTATGGGTGGATCGTCTACATGTTTATTGTACCTAGGAGTCAATTTTTGCGCAATTATGTTTACTTCAATTCATCCACTCGTATTCAGAAACCCTATCCTGAATTGTGAGCCTGTTCATCATTCGGTATACTGGATGAAGCAGAAAATGAAGCAGAATGCTTCAAACCTCTCTGTGAAGGAATGTTACAGCAGGGAAAGCAGCTACCGGCACGCGTTAGAAAGCTTATAGAAGAAAGGATGTGCGCGTGAATGCGGCTGGGATTGAATGTCGAATTTGATGGAAAGAATTATGATATTCTCGAACTCCCGGGTGAAGCGTTTATACAGTTGATTCCGGGTTTATCGCAAAAGCAGTTTCATAGGATTGACAATTATTTTACTGATTTCTGGTCTGAACCGACACTGCGGCGCAGACATGTGTTGGAGTTTGCAGCGGATCAAACCGGAACGTCGATTGATTATATTATGTTAAACCGTGACGCGATTGACTTCGACGATCACGATTTAGGCGCATATGTTCAACAGCAAACAAAGCAAGGAAATCGACCTTCGTAAACGGAGCGTCCATGACGATCCGAGTTTTGCACTCAAAATCAGACTTTGCTCACTTGATGAAAAACCAGAAGGATACACTTCACATAGAGGAGGATTCATTTGGAAGGTGGAGTCGCAGGTGGGCCACCCCAAAAACGTGCTGCCTCCAATCAACTGTGGAAGAAAGCATGGATGACTTGGTCTTTGATAGGCGTCAATGTTGTCTGGTATGTGCTCGTTGAAGGAATGACGGGCCGAAGCGTCTATGGCTTGGCTCGGGCTGGCGCCTTTTATGCTAACGCTGTCTGGCACGGGCAGTGGTACCGGTTGTTTACTGCCATGTTTGTTCACATGAACTTTATGCACATTACGTTGAACATGGTCTCCTTAGCCAGTCTGTACTTAATTGAACTGTTTTTTGGGGCGTGGCCGTTCGCTTTCCTCTACTTTATTTCGGGGCTCATTGGGAACGTGGTGGGTCTGTGGATTCTACCGGGAAATGAAGTTGCCGCAGGCGCATCAGGAGCCATTTTTGGTGTGTTTGCCGCAGCACTGGTACTGTCTTTCAAGGGATATTTGCCAAAGGTTGTTCGAAATCAGTTGGTTTTGTTGCTGGTGATTAATTTGGTTTACGGCTTTTGGCACAGCAATATCGACAATTCTGCGCATATTGCCGGACTTATCACTGGAAGTCTGGTCACTTTAAGCATTCTGCGCTGGCGTTATCACCCGAAAGTGTTTAAGTCATTAGGTGTCATATCAACGGTTGCTGCTGTGTTGGCGCTTGCCGCCAAGCTGATATCAGTGACATGAGGGCTCGTGAGGATGTTGTAAAGACGCCGTTGCATGGATATGTGAACCAAAGTACAGAATATCAGTAGGAATCCGTATGATGTCATAACGGGACAAGCCAAATGATGTTGCTGACTGGGTGAAATCCTGCAAATACGATTGTTTGAAAACAAAACATTAGTTGGCGCAAATTGTTGTTGCAAATTGTCAGGGTTCATCTTATACTAGCAGTCGTAATGTTTGGCCCACAGTAGGGTGTTAGAAAGAAACTGATATTTGGTATCACCGTTACTTAAAGGGTTAGGACCTCAAAGGACTAACTTTCCCCCGTGGTAATGGTGCGGTACCGCATGCTCAAACGAGCATGATCTTCTGTGGTTAGGGGGAGTCATCGAATGGATACGATGGGTCGTCATGTAATTGCTGAACTTTGGGGTTGTGCAGAAGATCGCCTGAATGATCTCCAAAGTATTGAACGGACTATGGTCAACGCAGCACTAGAAGCAGGAGCAGAAGTCCGGGAAGTTGCATTTCACAAGTTTGCACCGCAAGGTGTCAGCGGAGTTGTCATTATTTCTGAATCTCACTTAACGATTCACAGTTTTCCGGAGCATGGGTATGCAAGTGTTGATGTGTATACCTGCGGCGATCGCATTGATCCCAATGTGGCTTGCGACTATATAACCCAGTGGCTGGGTGCCACCAAGAGTGAATCCATTGAGGTTCCCCGCGGTGTCGGACCCATAGCATTGGATAAGGTCAAGGTTAGGGCGCTTTAGGTCTTACAATTGGGCAAAGGATTGCGAGCGAGAGCTAATGCTCTCGCTCTTTTAGTATCCCCCACTTTTCAGTATATAGGACGCCAAAGGGTTTGATGACAGTAGTCTTGTCAGGACGAAGGAACAAGCTGTGCTTGACTTTCTGTGCAGTTGAATAACCTCCCCTGTAGGTCAAATTTGCTGCTGCAACGGGGTGCTATCGAACGAGTTCCTTATTTGTCTGAGAAGACTCGGGTGTGGTGCGTAGGCAACTGTCTGTCCATTAGCACTTTTCCGTTCCCCGCGTCGATGATGACCAAATACTTGTCCTGGTCGCTCACTGCAAGTCCCATGTAAACCAGGCTCGTTCGGATATTGCGGAGTTGGACGTGTTCAATATTCATCTTCGGGTGAGTCGCAGATATCTTCTTCTGCGCATCTCTGGGCGTTACTTTCGCATACTTCTCCAGTTTCTTTGTATACGCTTCTCTACTAGCCAAGTACGCTTCTTTAAGCACACTTCTGCTGACTTGAATACTGGATTCGATTTGCCAGTTGTGGGTCGTGTGGTGGGGCGAGGTGAACGGCTCAGCAGCAACACTGTAGACGCCGTCAGCATGAGAATGGGCGGAGCTTGTTTGTTGAACAGAACTGTTCGCCAAAGCTACAGGAGCATTTGCCCCCAGGACACACAGCAATGCGCCCATTGTCATAAATTTCTTCATAAAAATGTACCTCCTCTGCCCGAGGTTTTCGGACATGAACTCAGCAGCCAAAATCTGCATCTTTGAGTTACCATGTCCTCAAATACAGTAAGATATGTATTTTGGATTCTTAAAAAAGAGGGCTTGATTTTTCTTTGTGATAACCAGTATAATAGTGACTGTTCCGCTCACGGGGAATTAGCTCAGCGGGAGAGCACTGCGCTGGCAGCGCAGGGGTCAGGGGTTCGAATCCCCTATTCTCCACCAAAGAAGATGAGAGAGTCTTCGTACACGGCAATGGTGTGCGAAGGCTTTTTTAGAGTTTTGACTCACGGTACTTCCTATGACGTTTAGTGTCATGTGTGATGCACACGGTACACAACTTTGTACCGCGGAATTTGTAATTTATCATAACCAATTAGCGTGAGTTCCCGGTTTTTGGCCAACTTGTTATTCAAGAAAGAAATCGGTACTTTACCAGTGAAGACGGGTACCTTCGGGATGTTGAGTGTGGCTAATTCTTTTTTGATCTCTTCTGAAGGGGTCCACATCCCCATCGTCAGAGACGTGTCATTTATCCATCTCGTTAGCTTATTTCCTAGGTCAATCGCGTCCAAGACTTAAATGGAGTCATGAGACGTAAAACCGTGCTGGAGACAGGCCCGGGCCAGCTTCAAAAAACCTCCGATATCTGTTGACACTCCGTACAATCTACGGTATATTCATGACTGTTCCACTTTTGCCCGGCTCGGTAGCTCAGTCGGTAGAGCAGAGGACTGAAAATCCTCGTGTCGGCGGTTCGATTCCGTCCCGAGCCACCATGATTGCTTTTGCAGAGGCACATTAAGTATCGCACGTAGACGCCCGGAAAGCTATGGCGCCATAGCCAAGTGGTAAGGCAGAGGTCTGCAAAACCTTTATTCGCCGGTTCGAATCCGGCTGGCGCCTCCAAAATACTTATTCAGACCGAAATCCGCGTGTGAACGCGGTTTTTTATTTGCGCTCTGTGCGAACCAGTTTCGATAGTGTTTATTTTAGGAGGGAGCATAATGGCGAAGAAGGCCCCAAACCCGTGCCTAGATTGTGGTGCAGCAGACAGGTGGTTGGGAGAGATTTTTCCTGAGGGAAAGCTGCCTGACGGTGTGGATAAGAAGGAATTGATTAGCTTGGATGTATTTGCAAGGATGTACACGGCTGAAAAAACGTCTCAAGAAGGCCGTAAGGAAAGCCATCCGAAACAGGCTTCCGGCTCTTCCGTTCTTCGAATTGCTCGTTCTGGAAATATGATTTCAGACTTTCATCCGGGAGCAGTTCCGTGCCTGGTATGTCCGGAATGCGGCCAGTTGACCATCGTCACGGACCCTTCAAAAATTCGCATTGTGTAGGAATACAGCAGGAGTAACGAGCTGTTCTAAACTCTGCATGAAGCTGTTGCATGAGACTGTTCTATGAAGACGTTCTATGAAGCATGAAACTGTTCTATGGTAGGTGGACTTAGAAAATCCTGTAACAAGGTCTGGTACAGATGAGGCGCTGTAACCACTCACCTGTACCGTGAATCAATGACTGTTTAATGTATGACAAACCACCTGTTAGACATCAGGTTGGGGTAGGTGTGCTTGATCTTCCCCGTCTTCAACGATACTGCGACCGTTTCCATTTTGTTCTCAACCGTCGTGTAGGCCACAGTGCCTGAAGGATTGATGGCAAGTCCGCTTAACATGGACATTTTCCCAACACGAATATCTTTTGCAAAGGTGTTTTTAGCGGCATTATAAACCATAATGTTTCCGCTGAAAGATGCGGCATAGACCCTCTTTCCGGCAGGACCCGCTGCGAGTTGCATGAAACCGCCTGACGACTTCATCATATTCTTCATATTGAAACCTCCGCCTTCTTTCTTTGTAACGGAACCCTCAACCTTATTCGTCTTCGTATTCACAATCGTCATCTGACCATTGTTCCAATTGGCCAACCAGAGCGTGTGCTGCTGCTTGTCATAAACAGAGTCTTCGATGTGACCTACGGGAATTGAGCCCGTAATTTTCCCCGATTTCAAATCGACAATCTGTGTTTTGGTTGCCATTTGACCTGACAAGTAGGCTGTCTGACCTGCTATAGAAAGGGCTTGCCCGCCCGTCTTCAACTGCCATTTTTGTTTGAGTGAAGGAAGGGAATACGCTGTGATGGAACTGTTGCCAGTGATGAGGAGCAGGTGATCCGCTTTAGCCGTGTTTGCGATACGCGCTCCTTTGGGAGACGAAAAACTGCTTGTGACTTTGCCGGATTGAAGGTTTATGACATAGGTTTTGCCCTGCTTGGTCGGGACATAAGCCTTATTTCCGTCGATAGCAGCACGGAAGGCATTAGCTCCCTTAGACAGTGCAATTGTGCTGAGTTTTCCGGAACTTGCATGCTCGATGTAGAAGTTCCCGTTACCTTGCATCTTCATTGGACTGCTTGCAGCTGCTCCAATTAACAGTTCGCCTTTCATGCCAGACATTGGAGCGGCTGTTCCTGTCGAATTACCGCTGCTCGATGCCGATGTTCCATTCGTCATGTTTGCCCCAGTAGAGGAATTTGTCGACGAAGAAGTGGGGGTTGCTGAAACGGTTCCGCAACCGGTTGCGAGGATACCAACCAGCGCCGCCGCAGGAATAACGAGATGTCTAGCCGAGTATTTATTCATTTTCTATAACCTCCCAAAATGAAATGAGCTAACTATACTACATAATGTAGTATAGTTAGCCGCCTAAATCAATAGGGAAGTCTAACTTTCTCGAATCTGGAGTCTCCTATGTCCGGGTGGCCCGCCGTCGCGAGTCGATGGGACGCGGCGGCGGGAACACGTGCGAGGCAGGCTCGCGCATCGAGGTAAACCTTAATCCGAATGAGACCAATACGGCTTGGCTTTCGTAATGTTCCTGTCAGTGGCACCAAATTAAGACGCCTTGGCCGATGGTTAGGGAGACAGCCAGGAGTGTGGGAACGAAGCGCAGTCTCAAGGCGGTATCCCACCAAGTCGGAATTCTGCCAGTGGAAATGAACTCAACCCTGGCTTCAAATGCTCCCGTCAAACCCACCTGTGTTTCAAGACCCGGCTCCGATTGAACGGCCGTCAAGAGTGCCGTAATGAGGGGGACATCGTTACCGCCGTTTGCGTCCAGCGCCCGAACATCAGCCAGAATTTCCCTTCTCACCAGATAGCGGTTGTACAGTTGGGTCATACCGAGCGGCCCGAAAGATAACGACAGGGTTTGAAGGATGGTTTGTTGCAGCGGATCACGAGCAGACGCATGAGCGGACTCATGATACATGACCGCTCTTCGGCCGGCTGAGTCAAGGGCTTCCCAGAGTCCTCTTGAGATACCGATGTTCTGTCGAAGAATACCCCAAGTAAAGGCGTACCGCTTGGAATCCTCAATGATGTGCCAATGGGCGGTATGAAGGATGTCAGGGGGAATGAGTTCTTCTGACAGTGGACTTAACCAATTGGTAATCTCTCTGACAAGTGAGTTTCGTCTCAGAGAGTAGTGAATGGCTCCTACCGCAATGCGGTACCAAATTACAGTCGTGATAAGGACGGAAGTTGTTGCGGTAATCCAGAGCCAAGGTGGGACAGATGCAATCGTTCCCATTGTTTCAATCCACAAAACGTGCCGAACCTCGCTGATCATACCGAAGCCAAAGGAAACCACAACTAACACAGTGATGCCCAAAGCGGTGAAGCAATAGCTGTATTGAGACAAAATAGATGTGCGTCTCATGACTACTCTCCTTTGGTACGCCGTTGTTCAAGTACTTGTTCGAGTTTTTTAACCATATCCGGCTGTATTTTATCCAAGGTATCAACGAAGTGGGCTAAACCGACATCTCCTGACTGCAGCAAAAGATCCATGGCAGCCTGTTCTGCGCGCTGTTTTACAGTCTCTTCGGACGGCTTTGCCTCGTATGTGAAGTGGCGGCGCGTTCCATTTCGGATAAGTAGTCCTTGTTCAACAAGCCGGTTCAGTACCGTTTGAACTGCGTTTAATGAAATCTCCTGATCTTTACAAAGTTCCGTTCGAACCTGACTTGCGCTGCACGGCCCCTGCTGACGAACCAGCAAGAGTGCCTTTTTCCGCAGAGCCCCTCTTTCCATGGCTATCCCCTCTGTTTTTCTACAAATTGTAGGTTTGCAACGCGGATGTGTCAACCTCTTGTAGGTTTTGTCAGCTTGTTGTGTCAGCTTTTGGGGACGCACGTTCGAACAAAACAGTGTTGTGCGGTAGTACGCGATGGTGGCGGCCGTGTACGGAATGGTTTAGCGGACTTGGACAATGCCTACGAGAATCAGAGCAATGCCCGCAGCCAGTGCAGAATACTTTCCAAACAAGCGAGCAAAGACGCCAATGCCAATAATGTTTCCCAGCCAAAACAGAATGTAGCCCCAGAGAGCGATACTAATCGATGTCCACCAGATGTTGGCATAGTCAGCCACCGTGGCGCCAAATGACGTAACAAGATTGCTTGCAGACAAAGCGAATCCGAGCGCAATGGCTTGCCTCCATCCTGGCCGCAGCATAGCAGGTGGTTGTGCCCGGGATGCAAACAAGCGTGGTGCTAAGTAGCCCTGATACAAGAAATAGAGACCGATACTAACAAGCACAATGCATGCAATCCACTTTGTCTGCTCGACGGATACAATCCTCGTAATCATTTGGCCAAACAAGCCGCCGACAAAGGCAAAACCGTAGCCCATGATGTTAATAATGAAATTCACCCAATATGGAACCCGGAGGCCTTTTGTCCCGTAGGCAATACCGACTGTCGTATTGTCGAGGTTGGCTGCTATGCCAATGACATTCAACGTTAGAAAGGCCAATGTCCAGTCCATTATCCCCATCATCCTTTTTCTTTTTATGTCAGAGGTGTATTTGAGGAAAAACGGGGCGGTTCGGTGATATGAAGTTATCTCCTGAATCACAGCATTACTCAAAAATGCATTACACCTCCGCATTGTCTCAAATGTAGGATATGATGGAAGCAGCAAGACTGCAGGGTACAATTCAATCAGGGCATACGCATAATGACACAGAGGCACGCGAACTCTGAGTGGTCTGATATAGACGAATAGTTCCTTCATGTCTGATTCTAAGAAAGCAAAGGATATGCTAAACTGATTAGCAGATTTGAATTTATACCTTTGGAAAATCCATGAGGGAACAGATTATTTGTGAGTACCGAGAAGGTGACAGTATTGACAGAAGAAGGTCGTCGACCAGGTAGACCGCGGGCTGATTCAATGGAAACTCCCACGGCAGATAGAATACTAGAAGTTGCCGGAAGATTGTTTATGGAGCTTGGATTTGACGGTGTGAGTACAGATGAGGTGGCTCGCCAAACCGGTATCACAAAAGCGATGATATATTATTACTTTTCATCCAAGACAGGGTTGTTTACAGCTTCGATGGAACGCATGATGCGTTCCATTCAAGGAAAGACGGCTGCTATCCTGCACCATGACGAACCACTCTATAACCGCCTGCTGGAAATTGCCGAAATCCGCCTGAGTATCAGTGCATCGCGACATGACTTGGACGCCGTTTTAAGAACCTCCCGCAGCGCCTTGAGTGACGAGCAATTGGGACGCATCAAAGCGGCAGAAGAACAACTGGTTCAGGTTGTTATAGATGCTTTTCAAAAGGGGATTGAGGACAAAGAAGTTGGAGACTATTCTCCAACTATGTTGGCCCATGTGTATATCTCGGCACTGTCAGCCGGCGATTCGCATAAACTCCGGGAAGACTATGAAAAACGCGATCCAAAGCGGATCGCGCGTGAAATCGTAGACATACTTTGGGCTGGAATGAGACTTCAAGCTGAGTAGGGCTCACACACGTCTTTTAGCTTTCACAGGTTTACGGGTGCTTCAGGAATCCTCATCAGTGTGTTCGGAAGGTACATCATTGACACCCTTGGTCTTTCCAAATAGGTCGGGTTCGTCACTGGTTCCGGCATTGTAGGCATCGAGAATCTGCTCCTGGATTATGGCTAATCCCTCCATTTCATCCTGAGAGAGACCTTCTTGATGGTTTGTTTCATAGTGTCGCTTAGTCACTTCCATCGCTCCTTTCGAGCATAACGTTGCCACTGCAAAAGGAATTATACGAATGAAACCAAATCGCTTGTTTGCAAACACTACCTTGCTTCTTATTACCGTGGTATGGGGGGCGACTTTTACTTTAACAAAGGACGCTTTGCAGACCGTGCACGTGTTTCCCTTTCTGACCATTAGATTTTTCCTGGCAACACTTGTATTGTTGCTGATTGCCCTCATGTCAGGACCGTCGCGCACAGCATTGCTGCGAAAATCGACATGGTTTGTTGGCGCAGCGCTGGGCCTGTCACTGTTTCTAGCCTATGGTCTGCAGACTTTGGGCTTGAGCACCACGGGAGCCGCAGTGAGCGGCTTTTTGACAGGATTAAACGTTGTCCTTGTCCCGATTTTGTCCATCCCGTTTTTACGACACTTGCCCAGCCTGAGAATCTGGATTGGAGTCGCTCTGGCTGTCATCGGATTAGCCTTGTTATCCGGATATGACCTGCTTTTGGTCAAGCCGGGAGATATATACGTCCTGATGTGTGCACTGTTTCTTGCATTGCAAATCCTGCTAGTAGAAAAATGGGGGAATCTGTCTGATTCCTTAGCGCTTGCAGTGGTTGAGTTGGGCGTTGTTGCTGCAGGGAGTCTCTTTAGCAGCATAGTATCTTCCCACAGCTCTGAGTTGTTTCAATGGTCTCCCTGGTTTCGACCCTCTGTGTTGTGGCCAATCATGATTAACGCAGTCTTCGGCACATCACTGGCCTATTGGGCGCAAAATGTGTTTCAGAAGTATACTGGGTCGGCTCAAATTGCACTTATTTTCTCCATGGAACCCGTTTTTGCAGCCATTGTTGCTTGGCTGTTTTTAGATGAACAACTGTCAGTTTTGGGTTGGATCGGCGGGGCGTGTATTTTTCTCAGCATGCTTATAGCCGATCCCGGTATTTCACTGAGAAGATTGCGGATGAAGAAGCTTGATGTCCACCCTTAGCTGCTGTGAGTCTATCTCTAGGAGTCTATATGTTTGCCGTGTCTAGCAGGGTGTCTTGTTCATAGATTACAAGTGAGCAGGGCAGAAAGAGGTCATCTGCCCTTGCCGCGTTATCAGTCCAAGACGCAAGAGGGTGAGCACGGTGAACTACGACGAACAGTTAGAAGACGTACGAAAGCAGCAGGAACACCATGAAAAACGCATACGGGGATTGGAAGAAAAGACGGTAAACTTAGAAAACGTAACGCAGGAGTCTCGCGCAGAACAGGTGAATCTTCGGGAATATACCAGGGCCAGGTTTGATCATCACGATGAAAAACTGGAGGACCTCAAAAGTGATTTGAAGACGTTTCACACTCAAAACCAAGAACTGCACGAAAAGTTGACCCATGAAGTGAACGAGAAGATGATTCAGAGTCTGCGGGGAGCAGCCGCATCCAATCCAGTGTGGGTAACCAGCATGATTTCACTGCTTGTGGGCATTTCAGGCATCATTATGGGAGCAGTGGTCGCGTGGGCGATTGCGCACCATTATCTATAGAGCTACGGAATTAGGAGAACTGCAGGATTAGGTGTTGTGAGCAGGGTTACAGTTCACCGTTCCGTGAGGTCTATTTCTGGGGAAATGACGAAAATATCTAACATGATTTCAAGTATCGCGAAACTTACAATCGTCTTGCCGCACTGGCGTTTGAACTCGGGACCAAGGAGACCCTCGAGCAAAATGAGGAAGGTTAGCGTGGTAACGGCACTGATAACGACAGAGTCATATTCCTTGTGCCGACGGTCCTTTTGGTCTGTCGTTTTTGACTTGATAAAGACCCCCTCCTGATAGGCCGCAGTAGCACTGTGATGGAAAGAGAATGCCGCGTGTGGAATTGTCACAGGATTGTTAGCGGTATTGGCTGTACAAGTTCGTGTGACCAACTTGTCACAGTAAATGTGTCACCTGAGGAGAAGGTCAACGTCAAATGCACAGATGAAGTGAATGATACAAGCCGACACACCTGCTTAAGTGCCGGAATACCAATGTTTAGTATGGTAGTGTCTACACTCCTTGAAAAGGAGTTGTTACAGGTGTCCTCCGCCATCAAAACAGCAGGGAATCATAAGCGAAAGACTAAGAAGACTGCCAAGAAACGAACAAACAAAAAAAGGTGGGTTACGAGGACAGCTGAGCGTACTCTCTCGACAGGAAAAGCCAAATCGAAACTGGAACGAGATATGGAAGTCATGGGGGCTAATTTCGTTGCGTTTTTCAGTATCGGCGTACTCATTCAGTTCTTAATGGCGGAGAGCTTCAAAAAGCAGGCTAATTCGCTATTGCTGGCCTTTGCAATTGCAAGGACGCTCGCGATTACAGGAATCACTCTTCCTGAGGAGGAAGAGGAAGTGGCTCTTGGGAAATAAATCTTGACACAAGAAATTGATTGACAGGATGAAAAAATGCTTATACTCTTAAAACGACATTTGTGTCGTTTTTTTATTTTGGTTTGAGGAGTGACTTTATGGATGATGAGACTTCTGTATCGTTTGTACCGCTGATTAAGAATAGGCCCTATTTGGTGCTCATTTCTGCACAATCCGTCTCCAACTTGGGAGATTGGTTGTATATTCTTGCCCTTATCGTTCTGGTTGGTGTGCATTGGCATGCGTCACCAGGCATGATTGCTGTGATGATGTTGTGCCTTTCTACGCCAATGATACTGCTCGGGCCGTTTGTGGGTGTTCTGGCCGATCGCTTTAATCGAACCGTCATCATGATGCTTTCCAACCTCGTCATGGCTGCTTTAGTCATGGCCATTCCATCCACCCATAAGCTATGGGTTCTTTTTCTTGTCTTAATTGCCATTGGCAGCTTTGAATCTCTGTTTGCGCCGGCTGAACAAGGAAAGCTCAAAGAAATTGTTCCAGACCATCAAATTCATCAAGCGACAGCGACAAAGACAGCCGTTAACCAAATCACGAAGGTCATTGGACCGGGCTTAAGCGGCTTGCTGGTGGCATCATTTGGTGCAATGTCAGCCTTCTATTTGGATGGCGCGTCTTTTATCATATCGACCGTCCTGCTGCTGTTTACTATGAGGGTGCACCAAGGTCATGAAACTTCACCTAACCTGAGCACAGGACAATACCATGCGCATCGACAGACTGCGGACAGTGAGTCTGAGGACAGTCAGGATGAAGGCATTCGAGGGTCAGAACAACAACAGAACGAATCGTTTTTAGCACGATTTCGCGTTGGCTGGAATCACATTCTTAAGCGGAGGTTTCTTCTTGTTGGACTTTTTCTCCTTTCCATCATTCTCCTCATTATTCAGTTAACGGATTCTCAATTTATAACTCTGTTACGACTTCTCCCGAATTTCACTCCAAATCTCTTCGGATATTTGATGGCAGCAGCCGGAGGCGGGACTCTCATTACCGCTCTCATCTCAAACCAGTTTAAAAAAGTGTCCTCTGTCTACATGATGGGAATTGGTTCTGTCGGTTTGGCAGTTGGTTACGGCGGTATTGCATGCCTCGTTGAGTTCCATTGGGCTTGGTGGCTGATACCGATGCTTGCATTCATTGCGGGAATCGGAGCGGGTTTTGTGTTTATTCCGTTTCAAGCGGCAGTGCAAAGAGATACACCCGTAGAGCTGACAGGGAGGGTGTTCGGTGTCATTGGTAGTTTCACTACAGGTGCCGCATTGCTGGGCCCGGTTGTCGGAGGCGCCATCATTACACTGTTTGGACCAGTTGACGGATTTTTGATTACGGGTACAGCTTTGGCTATCATTGCTGTAGGAGTTCTTATCTTAAAAAACTGGATGAAACCGGGTGATAACGTTGGCACCAAAAGTGACGGAAGAGCACAAGAGACAACGACGGGCTGACATCATTGCTGCAGCTAAGACCGTGTTTTATCGCATTGGGTATTTAAAGACGACAATGCAGGATGTCATTGATGAAGTGGGTCTAAGCAGGGGAGCAGTGTATGACTATTTCGGCAACAAAAGCGAACTGTTTCGGGCTGTGGTCGATGCACAAGATGTCAGTGTCTTTAAGCTCTACGATGACATTTTACAGGCTCGCCCTATTTGGCCGGCCTTAGTAGAAAACATTTTGGATCCCTTTGAACGTTACAATGAGAACGCGCCGTTAGAGATTGGAGCACACATTGAATTTGTGTTGGAGACGAGGGATGACAACGAACGCTTGACATGGGTCGTTGAGCGCTATCAGCGTTTTGTAACCTCATTCACCGAAATATTCCAAACGGGTATATCCATCGGGGAGTTTGCTCCTCTGCTGCCTGCGGATGTCATTGCTCGTTTTACTCTTTCAGCAATGGATGGTATTCACATGGGGGTGATGGCTGCAGGAGTAAATGTCATTGAAGCGGCCGCGCAGACGGGGGCTTTGCGCAAGTTTCTTCTAGATAATCTGCGGCCGCTTCAAGCTGAGTGATTTGAATTCCAGTAGGATTTTTTCCTGTTGTCTATTTCCTGCTGTCCATTTCCTGTCGTCTAATGGTATTGAATGCGAGGATCAATTAACCCGTACACGAAATCGGTCACCATACTGCCCAATATATTTAGAAATGCGAAGACCAGGGCAATAGTTGTGGCATTGGCGAAAAGGGACGCGTTCAGCGAGCCAATCAGCGCGTACCCGGCGCCTTGTACTCCGTATATGATTTCGATAGCAATCAAAGTGTTCAACATCGTTGGCAGTGATAAGCCGACCAGACTGACAAACGGCAGCAAGGCATTGCGTCTCATGTGACGGGCAATCACTCGGGACTGTGACACACCTTTCGATCGCGCCATCCGGACGTAATCGCTTTTTGCCTCGCCGCCTAACGATGCCCGGAGTTGCTGAGTCCAAGGACCAATGACACTGAGAGCCAATGCCGTCGTAGGCAGTACATGGTAGTACACCCTATGAAACAGGCTGCTTCCAGGCGGGGTGAAGGAACTGGCAGGAAACCAGGGGACATCAATCGCGAAAACAACCACCAGTAAGCTTCCAATGACAAAACCGGGCACCGCACTCAGCATTCCTGTCAGTACTGAAAGTCCTCGGTCTATCACACTGCCATTGGTACGGATCTGCCACTGAGCAATGGCGATTGAAGCCAGAAAAGCCACTACAATACTCACGCTGAGCAGTACTAAACTAGGGACCAAATAGCGTTTCACGACGGCTCCCAATCCTCCCACGTGAAAGAGAGCTCGTACCCACAGAAGGTACTGGACGAACACAGGCTTGTCCAGCCCCAGTTCCCGGTTCAATGCAGCACCGCGGCTTGGCGTCCAGTTTTGTCCCAACATAGCCCGGGCTGGATTGACGTGGTCGATGTGCAGAGCGAAAAACATGATGAGACTGAATCCGAACAATGCAAGGACCGCTTCTAAGGTGCGGCGGGGAACGAAACGAATCACGATGCCACCTCCGACTGAGAGTTCAAGCTTTCACGGGCGGCGACAGCCATGAAGTGGACTGCTAACTGTAGCAGGATTAAAAAGGCCGTAGGAAGAACCCAGAGCCACCAATACCCGTCGTAGATTACATGTATGCCATGGGCAATCATAGATCCCCAATTAGGGTTGGGGGCCGGCAGACTGAATCCGAGAAAGCTTGCAGTGGCAATCACAAGAATTGCCGTTCCGAAGGAAGAAGTGACTGTTGTCAGTAAGGTAGACCAGAGATTAGGCAGGAGATGACGCACGATGATGCGACGACGACTTGCTCCCAGCGACCCTGCTGCCATAATGAACTCACGCGTAGAAAGTGACATCACCTCGGCTCGAACCGGGCGGCCGACGAAGGGCCAGGAGGTTAATGACACGACCACAATCATGGTTGTGGGCGAAGCCCCTACCAGAACTTCGAATAGCAGTAACGGCACAAGTTGGGGAACGCTGGTGACGATGTCCATGGTCCACGAGAGGAGCCGGTCCACCAACCCGCCGTAAAATCCGGATAACACGCCGACCCAGAACCCCAACGTGGTGGAGATGATTGCCGACAGCAAGCCAATTAAAAGCATCAGGCGTCCTCCATACATCAGCCGTATCATTTCGTTGCGACCGATATCGTCTGTTCCCAACGGCCACTTCAAAGACGGCGGTTGCCCGAAAGCACCCGGATGAGAAGTCAATGGACTTGACGGGTCCAGAATCGGACCAAGAAAGCAAAACAATAGAAACCCAAGGACAATGAGCGCACCAATCCAAAATGTCGGTTTTCTAAGAAACTTCTGTCGGACTGATGAGACTGATGGCGGCCGTTCTCCGGTCACCTGTTGAATTTTAGCAGCAAGCATGATGACGCACCTAAACCCCTTTCCAGCAAAACAACCAACCCAAACGAGCAACTCAAGCAAACACCGCAAGCGACACAGTTTATGTACATTATATTCGTAAGTAAGGAACAATTTTACTGTGGAAATTCCGAAAGCTTAGCGCTTTACAGATGGATATGTAAGCAAAAAATTTCAAATCCAATCCATATCATCCATGGTTTATATGACTTCTATCAAAATACAATCAAAAGTACACATCCTATAATCCAAGGCACACATTGTCCTTGATGGTGTTCAATCCGTTTGGCAGACGGAGACTATGGCTCCATTACTTTAGAATTGTTTGATATTTCCGTAGGTTGTGCTAACTTTAACATAGCACAAAACCGTGGATTGAGCACCGGTTTGAGTACAAGGAGAGGTCAGCTATGGCTTTGACTGTCGTTGATACTGAATACGGGAAAGTAAAGGGGATAGAGGAAGGACCAGTCATAGTATGGCGTGGAATACGGTACGCCAAGGCACCTGTTGGAAAGCTTCGTTTTCATCCGCCACAGCCTCCTGAGACTTGGAGTGACGTTTACGACGCGTCTGTGTTTGGACCCGTTGCTCATCAGACCCGAATGCCTTTGTTTGAAACGGAAACAGAAACGCTTGACGAGGACTGCTTGCGACTGAACATCTGGTCACCTGCAGCGGACCATAAAATGCGGCCCGTCATGGTGTTTCTGCATGGCGGTGCATTTCGTGGGGGAAGCGGTCAACAGCGAGTCTATGATGGAACGTCTTTTGCCGCAAATGGCGATGTTGTTCTAGTCACAGTCAATTACCGATTGGGGCCTTTGGGATTTCTATACCTGGGCGGCATTGCCGGCGAAGAGTATGCTTCTTCAGGAAACTCGGGATTGCTTGACCAAGTGGCTGCCCTAAAATGGGTTCGTGATAATATTACCGGTTTTGGCGGCAATCCCAACCGCGTCACCGTATTTGGCGAATCTGCCGGCGCGATGAGCATCAGTGCCCTCCTCTGCATGCCGGAGGCAAAGGGACTATTTCAACAAGCGATTCTGGAAAGTGGAATTATGCTCGGCGGCTTGGGCATGTACGATAAAGCCTCTGCAGCGAAGCTCACACATCATGTGTTGTCATCTGCGGGTATCAGTCCCGACAACTGGGTCGCTCTACTGGATATGCCCGCATCGCAACTGATTGAAGCGACGCAAGCCATCGGACTGTGGAAACCTATGGTTGACGGAGTCGTGATTCCGGCTTCTTTCGAGGAAAACATGAGAATGGGTAGTTTGCATGACGTACCGATGATTGTCGGCACGAACTTGAGGGAGATTGCCTTCTATTTTAATCGTGATTTAAATTGGCGAAACCTAGACGACGCTTCCCGCATCGCACGGTTTAACGCTCCTTTTGGTCCATTCCCGCCACTGGGCCCGTTTCCCCCTGAAATACAGCGGTTGTACGTAGAAGGGCGGGAGAAGGGTGAACTAGAGGACAGCTTAATTCAACTCACTACATTCCTGGCATTTGCAGGACCTCTGCAACAGTTCATAGGCGAAAATACCAACCAGTCCCCGTTGTGGGTCTATCGATTTGATTGGGGAACGCGGCCCTGGAAGGCTTCCCATGCCTTTGAACTTCCGTTTGTATTTAACAATGTGGACTATCCCCTGTCTCAAATTGAGGGGACACCGGAGGACATTCGTAACATGGCATCACAAATGCACTATACTTGGATTGCATTTGCACACCATGGGACTCCAGGTAACGAATACATTCCTGATTGGCCCCAGTCCAATGCATCGACGCGGCCAACGTTGTTACTGGATACGCAAAGCCGTGTCGTGGAAGACCCATTCTTGGAAGAACGCAAGGTTTGGACACAGGTGTTAAAGCGTCAGTAGACTAGAAGGGTTGTCTGAATGAACAAGCATTGGTCCACGTGACGACGTTGGTTTTGAAGTTACAAAAAGGGATTCAGCAACTTGCTGAATCCCTTGCTCTATATGGTGCCGAGGACCGGACTTGAACCGGTACGGGCTTTTGGCCCGGCAGATTTTAAGTCTGCTGCGTCTGCCGATTCCGCCACCCCGGCAAGTTAGCAACGTGAGTTTATCACGTTGCGGGTAAACAAGTCAATGTCTGCGTTGCCAATCCGTGAACTGTCTGTACTTACGACAAAGGGTTGGTTTCCTTATGGTCTGTTTGCACAGGTTGATTATGCTCGTCTACCATGACGACGACAGGTTTGTGTTGCTTTGTTTCTGCTTCGTCGTACATGGCGTAAGAAATGATGATAACCAAGTCTCCGGGAGCACCGAGACGGGCTGCGGCGCCGTTGAGACCAATCACACCAGATTTCGCCTGGCCAAGAATGACGTAGGTTTCAAGCCGTGCCCCATTATTAATGTTTACAATCTGAACCCGTTCATTCTCAACGAGTCCCGCTGCATTCGCTAAGTCTTCATCTATAGTAATACTTCCCATATAGTTCAAATTAGCTTCCGTCAGCACAGCACGATGAATTTTGGATTTCATGAGTGTACGAATCACGCGAAGACACTTCCTTTCTTCACCGCAATTACAGTATCACAGTTTTGCGGTTTCGTATGCCGTCTCTTGTTGAACAAACTGTGGACACAGACAAAGATTATACGCTACTTCTTGAACGGCGAAAAGGCCTGGTCTTAATTCCCTTGGGTTTCCATAGGTTTCAATCGAATTCTGTCCGTGGCATTGGCGTCGATTTGCTTTAGGCGGGGTGTTCTTCGGGGTACGAAACATTTCCTGGGACATGCTATACTTGAAACCGGGATTCACAGATTCGGAGATTTGAAGATTTTGCTGTCGTACGGTGGCTGCGCTGTAAAATCCCCGTCAACGTCAACCATCTGGAGGAGGAATCTGCGTGAAAAAAGTTGTGACAACAGACTTTGAAGTGCGATGGGGCGAATGTGATCCCGCTGGGATTGTGTACCACCCGGTCTACATAGATTGGTTTTCGGTTGCCAGAATGCATTTTCTCAAAGAAAACGGAATTTCCTACATGGAGTCATTTCACGATAATGGCATTGTCTTGGTAGTGCTTGGAGTTCAGAGCCGATACTTTAAAACACTGAGAGCTGAAGACCAAGTCAAAGTAGAAGCCAGAATGGAAAAACTGACGAGAACCAGAATTGAAATGGCCTACCGCGTAGTAAATGCCGCGGGAGAGCTGTGCACAGAAGGCAAGACTGAGCATGCCTACGTGGACGAACGCAACCGAGCGGTAAATGTGGCAAAGAAGTTGCCTGAGGTGTGGAATTTGATGCAATCCCGTCTCCAGGACTAGGTTCAGAATATTTGTGAACGGGATTTACGCCTGTTTTTCGGCGCTTTCGGCTTTTATCTCTACATTTGCGGCATCAGCCTTCACTTCGCCAGATTGTCCGTTCATACGGTATAAAACAGGCGGATGCAAGCGGCGTGCTGCATGATTGATTTCTGGTCAGTAAATTGGATGATGTGTGTTGCTAGTCTTGCCGTAATAGTTTGGCAAAGCACGGGTTCATTCTCGATTGACTTCATTTTACGGTGTGTGCTAAGATTAGCTCTGTCCAATTGAGCGACTGTAGCTCAGAGGGAGAGCACCACCTTGACACGGTGGGGGCCACAGGTTCAAGTCCTGTCAGTCGCACCAGAGTGAACCGCCGACACAGATTTGTGTCGGCGGTTTTACGTCTTAAAAATATTGTCGGGATTTATCAATTTTTCACCGCTTAGAGGAATATCTTTTCACTGCGCCGCTCAATACTGTCAGTTAGATGCATATCGGAAGGACTGATGGGTGTGGCGAAAATACACATTCAATCTAAACGGGGGACAAATGCCCTGAAGAGCAAGTTGGCGGGATGTGGCTTTCCGTTACAGACTGATGAGCATGACACTGACGTCATGCAAACGGACGTCTTGCGAGCGGAAACGATTTTACAAGTAACAGTAATGGAGAATGATATTGATACGTTTGTAAAGTGTCTAACGCAGTTTATGTTAGATGACTGGAAAAGGTCTTACCTGGAGGAATACTTGGTTCAACAGCATCCGTTTCTGAAAGGTGATCAGCGCGAGTATTTAAGCTTGCTGGTAGCCCATGCGTTAACGCAGAATCGGGTACAATCACCTGATTTGGCAAGCGTACTGACAGACATTGAGGCTGAGCTGGTCCGTTCTTTTCGCCAGGCCGCGGCCTCAAACTGGATTGACATTCAAGGCATTGTCCATTTTCGCGTTCAGGGGTATGTGAAACTCCTGGAACAGGGTATGGAGGAGATGGTAGAGCAGTTTTTATCAGATGCGGAGTACGAAGAGTTTGTCGCAACGCTTCGCTATGTCCTTGAATCCAACCCTCCTTCAGCACAGACACTGCACGTATTTTGCACAGACGAACGAGTCTGGATTTCCGATGAAGCAGGTCAGTTGTACCAAGATGAGGCTGTTGTTGAGGCGGCAGCCAAGGCGTGTCCCGACGAAGAGGTCAATGCTGAGGATTTGGCGATGAGTATTTTGGTGACGAGATCGCCGTGTCGGATTGTTCTGCACGATTTGACTCAGTATGCCGCGTGGCCGAGTTTTGCAGAGACATGTGAAAGAGTCTTTTTGGGTCGGGTGGAGCGGTGCCATAACTGCTCGACCTGCAAGACGATTGCCGGCAATGAATTGACCTAGAGTTGGCCTTGACTTTCGCGGGGCGGATGGGTAGAATCTTATACAAAATTTCGACATACTTGGCAATGCGGAAAGATGCGCCGAACGTTCACGGTGACAAGAGAAGGAGTGCCTTGGCTGAAAGCCTCCCCATCCTCTAACGTATCGGACACCACTTTCCAAGCTGGACCGGGAATCAGCAGAGCGCTGTGAAACGAGTCTCGGGGCGTACGTTATACGCAAAATGAGGACTGTAAGCTGACGGCTGACGCGTAAGCGGAACAACAACAACAGCCGGACAGCAGTCACAGTCGAAGTTGGGTGGAACCACGGGAACAACGTTCTCGTCCTGATGAACAACATCGGGGCGGGGGCGTTTTTTTATTTGTTCTTGGCTGTAACCGCGGGAGTAGACCTTGTGCTGCGGACTGACAGATACACAAATACAGGAGTGATGAAGAGTGGCTGAGAATAGAAGTGTTCGACTCAAAGACGGAACCGTAAAGAGTTTTCCTGAAGGCACTACTTTTTACGATGTAGCAGCAGCGATTGGCCCGAGATTGGCTAAGGATGCAGTGGCGGCAAAAGCAGACGGCAAGGTGGTGGATTTGAACCGCGTTCTGGAATCAGACGTTGAACTTGAACTGCTCACCTTGAAGGACCCAGAAGGCGTCGATGTGATGCGCCACACCTGTGCGCATGTCATGGCCCAGGCTGTAGCACGGCTGTATCCTGGAACCAAGTTTGCCATTGGTCCTGTCATTGATAACGGCTTTTATTACGATTTCGCCGATCACGATTTTTCCTCGGAAGACTTCCCCGCCATTGAGGCTGAGATGAAGAAGATTGTGAAGGAAGACTACCCTGTGGAGCGGCGGGTGCTGACACGGGACGAGGCTCTGGAAATGTTCCGCGAACGGGATGACCGCTTCAAAGTGGAAATCATCAACGATCTGCCTGCGTCCGAAACCATTACTGTGTATCAACAGGGCGAATTTATCGACCTGTGCCGAGGACCGCACTTACCGTCCACAGGCAGAATCAAGGTGTTTAAGCTGATGTCTCTGGCAGGTGCCTATTGGCGCGGGGATTCCGACCGAGAGATGCTGACCCGGGTGTATGCGGTGGCATTTGCCAAGTCCCCGCAACTTGATGAGTATCTGCGGTTGCTGGAAGAGGCTAAGGAACGGGATCACCGGAAGCTTGGCAAGGAACTGGGCATTTTCATGTTGTCGCCAGAAGTTGGACAAGGACTCCCGTTGTGGCTGCCAAACGGAGCAAAGATTCGCAGAACCATTGAGCGCTACATCGTGGACTTGGAGGAGAAGCGGGGGTACCATCACGTGTACACTCCCCACCTAGCCAACGTTGAGTTGTACAAGATTTCCGGGCACTGGGAGCACTACCATGAAGACATGTATCCTCCGATGCAGATGGATAACGAGGAACTGGTCCTGCGTCCAATGAACTGTCCGCACCATATGATGATTTACGGCAATGAGATGCACAGTTACCGTGATTTGCCGCTGCGGATTGCCGAACTTGGCATGATGCACCGCTATGAAATGTCTGGTGCTTTGGCCGGGCTGCAACGGGTGCGTGCCATGACTTTGAACGATGCTCACCTATTTTTGCGTCCCGATCAGATTAAAAGCGAGTTTCGCAAAGTTGTGCAGCTGATTGAGCAGGTGTACAAGGACTTCGGCATTGATGATTACTACCACCGGTTGTCGTACCGTGACAAAACGGATAAAGAGAAGTATGTGCAAAACGATGAAATGTGGGAACTTGCGCAGAAGATGCTGAAAGAAACCATGGATGAGATGGGACTCGAGTACGTCGAAGCACCCGGGGAAGCGGCCTTCTACGGACCAAAGCTTGATGTGCAGGTGCGCACGGCACTGGGCAAAGACGAAACTTTGTCGACTGTTCAACTGGACTTCCATTTGCCAAACCGCTTTGACCTGACCTACATTGGCGAAGACGGCAAGCCCCACCGCCCGGTTGTCATTCACCGCGGGGTAGTGGGTACCATGGAGCGGTTTGTTGCCTTCCTCTTGGAACAGTACAAGGGGGCGTTTCCGGCGTGGCTCGCTCCTACCCAAGTCCGCGTAGCAACTGTGGCAGAAGAGTTTGAAGCCTACGCAGAGGAAGTAGTCGACCGGCTTCGTGAGTCCGGATTTCGTGCTGAAGCGGACATTCGCCCGGAAAAAATCGGGTACAAGATTCGCGATGCGCAAGTTCACAAGGTACCTTATACGTTGGTTGTAGGCCAACGCGAGCGCGAAGGCGGTTTGGTCAGTGCTCGCAAGTACGGAAAAGGAGACCTGGGGCAGATGTCTCTGCAGCAGTTCAGCGAGGTGTTGCATCGAGAAGTGGTGAACAAGGAGTTATTAGTGCAGTAAGTCAAGGTTGACTGCAGCATGACTTTTGATCTAAACTTATCTATGACTCACTCACAAATTTTAGATCGGTGCAAGAAGAAGCATCCCGCTTCTCACCTTGTGGGCTCATGCCGACGGGTTATCGTATTATAGACCATTCACCATTTTGGGACCGTACTTGAAATGGTTGTGGAGGCGCGGGATTTGCCCGCGCCTCTTCGTTTCTGTCAAGTAACGATAAGCGTCAGTGAGAGAATCTTTCGGAGGTGACAGCATATTAGCAAGGACGGGTTTCAAGTCAATGATACGATTCGCGCTCGCGAAGTCCGTGTCATCGATGAAGACGGTGGTCAGTTGGGAATCATGAATATTCGTGACGCGCGCAGGAAAGCCGAAGAGCAAAATCTCGACTTGGTCAATGTAGCTCCAAATGCGAAACCGCCTGTGTGCCGCATTATGGACTACGGAAAATTCAAGTATGAACAGAGCAAGAAAGAGAAGGAAGCGCGCAAGAATCAAAAAGTCATCACACTCAAGGAAGTGCGGATGACACCGAATATCGAGGAACACGACTACAACGTGAAAATGAAAAACGTGATAAAGTTCCTCGGTGAAGGGAGTAAAGTGAAAGTTTCAGTCCGGTTCCGCGGTCGTGAAATCACGCACTCCTCCCTCGGACAGCAGTTGCTGATGAAGCTCGCCGTGGCTTTGAAAGAAGATGCCATTGTTGAGCGGATGCCAAAGTTGGAAGGCCGACAGATGATTATGATTTTGGCGCCAAAACAGACGACGTCCTGATTCCGGCTGCACCTTGACCCAGTCACTGTGACCTGTTTGTACGGTTTGCGCCTAGTTCGCCTGTGCATCCAGGTTATTGAGGAGACGCGCAACTATAGAAATGGAGGATGCCAAAATGTCGAAAATGAAGACGCACAGCGGTACGAAGAAGCGTTTGAAGAAAACCGCTTCAGGGAAATTAAAGCGCGCACATGCTTTCGCTTATCATAAATCAGAACACAAGAGCTCCAAGCGTAAGCGCCGCTTGAGCGGTACCACAGTAATTTCGGCTAGCGATTATCGCCGCATTAAACACATGATTTGATGCAACAATGGCTTGATGTAATAAAGGAGGAACTTAGACATGGCACGTGTGAAAAGCGGCATGGTGACTCGCCGTCGACATAAAAAGATATTAAAGCTTGCAAGAGGTTACCGCGGATCAAAGCATCGTCTGTTTAGAACAGCGAAGCAGCAGGTTATGAAGTCCTACCAATACGCATACCGAGACAGGCGCGTTCGCAAGCGCGATTTCCGCAGACTGTGGATTCAACGAATCAATGCAGCTGCACGGATGAACGGCTTGTCATACAGCAAGTTCATGCATGGACTGAAGCTTGCGGGAGTTGAGGTAAACCGTAAGATGTTGGCGGACTTGGCAGTTGCAGACGGAAAAGCGTTTAGTGAACTGGCTTCTGTTGCAAAACAAAAGCTTGAAGCATAACAACAATATAAATGGGTGTCCCGGTCGCCACAGGCGGCCGGGACTTTTCCTGAGGTGAACCATGTTTATCGAATCGCCTGCCAACGAGAAGGTCAGAAAATGGCGTAAGTTGAAGAATAAGAAGGGTCGCAAGGAACAGCAGCTGTTTCTGGTAGAGGGATTGCGCCTCGTGGAGGAACTGCTTCAGTCAAGCTGGGAACCGGTGTATCTGTTGTGGGATGTCGGGACGGATGAAGTGCCCGAGAGGATTTTGACACGAGCCAAAGAAAGAAATACTGTAATAGTGGAGATGTCCCCGGCAGCCTTTGCTGCGGTATCAGACACTGTGACTCCTCAAGGTGTTATCGTGATTGCGGCTTTGCCGCCAACCTCGCCCGCTTACCCGGAACATGTACTTCTTTTGGATGAAGTCCAAGACCCCGGGAACGCAGGTACACTGCTGCGCGCGGCCGAAGCCTTTGGCTTGGAAGAAGTTGTGTGCACTACTGGAACGGTCGATCCCTTTGCACCCAAGGTGGTTCGCTCTACGATGGGAGGACTGTTTCACTTACGTGTCCAGGCTATCGATGCTCTGCCGTATATTCATACTTGGTCTGAGACATGGCCTGACGGACAGGTTATCAGCACCCAGGCGGTAGGAGCCAATCACTGTTATGTGGCGGATTTTACGAAGCCCACACTGCTGATTATCGGGAGTGAGGCAACTGGGGTATCGGAGAAGCTGATTGAGGCTTCAGACGACACAGTTCAAATCCCTATGGCAGGTCAGGCAGAAAGCCTGAATGCAGCCATGGCCGGCTCCATCCTGATGTATGAAATGCTCCGTCAAAGGCTAAACCGATAACGGATAAGTTGCGGGCATTGCGGACAACCGGGTGGACACAGCGGCCCAGCCGGAAGCTCCTTCCTGTTCAGCAGAAACTGAACATGCATGAGGTCCGCTGTGCCGCGCGTCTTTGCCGATTTTTTGTGTTTATGGAAGGTCCTGAGATTCAGCTTTTAGCTCGGACGTATCCTTGTCGGATTCAGGGACATTGCTGTTGCCGTCGTCGTCGCTGATGTTAGCGCTGCTGATGCTGTCGTCTTTGCTGCTGTCGTTTTGGCTGCTGTCGTCTTGGCCATCCAGTTGAGCGTTCATTTTGTGGTGCATCCAGCGGTGGAACCACCAATATGTACCGCCAAGCACGATAAGAATTAGAACGGCAGGAATCACTTCTGACTTCCAATGGTGAATGACTTGCATAATCGCTCTGTCAATGACGGAACCAGCAAGAATGAAAGTGGTAGTCCAGAAGATGGACGCAATTAAAATCACTGGCGCAAAAATTCTTAATCGAATGCGATTGATGCCGGCAATATAAGGCACAAAAATTCGAACAAATGCGATGTAACGCGAAATTGCCAATGTGGGAATCGTATATTTCTGGAATGTCTGTTCGGCTTTGTCAATTCGTGCTGGTGTCAAACGAACATACTTGCCAAAACGCTCCAAAAACGGTCGACCTAAGGCTCGACCAATAAAATATGCTATCATGGCACCTGAGAAGGTGCCCATGGAAGCGGCAGTTACGAGCCATATCAGTTTGAAGTGGTAAGTATGTTGTTGATACAGTATACCGGTTGCGGTGAGGGTTGTTTCGGCAGGTACAGGAATAATAATGGAGTATTCCAGCGCCATGCCCCCGACGAGTCCCCAGTATCCCCAGTTTTGAATCAGATGATTAATCAAGTGCACGGCTCGTACTCCTTTGTAATTGTAGTTAGGAGGCAGACAGTGACGGGAAGAATCAGCACAGCGCACAGTAGTGCAAAGATCTTTACACCAATGCGGCTATCGTCCTTGTTCATCCTTGGACTTTCAGAATTCGTCCGAGGAGCACTGCTCTTTTTTATCTTACCAATTTACGTCCGTGGTGTGCTAGGTCTTTCTCCTTCCATTGTTGGTTACGCTTTGGCAGCTCACTACGCGGTTGATACTGCTCTTCGCGGTCCAGCAGGTTGGCTGACTGACAAATTCGGGCAACGCAATGTGCTGCTGATTGCTTTAGGACTCGGCTGGATTGGCCTGTGGTCAGTCGTACGCGCACAGGCTGCAATGCCGTTAATTATAGGTTCCGCTCTGTTCGGTACAGGCATGGCAACCGTGTGGCCCGTTGTTATCTCTCGGGTTACGTCAGGTCTTCCTCAGGGTTCTCATGCAACGGCCATGGGGTCTGTGTTTTCGGCCTGGCTTGTCGGTGTCGGCATCGGCACAGTCAGTATGGCCTGGTTGTTGGGAAACCATGTCCGAGCCGGGTTTACGGTTCTTCTCTTGGTGTGGGTGGCAGCAGCCCTGATTGCGATGATTACAATGAGCCGACCAAAAATCAGAAGTCGTGAAGAAAAAGCAGGTGAAGGCAGCAGCACTGCCAATCGACTGAGTATACATACAATTGTTGCAGAAGCCCGCGATTTGCGGCTCTTATTTCCCGGGATGTTCGTTCAGACTTTTGCTCTCGGATTGCTCTTGCCTGTGTTTGTCCTGTACGTACGATATCAATTGGGGTTGTCTGGGCAAACCTACAGCTATCTCCTGCTCCTGGGGGGAACTGCGACGGTATTGTTGCAGATTCCTCTTGGTCGAATGATTGACAGACTTGGGTACAAGGCATTTCTTCTGTCAGGTTTTGTCCTAGCCGCCTGCACCATACTCGTTCTTGTACATTTGCATACGTTGATACATGTGGCCCTTGCTGTTATTGTACTAGGTGCTGCGTACGCGCTCATTTTACCTAGCTGGAATTCCGTCATTGCCAACAGTGTGTCACAGCGAAGGCGTGCAGTGATGTGGGGTATTTTTATGACTGTTGAGGGCCTTGGAATGGCTCTCGGACCGTTTCTCGGCGGACAGCTGTGGACCTGGCTCGCTCCCTCTGCACCGTTCTACCTGGCCGCGTTCATTCTCATCTTTATGTCGTTTTTTTACGGTTTCGCTCCGTTGCAGCGTTTGTTTCGGCAGCGTGAAGTTGAAGAAAAGGTAGATTTAAATAAAGGGCGCATCGGATAGTACTGGACCTTGAGCGAATACTTGTCCATCGCGGTATAATAGCTTTGAGATGGTAGAATCTCAGCAGGAAAGGAGCAGTAAGTGTGCTGGAGTCTTCACCCTATATATGGATAGGTCCGCTCATTGCTATGCTTGTCGCCCAAATTTTAAAGCCGCTCTTGATTATCGCCCGTCTGCGCCGGATTGACTGGCAGCGCATGCGTCAGTCAGGCGGGATGCCGAGTTCACATACAGCTTTGGTGGTTGCTCTGGTTACTGAACTCTGGTTGAGAGAAGGCGGCCGTAATCCTGCACTTGCACTTGCGATTTTCATCGCGTTCATCGTGATGTATGATGCAGCTGGAGTTCGCTGGCAGACTGGCCGCCACGCTGCTGTGTTGAATCGACTTCTGAACGACCTTCAAGGCAGGCATATCAGAGGTCCTGTACAGGAACAAATGGAACGTGCAAAACAGGAAATTGTAGATGGAATGCACCCTCTGAAAGTAGCAAAATCCCCGTGGTGGCTGGTTGATTGGCCGGTACTCAACGAACACGTCGGGCATAAGCCGGTTGAGGTCTTGGGCGGATGTGTCGTCGGAATTGTCGTTGCACTGATTTTGAACTGACTGTGCAGCAACTGTCTAACCAAACCACTGGCTTTTCGTTCTGCCGCGCTCTTCCGCAGCATAGACTCATGTGAGAGATTTCCTTGATATTTACACTCTCACTAGAGGAGGATGTGTTGTGGATCGTCAATGGCGAACCTATCGCGCTTACCACAGTCCACTTGACCCGTGCCCGCAGAGAGACCCTAAAGCTTACATTGTTCCTCCCAACCAATACATTACAGTTCAACCCACGGGATTGCGGCAGTTCCCGCCCCGGGAGGCCTTGAAAAGAGGAACACTCTGGCCGGATTTATACAGTCCTTACAGACCGCCTCATACAGGGGGTGGTCATCATGGCTGAAGCAATGCCTAGGGAATTTTACCAAATACTGCATGAACTACAGGCTGTTGACTTTGTGGTCAACGACTTGGTGCTGTACCTGGATACACACCCCGAAGACCAACAGGCCCTGTCACAGTTCAACCAGTTTCAAAGGCGCAAGCAAACACTGGCACAGCAGTTTGAAGCAAGTTTCGGTATCCTCTCGGGCTCAGGAGCACATCATACGGGGCAAAGATGGGCGTGGACGGAGAGCCCGTGGCCCTGGCAGGTGTAGGTTGAGCGACAGGAGCGCTGAGCTTGCATACCGCGCTGCCGAGTGGCGTCTAAGAGGTCTCTCGAAAAGCAATCGAGAGACCTTTCTGATTGTTGCAGCCAGCCGATGATGCATGGCCTCTGTTCAAACTTAACATGTACAAGCTCTTCGGGAACGTGAAGCAATGTGAGAGTGTGAACTTTTTCTTACAAGGTCCCTGCTGTGTTTGACTTCATGAACAGAAGGACTACACTGAGATAGTACAAATTGTCGAGATACAATTTACGTTAAGCAGTCCGTTCTGCTTATACGCTATATTTTTGACAACTGGGAGATGGGATGTCATGTCAAACTCCATGGCTGAATTACTAGCAACCATCGTTACTATCATAGGAGCATTAACAATCATCGTGGTTCGGATGCGCGGGAGCGGCAAGCCTACTAATGCTCGCAAAATCCTGATACCGCCGCTTGGAATGAGCACGGGGTTTTTGATGTTTTTGGCGCCAATCACCCGCGATCCTGTTCAATATGCCATCATCGCCTTCTTGGTAGGCGTCTTTTTCAGCGGTCCATTGATTGCAACGTCCAAAATGTATGTGGAAAATGGCGAAGTCTGTATGAAGCGCTCCAAGGCGTTTATTTTCATTCTGCTGGGTCTGCTGGTGATTCGCATGGTGCTGCACCAGTATATTGAGCAGTATATGACGTTGGAACAAACGGGATCACTCTTCTTCATCCTAGCATTTGGCATGATTTTACCATGGCGTGTCGCGATGTTTGCCCAGTACCAGAAGCTGGCCCGCAACGTCGTTGGCAATTCGAGCAATAGACAGCTTGAAGAAATGTAAGCTTAAAGCACAAGGGTGAGGGCTTATTCTTGTCCCTATCCGCCAAACCGTTTCGCAGAGGTACGTCTGTTCTTTGTCCTGTCGGAATATAGATGAGGATAGTGAGCATGCCAGCTGGTTGCCGTTGGTGATGGCGCCCGCAGGGCACGAAACGGAGGATTGTGCAATGTGGATGTACGAAAAAAAGCTTCAATATCCAGTGAAGGTCAGCAAGTGTGACCCAACACTGGCGAAGTATCTCATTGAACAGTACGGCGGCTCAGACGGAGAACTGGCCGCCGCTTTGCGTTATTTGAATCAACGCTACACCATCCCCGACAAAGTCATTGGCCTCTTAACAGACATTGGTACGGAAGAATTTGCCCACCTCGAAATGATTGCCACCATGGTCTACAAACTGACGAAGGATGCGACACCGGATCAATTGAAGGCAGCCGGCCTCGGCGAACACTACGCAAACCACGGTATGTCCTTGTTCTACCATAATGCAGCAGGGAATCCTTTTACGATTACCTACATTGCTTCTAAGGGAGATCCGATTGCAGACCTGTACGAAGATATTGCCGCAGAAGAAAAGGCGCGGGCCACATATGAACACATTATTGACCTCACAGATGACGTAGACATTCAGGACAGTCTGAAGTTTTTGCGGGAGCGGGAAGTGATTCATGCCATTCGCTTCCGCGAGGCGGTGGAGATGCTGAAAGAACATCAGGAGGAGCAGAAGGTGTTTTAGGTCATGACGTTCGGCCTTGGACATTTGAGTTTACCCGGTGAAATGCCGCTCATCACAGCATGTTAGTATGACAATTGAAGAAAGCAAATAGGTCGCCAACCAACGATGGGGAGGCGGCCATTTTGTTCTGTGGTTCATACTAGGTGTTAATCTTTACTTTTCAGGGAACCAGAAATCACTTAAGTGCGTCATACACGTAGCTGGGGGAGGTGAAACGGGATTTGGACCCTACAGAAACACTCCAGTTATGGATGAACGAGTACGACAAGAAACTCCTTCGTCTCGCATATGCCTATACCCGGAATTGGGTGACTGCACAAGACATGGTACAGAATGCATTTGTAAAGGCTTATCAGTCGAGAGCCAATTTGAGAGACAAAAATAACCCATTACCCTGGCTATCCCGTATTGTCATTAATGAGTGCGTATCAGCACAAAGGCGAACATGGAGAGAAATTAGTTTTTCCTCAATGCCGGAGGTAGCCCCGGTCCGTAGCGCTGAAGACACTGCGATGAAGAATCATGACTCAAGAAGGGTTCATGATAGCATTCTCATGCCGCCAGAGAAATTTCGAGTTCCGATTATCCTGTATTAGTTTAACGAGTTCTCAGTCCACGACATCTCGTCCATCATAGGAGTCCGAGAAGGCACTGTTAAGTCACGATTATCACGGGCTCGCAAACAACTCGAAACAATCTTAGAAGGAGAGGGTGCAGGTGCAAATAGAACAAGAAATGAAAAACGCAAAGCATCATTTTGATCCCAAATACAATCAAGGTGAGTTCAGAGACAACGTCCTTCGAAGGGCTTGCTCCAAGGAACCCAAGCCTTTGAAAACAAGATTCTTGCCAAAAAGAAAGTCTGTTTTGATTGGAATCGCTGCAACAGCCATTCCAGTTCTGGTTGGGTTCTCGTATTTTTCATTTAACTGGCACAATGGTACGTTTCGATTTGACCAATCACCGACAACTTCCCAAGCACCAGATATCAGCACAACTGTACAATTCTTTATGCATCCCTCGAAGTTCCCTCATCCCAAAAATACAACCGTCCAAAAGTTAACCTTACCCCAGGCACGGACAATCGCCACGTTCCCAATTGCCGAGCCAGAGGATATTCCGGGCTGGCACAGGGTATTTAGTTCGGGAACGGAGTTACAAGCCAACAAATCATCGAAAAGCAACGTACCAAATTCGAATGACAGCCCGCCCTTGGTGGTGTATCTCGATGAATACACGAATGGTTCAAATAAAAAAGTTGTTGTTATGCAGGAACAAGACTCAGTGATGACGGCATCAAACCAAACGCCTTGGATGCATCCAACCATCAAAGACCCGTCAAACAGTGAGAAAATCAACTTGGGACAGAATTTTGGAGTTTATATTCCGAATGAAAACTTTCTTCATGTGTACGATTCGACAGGGAGCCTGGTAGTTGGTATCTACGTTTGGGGAACCACCTCCAAGGAGAACTTAGAGACGATTGCCAAAGCGTATCTATCGGCGACCACGGGATAACGTTTCATGGCGCACGCCGCTAGCCTGCCCTTTTCCTGAAGTTCACTCGTCACGGGAGGCTGGATACGTATGCAGTTCTATCAGTCACGAAGAGAAGTTCCTTATAATCCCGGGGGAGCATGCCGACTTCTTTCAATCTCCAGTTGCTGCTCCTGTTCCTTGGTTAGACCTCGAGGAGGCTTGTTGCCTTGTTTATGTCGCCTCTTATAATTTGCATAGACCGTGAAAACGATAACAGCAAGCGCAATAAATCCACATAGGATATTTTTTATCAGAGCGATTACCTCCTTGCTGACCTCCATTGCCAATTACGCACAATTGAAAAACCCCTTATTGTATATCTATGTACATAACAATTCAGTTTTGTCTTACCACAGCTATGAGGTGTCCTTGACGGCCGCTGAAGACTGTGTGTCTATTTATCTACTGGAGCATTATTAAAGGTTATTAGACTGAGACGGGACGAATTCCTTTAATTCTAGGGTTCACTGACGGCAAACACCCAATTTTCCTTCAGACTCGCACACGGACAAAGACACAGGGCATACCTATCGTATAGATTTTCGAGACTAAGTCAGGAGGAGAAGAATATGAACGACAACAGTCAGCAACCGGCACACCGTGCAGATCACATGCACAAGTCTTCGATGCAACACCCTCTCTCGTCTGAGGATTTGATGGCTCACTCGGCTGCTCAACCCAGTCACTCATTTAACCTTCAAGATGGGGCAACCCACTACAGTGAGAGGCTTCTTAAAACACTTCACGAATGCGAACATATGTGTCATAGAACCATTACTATTCTTCTGGAGGCAACTGACACCTCCAAGCGTCTTCGACAGATACAACTCCTCAGGGAGTGTGCAAAAACCTGTAAAGATACAGCTCAATCCCTGTCATCCAACAGCCCGTTTGCTAGAAAAAAGGTGAAGCTATGCGCGAAGGTTTGTGAGTCATGCAGTAACGAATGTTTACATTTTCGTGATTCACACTCACAACGATGTGGTCGTATGTGTCTCAAATGCGCCCATGAGTGCCGGAAGTTCGTCGGTGCTGCTTAGATTGGATAAGAAGACTTTTCATCATTCGAACTGGTAGGGAACATATTCCCATCGATACTCTCTGCTGCCGTCCGTTTAAGGAAACTCTCTTGCTAGGAGACCGCGGGCGGTTAGAGATGACTGCGATCCCCCGGACCGTGTCCACCGTGAATGACCATTTCCACTGCTTGTGCCCCTTCATTCCAAGCCTAGATTAGCAATAACCTCAAACGTCCATCCTTGTGAAGCACAATACAGTATTCGCCTTGAGAACCCATTTTGTTGAACAGTTTGACAACTTTGAATAGTAATATTACAATCACTATTGCATTCAATAATGCGGACGAAATTGTTCAACAATATTGACCGCAATGGGGAGGAGCACATGAGCGATCAGGTACAGTCGACATACGCAATGATTAGGGAGAGAATCCTGAGCAATGTGTACAAACCGGCTCAGAAGTTGGTGGAGACGACGCTTTCTCAGGACCTCGGTGTAAGCAGGAACACAATTCGCCTTGCGCTGTTGCACCTGGAGCGGGAACGTCTGGTAGAGATTGAGAAAAACAAGGGTGCGGTGGTTCGGTCCTTCACTCTGGAAGAGGTTCTGAATTACTTTGAGATTCGCATTTATCTCGAGCGCCTCATTGTACTTTCCGCTGCAGAACATATTACTGCAGCAGAGTTGAAAGCGCTTAAAGCAACGTTAGATAAGATGCAACGGTGTGTGGATGAAAATGACCTGGACCACTATTCAGATTTAAACAAGGAATTTCACAACATTATTTATGAGGCATCCACGAACAAACAGGCAGTGGAGTTTGTGGTGAGCATTAAGACGCAACTGCTTCGGTACCACTTCCGCACTATTCTCATTCCAGGGCGTAACGACAGTTCGATGGCAGAGCACACGGCCATCTATGAAACCCTGGAACGCGGAGACAAGGATGCGGCGGAACAGGCAATCCAGGTGCACATTGGCAATGTCCGCAATACCATCAAGGAATTTTATCATTACCTTATCTGAAGGAGTGGACAGCAATTATGGAGATTCGCAAATTACTGGAAGGGGCTTATGACCTGCACGTACATACGGGGCCGGATGTCATGAATCGTAAACTGGACGACTTAGACATGGCCGAGCGGATGTCAATGGCAGGTATGAAGGGATTTGCCATCAAGTCACACTACTTTTGTACCGCTGAAAGGGCTCGGTTGGCACAGAAATCGTATCCAAAGGTCAATCCGATTGGAGCCATCACCTTGAACAATGCGGTCGGAGGGCTTAATGCCACGGCTGTCGACATGGCTGGACGAGATGGTGCGAAAGTGGTGTGGATGCCTACGTTCGATTCCGCCAACGAACAAGCCTTCTTCCGTGGTGGAAACTACACGAAAAAACCATTCTGGGCCAAACTGCAGGAGGAACTTATTGCCAAAGGTAAAGTGACCGCCAGTATTTCGATACTAGAGGACGGGAACTTGAAAGCCGAATTGCACGACATCATCGATGCGGTCAAGGAACACCATATGATTCTGGCATCGGGCCACTTGGGCAAAGAGGAAGTGTTCACCTTAGTGAAAGCCGCTCGTGAACAGAACGTAAAAACAGTTATTACCCACCCGAATTTCCCGTCTACTTTCTATACCAAAGAAGAGCAGAAACAGTTGGCAGACATGGGAGCGTATATGGAACACTGTTTCACCACGCCAAACACCAACAAGGTGGCATGGGAAACCGTTTATGAACAAATTCGCTACGTGGGACCGCAGCACTGCATTTTGTCCACCGATCTAGGACAACCGACAGCACCCTTCCCTGACGAAGGCTTGATGGACTTCGCCCAAAGACTGCTGGACAACGGCTTTTCTGAAGAGGAAATTCGGACTATGTCCGTTCACAATCCAACACAACTTGTCGAAGACTGATCCAACTGGAGGAATTTGAATGAACAAACACACCAATTTACTTGTTGTGAGCGCCCACGCAGCAGATTTTGTGTGGAGGTGCGGTGGAACAATTGCAACCTACGTCAATGGCGGTGCCAATGTGCACTTGGTCGTACTCAGTTATGGTGCAAGGGGTGAGTCTGGAGCACTGTGGAAACTGGAAGGCCAGACCGAGCAGAACGTGAAGCAGATTCGCCGCGGCGAAATTGAAGGCGCAGCCAAACACCTGGGTGTTACGAATCTCGAAATTTGGGACTATCAAGACTATCACATGTTTATCGACAACAATAGAATGGAGCGTCTTGTGCGGAAGATGCGAGAGGTCAAGCCGCAGTTCATTGTGACTCATCCAAAAAACGATGTGCTAAATCCCGACCACAACACGGTCTCTCAGTACGTCTTTGAAGCCAGCGTACTGGCAACGTCCGCGGGCGTCAGGATGGAAGGCCTTCCGCATTTACGGCAACCTCAGATTTTTGGCTACGAACCGCACCAGACGGAACTGAGTGATTACAAGCATGACATGATTATCGACATCACAGACGCTTACGAACAGAAAAAACGGGCCATGGAGTGTTTTGAGGCGCAGCCTCATTTGATTGACTACTACAAGGACAGAGCCAAAATGCGGGGGAATCACGCTCGTCGAATCTCTGGAAACCAGACCTACAAGTATGCTGAAACCTTTACGCGCTTCTATCCATACGTAGGAGGGGAGTTTGTCTAATGGAGAAATTCGTTCGACTCAACATTGACAGGCCCAGTAAGGCCGTCGTCAAACGCTATGAGATCTATGATGTTTCTACAGTCTATGAGGCTCAGCGCAAACAGGGGCTCATGGCCCATGACTTGCGTCCGCTCATAGACAATACTCTGGTTTGCGGTCCTGCGGTAACGGCCACCTGCTATGCGGGAGATAATCTCATGATTCACGCGGCTGTTGAAGCCTGTCAGCCGGGGGACATTCTGGTGGTGACCACCATCGGCTCGCCCAGTAACTGCGGTATGGTTGGTGAACTGATTGTTCGTGCCCTCATGAAACGGGGGGTCAAGGGACTGGTCATTGACGCGGGGATACGGGATGCGGCCCGCATTCGCGAGCTAGGATTCCCGGTGTGGTCCAGAGCTATTTGTTCCGAGGGGACCACTAAGGTCCGCGGCGGATGGGTCAATGCCGAAACTATCTGTGGCGACGTCACCGTCGGTCCCGGAGACCTGGTCATGGCAGACGAAGATGGCGTTGTGGTAATTCGGAAAGAAGATATTGAAGAAACTGAGAAATTGACTTTGAACCGCCTTGAGAAAGAAGACAAGACCAAGGAGAAAATAGAAAACGGGCAATTGAGCATCGATTTCTACAACCTGCGTGGTGTCCTGGAAAAGGAAAACGTCCGCTATGTGGATGACTGATGCACAGGACACAATATGACGCCATTGAGGTGACTCTCCATGAAAATAGGATTTATTGGTTTTGGTGAGGCGGCCTACCTGATTTCCAAGGGATTGATAGCTGAAGGGCTGGACGAGGTATGCGCCTTTGATGTCAATGCGAATCATCCAGAGCATGGCCTGCTTATCCGACAACGGGCCCAAGAATTGTCTGTCAAACTGTTGCCGGGCCTAGACACACTGTGTCGCGAAGCGAATTTGATTGTCTGCGCTACCAGTGCCAAATATGCAAGGTCAATCGCCGAAGAGACCTCGGCGTACCTAACGCGAAATCACGTGTATGTGGATATGAACGCAACCTCACCCATGGCGAAGGAAGAGATTGCAGCAGTTCTCAAAACGAAAGAGATTTCGTCAGTAGATGCGGCAGTCATGGATGCGGTACCAAAGCACGGTCATAAGGTTCCGATGCTTCTCAGCGGCAGCGGGGTTTCTCAGTTTGAGGCGTTTGGTGCGCCGTACGGAATGAACATGACAAGTGTCGGAACGATGCCGGGAAGGGCATCCGCCATAAAGATGGCGAGATCCATTTTTATGAAAGGCATAACGATGCTGTTTTTCGAAACATTCGCTTTGGCTCGGGAGTACGATGCGGTGGATATCGTGATGAGTTCACTGAGCGAGACGATGACTGCCAGCGACTTGGAGGAAACGGTGAACTTGCTGATGACTCGTACTGTTAACCATGCAGAGCGGCGCGTTGCAGAAATGGGTGAAGTTCAGAAAACACTGCAGAGTCTAGGACTTGACACTGTTATGTCAGAGGGTACCCAGGCTAAATTAAAGCACATTGCTGATTCTGATTTACAGGAGTTTTTTCACTGTCAGACCCCCGCAGATTTCCGAGAGGTGCTGGCGGCAATGAGACAGGATGAAAAAGGGATGTGAGGCTGAAACCTCCCTGTCTCAGATAAAGGTTCATGAAAGCGTTCTAGTCTTGGCCATCAACAAGGCTGAAAAAGAAGGAGGAGATCCCTTTGCAAAAGGAAACCCCGCCTGCCACCACCGAGCATCATGAGAATGACGCTGCGGACGAGGCGCAATCTGTGTTCCATCTGCGTAAATACGCAGGTCCCATGGTTCGCATCATAACTGTGCTGTCTGTGATTTGGGCACTGTTTCAGGTTTATGTCTCAAGTGTCGGTGTCATGGAGACCATCAAGACCCGGGTTTGGTTTTTCGGTTTTCTCGTGGTGATGATTTTCCTTCTGTTCCCCGCTTCCAAAAAAGAAAGGAGCGACAGGAGACTTCCGACATGGTGGGATATGCTGCTCATCGCCGCATCTATCGTGACCGTTGTGTATTTCCTTTATCGCTATGATATCTATGCAGCAAGCGGTATGCACAACCACTTGGATTACGTGTTTGGCACACTGGGTGTCGTGATTACTTTTGAAGCCGCTCGACGCGCGGCAGGAACAGTGTTAACCATTCTCGCCTTGGTCTTTCTGCTCTACAACTTCTTGGGACAGTATGTTCCCGGCATCCTGCAGACGTCGTCTTTTGGATTGTCGCGGGTCATCGACGTCATGTGGTGGGGCACGCAGGGCATATTTGGTGTCATTCTCGGAGTAGCGAGTACTTACATCTTTCTCTTTATCCTCTTTGGTGCTTTTCTTCGGAAGAGTGGATTCATTGATTTTATCAATGAACTGGCTGTCGCCCTGACGGGACGTTCATCTGGGGGCCCGGCAAAAGTAGCAGTCATCGGCAGCGGCTTGATGGGTATGATTAATGGCAGCGGCGTCGCCAATGCGGCGTCTGTAGGGACGGTGACCATTCCGCTGATGAAAAGAAACGGTTTGCCGGGACACGTGGCAGCAGCCGTGGAAGCTGTTGCCGGCACGGGGGGCACAATTGCACCTCCAATTATGGGTGCAGCCAGTTTTGTCATGGCAGAGTTCATTGGAGTACCGTACCGAGAAATCATGCTGGCCGCCATCGTCCCGGCTATCCTTTACTACAGCATGACCTTTATGTCAGTGCACTTTGAGGCCAAGAAACTGGGGCTTTCCGGACTCTCCAAAGAAGAGATTCCGAACGTCATTCATGTTCTCAAACGACGAGGCCACCTGCTCCTTCCGGTGTTACTGATAGTTGTGTTGCTAGTGGATGGTATGACGCCACTCTACGCGGCGCCATGGGCGATGCTGGCGATTATTGTTGCCAGTTGGTTCCGCAAGGAAACCCGCTTGGGATTTCGTGAGATTGTGGAAGCGGTGGAAGACGGCGTAAAAGGCGTTCTTACGATTAGCGCCGCGTGTGCCATTGTTGGTGTGGTTGTAGGAACCATTGCACTGACGAGTCTGGGGTTGACCTTGGGAAACAATATTCTGATGCTTTCTGGCAACCACCTGTTCCTTGTGGCTTTGCTAACCATGCTGATAAGCATCCTCCTCGGGATGGGCGTACCGATTACCGCTTCCTATATTATTACCGCAACAGTGGCGGCTCCCCTGTTAGTGAAAATGGGAGTTCCAATTTTGGTCGCACATATGTTTGCCTTTTTCTACGCTGCGTTGTCAGACATTATTCCCCCTGTAGCCTTAGCAGTAATGGTGGCTTCGGGCATTGCTCAAGAACCTTTTTCCAAGGTTTCTTTCGCAGCCATGCGACTTGGATTCATCGGTTTGGTTATTCCGTACTTCTTTCTCTATAATCCGGCTCTCCTGTTTCACGGCGGGAGCATTGCAGCGGGCTTTATATCCGCCATTCTCGGAGTCATTGCCGTGACGGCTTTTGCCTCATCGTTCTCCAACTACCTGTTCAAGCGCTTGAATATTACGCAACGGCTAATGCTTCTCGCTGCAGGGGTTTTGTTAATCTTTCCTGGCTATCAAACGGGTGTGGTGGGGCTAGTTCTGTTTGCTGCGGTCATACTGTGGCAGAAGCTGACTCTTCGTTCCATCACAGCCATTTAAGGATGTGATAGATGACGTAAGCATCAGGATGATTTTTCAGAAAATTCCAAACTAAATTCTGTGGGAGGGTCTATGTGATGAAAATCAAGTATTTTGCAGTGCCAATGGCAACTATTGCTTTGGGAGTTTCTCTGGCGGGGTGTGGTCAAAGCAACAACACAACTACCAATGGCGGCGGTCACAGCAATGGTACAGGGAGTGGGACGGCCACATACAAAGTGAATATCGGTACGGCTACAACCACCGGTGTATTCTATCCTTTTGGTGCAGAACTGGCGAAAATCTGGAGTCAAAAGCTGTCCCATGTTCACGCGGCTTCTCAGGTAACGAATGGCAGTGTTGAAAACTTGAATTTACTGGAACAAGGAAAGATTAATGTTGCCTTTACGACGATTGGCGTCCTTCACGAGGCCTATACTGGAACTGGTGCTTTCAAAGGCAAGCCTTACAAGGATGTACGGGTTCTTGCAGGCCTATATCCGTCGGTCGCACAAATGATTGTTCGAAAGGGGCTGAATATCAAGTCTGTCAGTGACTTAAAAGGAAAGAGTTTCGTCCCCGGCGCACCTGGCAGCTCAACCAAGGTGCTTGCACAATCCATTCTCAAGGCCTACGGCTTGAAACTGACAGATGTAAAACCGCAATTTGTTGGGTTCACATCCGCTGTGAATTTAATGAAGAACCACCAGGCGGACGGTGCGTTTATTACCGCTGGTATTCCAACATCGGCTGTGACGCAAATGCTCACGACTGCCAACGGTCAACTGTTGAGCCTTGGCTCGGGTCAGATTTCCAGTCTGCAGAAGAATTATCCCTGGCTCTATCCCTATACGATCAAAGCTGGGGCCTACGACAAACAGACTTCCCCGGTCCATACAGTAGCACAGAACATTATGCTGGTAGTTCCTGCCAGTATGCCGAAACAAGAAGCCTATGAACTGACCAAGGCTCTGTGGCAAAACATCGGACCTATTGGGCAGACAGTGTCAGCAGCCAAAAACAGCAAACTAGCCAATGCTACGAAAGGATTGGCAGGTGTACCACTAGCCGCAGGTGCCAAGGAGTACTATCAACAAAAGGGTATGTGAATTTCATTCAGACTTTCAGTTGTGTCTTGACAATTTATCACAAGGGATGTGCGCAACTTGGCTAAGCGGGAAGTGTTGCACGTGAAAGGTTCCGAACATCAAAATCCGATTCCAACTGCAGTCAAAACAGGCAACATGGTTTATACATCAGCTCTCATTGGTTCCAATCCAGAAACAGGTGAGATGCCGGAAACCGTGCAGGAAGAGGTGGCCAATCTCTTTCACTATATTCGAGAGATCATGCATCTTGCTGGAGGAAGCACTGATGATATCGCTCATCTAACGGTTTTGGTAAATGATAGAGAGTACAAAAAAGTAGTGAATGTTGAGTGGTTGAAGATGTTTCCGGATGAGAACGACAGACCTGCGAGGCACACGACCGTTACAGATCTGCGGGAGGGTTTACGTGTACAAATTGAACTGACAGCCGTGTTATAGTTGAAAGCGCGACCCGCTACATGAGGGTCGCGCTTTTAACTGTGTTTGGAACGTGTCGAAATCCAATCATTTACGTATGGGCCATAATCTAAGGCCATTAACCGTGTAAGGTTCCCCATAAAGACTGTTTAAGGCTTGTGAGAGTTGTTTCGGTAAGACTGGACTGTAGGGTTTGGCATCCAAAATGTAACGAGGGTGTCTTTTTGACACAAAGCTCTTGATAGCTGTGACTGCTTGTCTCTCATTTAGGTGCGCGTAAACACTGGTATAGATAGAGTTGGTTCTTTGCACCTGAGGTTTCACCGTGCTTAGAAATTCCGACGTATACGGGAACCCATAGACATTCGTAAATGGAACCGTGAATTTAAGCTGCGCTGCCAGTCCCATAAAATAAGCGCCAGAAAAATAGGAAGAGGTGATTAGAGTCGTAGGCTGGTTGCGAATGCGTTTGTAAATTTCTCCTTTCGGCATGAGCGCAGGCTGGAGGGCTGGCATTGCCTGACTCGCAAAGTCTACCCTGGGAAGCCATAAGAGAAACAAAGTGAGCAACGCAAGCATGCTCATTCGAGCATTCTTTTTTCGCTTTTCCGCGGAGGTTGTTTGCAACACTCTGTGAATGGCACCTATGACAAGTATCACGGCAATCACATCGTCGTAAAACATCAATCGTGATGGCAGTGCTTCGCGCATCAAAGGGATATGCTGTATCAGTATCCAGGGAAGCGGGATAGGAGTGTAGAGTCCAAGAATGTGCAACTTGGGACCAAGAGATAGGACAAATACGGCGACAAACAGAATGGTTAACCCTCTGTATAATTGACTCGGCCAGAGTTTGCGGATAGCCCAGTACAAAATGAGTATCGTCGGGATACCGAAGTAAGCGCCTTTTTCAGAGAGGTCTCCAGACATGCGATCCGTCAAAACGCTTGTGAGATGGATGTGAAACAGAAACACACTTGTCGGAAGGACCGGATTAAGGAGGTCTGTTACAAAGACCCCAACTGGCATCACTGCCTTGGCGAGAGAAGGAATTTGGGTACCGTCAAAAAAGGTGTATAGCCCTGGGCTGAGCACAAGTAAAGTAATCGACAGACCCCACAACAAAAATGGCAGGGGAACCAGTCTGATAACTTGACGGACTCGCTTGGGAGACAATCGGGTCCAGATGACGAGTGAAAGCACTGCAATGAAGGCATACGTAGCAAAGACTTCAGCGGACGTGTAAAACAGCATGCCAAGGAGCACCCCGAAGACTGTGCCCAGAATTCGAGGATGCAAAATGGAATGCAGGAGGACCCGTACAATCACCACCAGAGAAGCCAGAACAAACACAGAACTGAAAATGAGGTTAATGTGGCCGTCTGCAGATTGTGCTGTTGAGTAGGGAGCAAGTTGTATGAGTACGCCTCCGCCGACAGCTAGCCAACGTGAAACGCGCAGTTGTCGGAGCAACAGCATGGCGGCAAGGCCAGTAAGTATCACTCCTGCAGCGAATGCCAGATTGTATGCCAGCACTGGATTGAAGAGATAAAAGACTGGGCCAAATAACAGTGCTTCTGTACTTACAGAAGTGTTCTGCATTAGATTCAGTCCAATCGGCGCGTTTAGCAGTGACGTATGCAGCGGATTGTGGCCATTCAAGACCGCATGCCAAAACCACCCCAAATACCACATAAACTGCACCGAATCCTGATTTTCTCCAATATAGATTGTTGATGGATGAAGTAATGTCTTCTGAAACAGTAACAAAACTGGAATGATTGAAGCTAGAAAACCAAATGCTACAAACTTCGGAACAGACAGTCCTTCGGTTGTATCCGGAAGTCTGCCGGGTTGACGTGAGAAAAGATGGTGCGGTCCGTCTGTTGACAAATCTTACACTCCCAGGCGATGTATTCGGAACACTAGTGCATTTAATGAAACAGAATGAAAAACAGTATTACAATATCTATTATCGAGAGCAGAGGAAATCCAATGCGAAATGCTAAATGTTGAGTTTTATGTCGGAAACGATGCATGCCGATTGTGGCACCAACAGCCCCCCCAATGATAGAGATTATCCACAGGGTTTTCTCCGAGATTCGATATGCACGACGTTTGGCCCGCTGTTTATCGTCATACATGACGTACATTCCGATGATATTTATTATGAGTCCGTAAATCAACACAATTTCCACCATTATGCCAACTCCTTTCACGCTTTGGCCGTTTATGCTTATTCTCTCAGTTCATGTGTACCATGTTTGGAACTTAATAGCTAGGTGCGTAACGGGGTTGATACGTTTTGGAATCGAACGTCTTAGTACCAAACGGTGGTCGCAGGTGTTGACGTTTTTGAGTAATACATGTATACTATTGATGTTCAAACGTGATCGTTTATATGTGTAAACATATTGAGCCGTTCTTTTCGCGCCTCATTGTGGGTGCAAAATAGAACGGTTTTCTATTTATACGAATTGAACAAAAAATGTGCTTGACGAGCACTCTTGGAGGAATTTTCATGAATCAAGGTACAGTAAAGTGGTTTAATTCAGAAAAAGGTTTTGGTTTCATCGAGGTTGAAGGCGGAGAAGATGTATTTGTACACTTCAGCGCAATCCAGGGAGATGGCTATAAGACTCTTGAAGAAAATCAACGTGTAACGTTTGATATCGTTCAAGGTCCGAAAGGTCCTCAAGCTGCAAACGTGGAATAAACCGTTCTGAAGCAATGGGCTGTCCTGCTAAGGTATCATCTTGATTCCTTGCGCGGCAGCCCTTTTTAGTCTCCAGGCTGAACCTTTCATTAAAACAGAGTTAGCTGGTACTCCCGCACCGGCTATGTCCATATACCAAACCTGATGACGTGAAAATGTCTATCAACGTGTATCATCTTTTCGATGAAAAGAAAGAGGAGATGACGACAATCAACCTGAGGGATGACCCCAATCACTGGAAGAATGATTTTGAGGCCCATCAAAATCCCAGTCTTAAGAGAAGCTACTGGCAGCTAATCAATACGATAGTGCCTTTTGTATTATTGTGGTTCGGAGCGTACTTCTCTTTCTCCATATCAATCTGGTTGACACTTTTTCTTACAATACCTGCTGCAGGATTTTTAGTTCGAACGTTTATTATATTCCACGACTGTGGCCACCACTCTTTCTTTAAGAGCTCAAAGGCAAACAGTATTGTGGGTATCCTAACGGGACTGCTCACTTTCTTTCCATACAACCAATGGAAATATGAACACAGTGTTCATCACGCAGGGAACGGAAACTTAAATCGCCGCGGACTCGGAGACATTATGACTCTGACTGTGGATGAATATATGAAGTTACCTCGCGTTCGGCAACTGCTCTACCGTCTCTATCGCAATCCAGTTGTCATGTTTGGCTTGGGCCCCATCTTTCTTGTGCTCATTAAATACCGCTTTAACAGAAAAGGGGCAGGACGAAAAGAACGGTTCAATACGCACCTCACTACAGTAATTCTCCTGGCGATGGTGACTCTCGGCGGTTATACACTGGGATGGGAAAGACTACTGTTCGTTGAAGGGCCAATACTTTATCTGTCAGGGATGGCAGGGATTTGGCTGTTTTACGTACAACATCAATTTGAAGACAGTTACTTCGAAAAGGCTGACAAGTGGGACTATGTTACGGCAGCCCTTGAAGGCAGTTCCTATTACAAATTGCCTAAAGTCTTGCAATGGATGACTGGGAATATCGGCTTTCATCACATTCACCACCTTGGTCCCAGAATACCGAATTATAACCTGCAGCACATCTATGACCAGACTGCCTATCTGCGGGAGGTTTCCACTGTTGGTTTATTCTCAAGCTTTCGTTCCCTGCGTTTTCGGCTGTGGGACGAAGATAAGAAGAAATTTATTGGATTCAAAGGCATGGTGAAACAAAAGTAACAGACCAATCTGCATGCAAAGAGACCCACTTTTCCAAGTTGGGTCATGTGTTCTTCATATTAAGATGTACTATGGATCAGAACTCTCTGGTCCATTATTTGTTTTTTCGTGTTGCGAACGAGCTGCAGAACAGGCGCGTATCGCCGTATCCCCAACGTGAAATATGGCCTCTCCCCTACACTGAAAAAGGCCGCGTTTCACTACAGGCTGCCTTCATGGCTGCCGTATACCCCAATCAGTGTCGATAGCAGCGGAAGAGGCAAGTCCCCAGATTCAAAGAAATATACTTTTTTCGTCCTGGACTTTTGGGGACCCTCCAAATCTGGGAAGGTAACGGATGTTAGTTTACAAGAAGGCCTGTCCACAACAGACCCTTTGACCGAATCTCAGGACTCGACTGTAGCACTGCAGGGTGATGTGAACGCCTACTTTACTTTCTGCTTTTCCTCCCGTGGTCAGCATATCTGTTGATGAGACCTCTTTGTTTAGAATTTGTTTAGAGGCCATTGTGTATATTGGAATCAAGTCTACGCTAGTCGATAGATTTCACTGTTATCGAGAAATGATGGCGAGGTCTTCACATAGTTAGATCATCGGGTACGTGGGGGAGGAGAATTGATGTTCGTGGGAAAACGCCAGGGTAAACGAAGAGAGATACCGTCAAAACGGAAACGTTTGAGAAAGTCACTGACTGCCTTCATCGTTGTGACACCGCTATCTCTAATGCAAATGCAAAATACTCATGTCTTGGCAGCGACCACAGGGAGTTGGGTGAATATCACCAACGGCGGATCGTTTGATGTACCGTGGGGGATTGCCGAGGACAGTACTGGGGATTTATTTGTAGCCAATTTCTACAATGGTAAGATACTTGAGAGGAAAAGCGGAAGTACGACGTGGACAACCATCCCTAATGGAGTTGTTACAAGTCCGGCCGGAATGGCGATAGACAGCGCCGGTGATGTCTTTATAACACAGCAGAGCGACAACACAATACTGGAGAGAAAGAGCGGAAGCACAAAGTGGATTAACATCACAGATGGAGGCACCTTTAGTTCACCCACCGGCATTGCTGTAGATAGTACGGGCGACTTGTTTGTGACGAACTACAATAATAGCCGAGTTATGGAACGTAAGAGCGGCACTTCAACATGGGTCACACTTCCAAATGGTGGAGCATTCTATTCCCCGTTTAAAATTGCAGTTGACACTGCTGGTGATTTGTTCGTTACCAATCAGGGTACTGGACTTGGTTCTGTCTTGGAACTCAAGAGCGGAAGCACTACTTGGACACCCCTTCCAAACGATACAACGGTGAACTGGGCGGCAGGCGTTGCGGTAGACAATAAGGGTGATGTATTTGTAGCAGCTGACAAATACATATTTGCCCTAAAACACGGGAGCAGCCAGTGGGACATTTCTAGCGGGCCATTTGTAAAACCGACAGCGATTGCTGTTGACAGTGCGAATAATCTATTCGTAACTGATCAGAACCAAAACAAAATTTATCAAGAAACAAGTGCCATTCTACCGAGCGTACCGGCGCAGCCCACCCATAGCAGTATTACGCAAAGCGGTTGGACAGAGTCGTGGAGTGCTGTCAGTGGAGCCACAAGTTATAACGTATACGTGAATGGAACGAAGGTGAACTCGAGTCCGGTCACCGGGACAAGTTATGACGTGAGTGGTCAGAAACCAGATACGATGTACAGAGTTACGATAGAGGCAGTGAACGGAGCCTGGGTAAGTCCCCAGTCCACGGCGGACCGTGTGACGACTCTTAGCAGTACGCCTAGTGTCCCTGGTGCTCCAACCGGTATTTATCACAGCAATGTCACAGAGAGCGGTTGGACGGAGTCGTGGAGTGCTGCCAGTGGAGCCGCAAGTTATAACGTATACGTGAATGGGACGAAGGTGAACTCGAGTCCAGTCACTGGAACAAGTTATGACGTCAGCGGAGAGCAAGCCGGTACGAGTTACAAAGTGACGGTGGCAGCGGTCAATGCAGGCGGGCAGAGCGCCCAGTCTACGACCGATACGGTTGGAACGATAGGTGCCCTATCCGTATCCACAGGTCCTTCGCTTTCCAGTGTCCTGCAGGGGGCTGAATACAGTCAAGTTATACAGGCTACGGGAGGATTGTCTCCCTACACGTTTGCCGTTACCAGCGGATCTTTGCCGAAGGGGCTGACACTTGAATCGAATGGACATCTGGTTGGAAAGCCGCTGACAAATGGTAGTTATGATTTTACTGTACAAGTGACCGATAAAGAAGGAAACACAGCTACAGAAAAAATGAGTTTGTACGTCATTCCGGCAGCTCCGGCAGGGATTCTTCCCACTGTGGATACCATACAAGTGGTAGGTAACCACGGTGGAGTTTTGACTACGAACAGCGGCAGCACAAAGGCCACTTTGGTGGTAGCTGGGGGAACTTTTGCGAATCCGCTGCAAATGGATGTCACCAGTGGCAGCATACCGGGTGGTCTGATTCCCAACCATCAAAAGTTTATCACGGCATATGGGGTGAACTTTGATGCACAGGCTGATGCTCCGTCTAAACCGATGACATTCACCATACTGAATTCGGGGATTACGCCACAGTCGACTGTGTACAAGATTTTGAACGGAAAGCTTGTTCCGGTGAGTGCTGTGGTGACGCAGGGAAAGGCGGTCATGACGTTTACAACGGACCCGGCATTTGTGGTCATGCAGCCACAGTCCAAAGCGGTTGCGGTTCCTGAAGCGACAAAACCCGTGACAGGTTTCGGGGCTCGTCCCTGGGGAATGGGCGGATTGCTAAGCATCTTGACCGGCGGAATCTTGCTCTGGTGGCAGCGGAAAAAACATAGAGAAGAGAGTCATTTGGGTAGTCATTGTGAATGAACCGAGTGAATACTAAAGATTTGATGGGTCTCTTTTGAAGGGGCCCGTTCAAATTTCATAGGGTAATTAGGTATAATGAGAGATGAAATCATCTGCAGGTTCTGTGATATGGAATGATTTCATAAGTCTGAAGTCCGACCTCGTTCATAAAGTGACTCTGTGAAAAAGATATAGTTAACTTCGTCATCACTTCCAAACCATTCTCATAGTGATTGGAATTCAACCGACATGAAGAAGATTCAGACGCTTGTCAGAGACCGATTTCTGCATGTACTTGCTTTACTTTTCATTGTCTTCGGTTTCATGTTTTACGTAAACCACCAACCAAGACACGTGATGCCCGTTGCACGCAAAGGTGTGATGGACGCGTCCACTTGGAATTTCTCTAAAAAGGGAGTTTTGCTGCTCCAGGGCCAGTGGGCATACTACCCGTCGCACTTACTCAATCCTTCAGAGATTGGTTCCCGCAAAGTGCAGTCTTCATTTGTACAAATTCCTGCGCAAAATTCAAACGGCCAGGTGCTTAGGGGAAACAATTCATGGGGATATGAAACTTATCATTTAACGATACATGTAAATTCAAAAGACACTCAGATGGGACTCCTGATTAGAAACATTGAAAGTTCCAGAAAAATATATGTAAATGGGTCTTTAGTACTACAGTCCGGAATTCCCGCAGTCTCACCGGCTTTATATACTCCAGGTGATAAACCGCAAGTTGTATATTTTCATCCTCATCACAGAGAAATTAACATAGTTATCCAGACGGCGAATTTCGACTTCTACAGAACTGGTATCGTGAGTCCGATTGTTCTTGGTACCAGTCAACAGATTCAGAGACTGACTTTCTTTAATAATGGAATGGATTTCGCAGCATCGTCCATCATTGGGTTGTTTGGGGTCTATTACCTTTCCCTATTCCTTATTCTGTGGAAACAGAGGTATAAAAGATACTACGATTTACTTCTTATGGGAGCCTTTTTTCTCATTTTTTCGGTAGAAGTACCGTTCGAAGGGGCCCAAATTATTTTTAAAGTTTTCCCGCTTATGCCCTATGAGACCTATTGGAAATTAAAAATTGTTCTACCTGTTCTGGTGGTGTTACTCATACTTCAATATATCTTGTATGTTTTGCACCCTTCCAAATATCGACATGTATTTACTGCCTTTGAAATGGTCTTTTTGGGGTATGGGTTCGCAACAATGGCCCTACCTATGCGGATGATTGCCAAGGGCGTCTTTATTCATTCTCTTATGGGATTCGGTTCTCTAATAAACGCCGTGATTTTCATAACTTTACTTGTGGCCTATGTCAGAGAACGTTACGGACGCTTTGAGAAGAATGAAATACAACTGTATATGCTTGCTTCACTGAGTCTGGTTGTCATTGTTGTAAACAACGCTCTGTATGTAGATGCAGTTTTGAATAACAATTTGATTACGAATCTTACTCGACTCTTTTTAGTCGGACTCATCTCCGGTTTGCTGGTTGTGCGCTATTACCATGCCTTTTCTCGGATGGAATCCCTTACTGAGAAATTGAGAGAGTCAGACCGTTTGAAAGACAGCTTTCTTGTACAAACCGCGCATGAACTAAAAACACCGCTTCATGTCATTATCAACATTATTCAATCGTTGGTTGAAAAGATGAATGCAGGCTCCAGAACAGAAGGATTTCACACACAGCAACTTCAACTTGTACAGGTTACAGCCAGACGGATGTCCGGGACTGTTAATGACATCATGGACTTGGCAAGAATTCGGGAGGGTCGACTTCAGGTCAACTTTAGCGATGTCGATATCCGATCTTGCTTTGCTTTGACGACAGACTTGTTTTCCTATTTGATTAAGGAGCAAAAATTAAAATTGACACACAAAATCTATCCGGGTGCGGAGCTCGTCAGGGCAGACGAAAGCCGCCTGCTCCAGGTACTGTTTAACATGGTACAGAACAGTATTAAACACACGGAGGAAGGCTTCATTCTATTAACGGCCAAGAGGCAAGACGGGCATGTCTGCATTTCAGTCGAAGATACAGGGACGGGAATTTCGGAGGACAGACAGAGTACATTATTCACTCCTTATGAGTCGTCGGAAGAGGGCAAGAACACGCATGACTCAGGCATTGGTTTAGGACTGGTGATTGCCCGCGAACTAATCCGGATTATGGGCGGAGAGTTATACCTGGATTGGACAGAAACAAACAAGGGCAGTCGATTTGTCTTTGAACTTCCGGCCGTAGGAAGAGAAAGCTATATTGAAAACGTGGAAGGCGCGGCGACTATGACAGTACAGAAATCGCAGACTCAACGGCTAACGACTGCTGCTGAGGTATCTGCGGCAAGTTCTCCAGATGATGAAGAGGTGCGAGGACGGCCAACGATTTTAGCTGTAGACGATGAATTTGTGAATCTGCGGGTGTTGTCCAGCCTATTCGAGGGGGACGACTATTACGTTAGGAGTGTTCAGTCCGGAAGGGCAGCGTTGGCCAGCATTGAACGTCAGAAGCCAGATCTCATTCTGCTGGATGTTACTTTACCAGATATATCCGGCTATGAGGTGTGTCGTTTGATTCGGCAAACACACTCCTTAATTGAGCTCCCCGTGCTCTTCTTGACAGTGCGCAACACACCAGAGGATATTGAATACGCACTTTCGATGGGAGGCAACGATTTTATCGCAAAGCCATTTGAGGCAAAAGAAATTCGGGCACGGGTGACGACTTTGTTAACAATGAAGGAATTGTCACAGGCTGTTGTCAGAAATGAAATTGCCTTTTTGCAGGCTCAAATCAAACCTCACTTTCTGTACAACGCTCTGAACACCATATCTGCACTGTGTGAAAGTGATCCCCTTAAAGCAGAGCACGTGACCGACGAGCTATCCCTGTACCTGCGAAGCCGCTTTGATTTCAGTAATTTGGACAAGCTGGTACCGCTGCGGCAAGAGCTGGAGTACATTTATGCTTATATCAATATAGAAACGGCACGCTTTGGTGAACGTCTCCAAGTCACCTATGATGTGGCAAGCGGCTTGGACGTATGGATTCCTCCGTTGATTCTGCAGCCGCTGGTAGAAAATGCGGTCAAGCACGGATTACGGTCCCGGCGGGAGGGTTGCCAAGTGAAAATCACCGTTACTGGCGAGGCGTCGGCTACCATTATGGAAGTGGTGGATAATGGGGTAGGCATGAGTCAAGTCAAGGTTGATGAAATCTTGCGAGACGGCAAGGGTGGGGGCGTCGGATTGAAAAATGTAGACCAACGCCTAAAAAAACTATTTGGCAGGGGACTGTCCATAACAAGTGCTCCGGGAGAGGGCACCAGGGTTGTCGTCATGTTACCGCGGAGGTTGCACAGATGATACGCGCGATAGTCGTTGATGACGAGCCACTGGCCGTTCAGAAGCTCGTGAATTTGCTGCATGCGACGAGTGTTGTAGAGGTCGTTGGTACATTTGTCTATCCGGCAGACCTGATTGCAGCAATCCCATCGATAGAGGCGGATGTGTTCTTTCTGGATATTGAAATGCCTGAGACAGACGGACTTGCATTAGCCGATCACGTTTTCAGCCTGGTTCCCGGAGCCCAGATTGTCTTTGTCACGGCTTATGACCAGTATGCGATTGAAGCTTTTGAACTCAATGCGCTCGACTATTTGCTGAAGCCTGTGAGACGAGAACGGCTTCAAAAAACCGTAGGCAGGATTACAATCGGTCAGAAAAGTCACGCGAAGACAGAGCGCATCAAAGTCATCTGTTTGGGCGGATTCAAAGTATTGAACGATACGAATGCTGCTAGAAACTTTAGATGGCGTACGTCTAAAGCTCAAGAATTGTTTGCCTTTTTGGTTCATTGCCGCGGGCAGGCGGTAAGCCGTCAAGCCATTTTAGACAGTGTCTGGAGTCATTTAGACGGGGACAGAGCGGTCACTCATTTTCATACCACATTGTATTATCTGAGGAAGAACCTCCACGATGCCGGATATGATGCTTTGGTTCATCATGAAAACGGAATGTACTGGATGGACATTGATGGTATCGAGTGTGACTACTACGAAACTGACCAGTTAATGCTAGAGACAGTCGATAAAAATCGTCGCATGGAAGTTTCGAAGAAGCTTCTCAACCTGTACAAGGGAGGGTATCTCGAGCGAACTGGTTGGTCCTGGGCAGAACCAACCAGACATGAGCTTGAGATAAGATGTGTTTCGTTCTCCATTCTGCTTTACGAGACCTTTGTAGAAGAAGGTGACATTCCCGCAGCCATTCAGATGTTGCAGGGCATTCTTAGTGTCGTTCCTTTAAATGAAGAGCTTTTTGAAAAACTAATTCATGCTTATATGCTTATCGATGACATCCCTTCAGCAACAAAGCAGTACCAAGTGTTGCGACAGCGGCTTCAGGAAGAATACGGTATAGACCCATCTGACAGCCTAAACAGACTGTTCGATTGAAGTGAATTTGAGTACTTCGATACATTATGTCTTCAATGGTATTCGATAGTAGTATTCGATAGTAGTATTCGATAGTCGTGTTCCTTAGTACTGTTCGATAGTTGTGTTCCTTTGTGTGCAACATAAAACCAAGATTGTTGGGGTGCTAGTCTATGATTTGTTACTATTTTTGTGAATCGTGTGGCGGAGATACAGCCACTTATGAATTGACCTCCTCGTGTCCGTACTGTCATGCGAGAAAACCAAAGTTCTCACTGGTGTATCAGCCAACTGAAGATTTGAGCCCGAACGAAATTACTCAAAAAATTGAACACTTAAAGTCCGAATGGCATCATAACCATAGTCGGTCTTCTGCGAATGACGGCTCGGTATGGAGACAGATGTTCCACCGAAAGCGTTGAACAAACACTCGACCTCGTCGGATGCATTGCAACTCCAAATCGGTCTGCCTATCTACCTGAAGACTGCTTTTGGATGATAGTTGTATGAGGATACGGGATTTCAATTGCGGCTTCGTCTAGTGCTTCCTTTAGGGCTTTGCGCAGGATTCTTTCTACTGCCCATTGCTGCAGGTTGACTGTCTTGGCTATAATGCGCAGCGTTATGTCTGATGATCCTAGATTTTGCACACCGACTACGTTAGGACCTTCAATAATGTCTGGTGTGGCTGCCGCAATCTCATCGCACTTTCGTTGCAACACGTTAATTGCGTCATCAATATTGGATTCGTACGATATGCTCAGGTCAACAAGGGCCTGCATGTTTCCGCGAGAATGGTTTGTCAGAGAACTGACTTGCCGATTCGGTACATAGTGCAGGTCTCCGTTGAAACCGCGGATCTTCATGAGGCGAAGGGTAAATTCTTCTACAATTCCAGAGTATCCCGCAACCGTCACATATTCCTCAATGTCCACTTGTCCTTCTAGGAGAATAAAGAAGCCTGTGACAACATCGCTGACGAGACCTTGCGCACCAAACCCAATCGCAAGGCCAGCTACCCCTGCACTCGTTAAAATTGCGGAAGTAGGAACTCCAAACTTCCGAAGAATTGCTGTCACGGCAATGAATAAAATTACATATGAAACGATACTTGTCAGGATTGTCTGTATCGTGCGAATTCTTTGCGAGCTCGCTTGGTTTAGTTTGTGACTGTGTTTAACCGCGCCGGCAATGATTCTCTTTACAATGGCGTTCACAATTAAAGCGATGACTAAAATTACAATGGCCGCACCGATTGAGAGTGCGAAGTGTCCAGATATTTGTGCCCAGTTAATCATCATACTACAGCCTTCTCCTCTCCCAACAAGATTTCACATGACACAGATAGGCCGTGACAGTCGCGCTCGCCTGTACGCCTTTCTCATGTACACTTTTACACTTCTCTTCATCAAATAAAAATCCTTCAATAGAAAATCCGTGAGGAACGGTACACAACTACCGGTTAAGACGGCAGGACCTCCTTTCCATGAAGACACTCGGAGTGGTCCGTCTCTCATGCGTACGAGGAGGTACACAGATAGTCTCGAACGGTCATTTTATTTTCGGTGTCAGGTGCTAAAATCAACGTGTCTGCGAGAAACGGACACCCAACTGAACGTATTGAACCGGCTGGGACTATACCTTTAAGGGGGAAGATACGCGTATGACAACGGCTGCAGTGTCTTCTAGAGTTACCCTGTTTAATCAGGCAATTCGGGTTGTCTGCAAACGGAATGTGGAAAGAGGTCGTGCGGAACTCTGTACCTACGATGAAGTGGCGACGTATCTGAACAACGGCTATCAAGCCTACGAAATGTACCTGAATAATGGCTGTAATCCTCGCGAAATTGCTGAGTGTTTAATGGAATTGCGTGAAGACGTACATGATTGGTGGCGTGTCGTTGGTCATGACGGTTTCTTAGAAACAGAACCTGCAGCGCTTCGAAGTCAACAGTATGATGAGTTGAAGCACCATGGATTCCAATTTGACGGGCCCAATGTGATTCTGCAGTGACAATAGACATTCATAGTGACTGACTTGAGAGAAGTCGCGCTATGTTCTAAAGAGTTCATAGATGCCGTCGAGTTGAGCCCTGGAACCGAAGTTATTCGGTACCAGGGCTCTCTCTTCGTTTAAGGTATCTTTCTCATGTCGCGGGCTTCTTGAGCCTGCCTCAAAGCTGTATCCTTGTCTTCACCCATACTGGCTGCAACGGCAGTTGCTACGGCTCCTTCGACAAGTGGAGCGTCGACAATGGAGACCCGGTCCTGGAACTCTGCCGGCAGCATCTCAATGGCCATTTCGCAACTCAGGAGAGCGCTGCCCAAATCGAACAGCAGGAGGATGTCTCCTTCATCGGGGCACTGGAGCAGGGCATCGTAAATAAGAGTAGCGTCGGTGCCGAGTCGGTCTTGGAGACCAGAGGCGCTTGCAATATGGACTTCATCATGAGTCATTTGTTGCAACAGTGCTACAAGTCCGGTCCCCAAGTCAGCGCTGTGGGATACGATTATAATGCTAAGGTTCGCCATAGGATAGGATCCATTCCTTCTATCAATATACTTGCGAGGGCTTCGAACAACATGGCACTTGAGATACTGCCTGGATCGCAGGTACCGATACTGCGTTCTCCCAAGTAGGATGCCCGCCCTCTTTTCGCGATTATCCCTTTGGTAGCAAGCGCTGATTCTTTTGCGACGAGGCAAGTCCTCTCGTAATCAATGGCGCCATTATCTTTTAACATCTCTGCTACCGCGGGCGTCCACACGTCCACCATCGTTTTATCACCGAGAGAAGCTTTTCCTCTTGCAGCCAGCCCGTCCAGTGCAGCTTGAAACCCGTTCCCCATTAAGGTTGGGTCAATGACAGCACAGCCTTTCCACGCCGCTGCTAGCTTCATGAAAACCGTACCATAGAGGGGTCCGGACGCTCCGCCAACTGTGCTTAACAAGCTCATGGCAACGGTTTGTGAGGCAGACGCCGGGTCGAGTGCTGGTGATTCCTGAAGTTTATGCGCGGCGGCCTTGAATCCGCGTGACATATTGGAACCGTGATCGCCGTCCCCAATCCGGTTGTCGAGGTCGTTCAAAATGTCTGCAAATTCACTGAGCTTCTGCGAGTAGGTGTCGATGAATTGAGAAAAGGCGCTAACATCAAATTCGGTCAAGTAGAATCCCCTCCATTCACCACGCGGGAGCTGTGGTTACGGCATCAAGAAAGTCGCTCATTTCATCATCAAGTTTTAGAACTGATATTGAGAATCCAGCCATCTCTAGCGAAGTCATGTATTCCCCAATGAGGGTTCTGTGAACGACTAACCCTTTCTCTTGCAGCATTTTTTGAACGGAGACGTTTGCTATATACAGTTCGCTTAAGGGAGTCGCGCCCAGTCCGTTTATCAGTACTGCAACATTGTCCCCGGGTTTGGCAGGGGTGTTTGCAAAGATTTTTGCAATGAGCATTTCTACGATTTTTGCAGCACTGACCCATTCCATTCGCTTGACTCCAGGCTCCCCATGGATACCGATGCCAATTTCAATTTCATCTTCCCCAAGTTCAAAGCTTGGTTGGCCGCTTGAGGGTACAGTACAGGGGGATAGAGCTACGCCCATGCTATGAACATTGTCAATCACACGTTGTGCGATAGATTTCACTTGCTGGAGGTTGCGGCCTGCCTCTGCCGCGGCCCCTGCAATTTTATGGACAAAAACCGTACCAGCAATGCCGCGCCGACCAACCGTGAATGTGCTGTCTTCGACTGCAACGTCGTCATTGACAATCACTTGCTCCACTTCAATGCCCTCTGCTGAGGCCAGTTCAGCTGCCATCTCAAAGTTCATGACGTCTCCCGTATAGTTCTTGATAACAAGAAGTACGCCTTTGCCTGTGTCGACTGCCTTGATGGCATCCAGCACTTGATTTGGTGTAGGAGAGGTAAACACTTCGCCAGAAACGGCCGCGTCCAACATTCCGTATCCCACAAAACCTGCATGGGCCGGTTCATGCCCGCTTCCACCGCCGCTGACCAAAGCTACTTTTTCTTCACTTGCAGCGCGCACGACGACTTGAGTTCCGGGCAGTCTCTTAAGGCTGGGCTCTGCATTGACCAACCCGTCAATCATTTGATTGACATAGTTGGCTGCGTCATCAATGACCTTTTTCATTTCCTCCACCTCCGGATTCTGTTCTGCGGCTCATGCTCCCTCATGAAAGGGTTTTCCTGTCAGAAACCATAAAACCGCAGTCCCTGTTGAAAAGGGAAACCTGCGGTTCTCTTAATCTCTACCGGATATCAACTTGTGAGGTGAGCCAATCATACTTTTACAGTACACGTACTTCTCTGATAAATCAAGATGTGATGCAAAGGAGAGACTTAGAGAGTGTGTTTGTTCTTTGCTACGCATATTGTCTCACTCTTGACAATATGAATTAGTGTTTCGTATAATCCACACAAGCTGTTGAATACGCTTTCCTGCGTCGAACGCGTATCGTCAAAAGTCTGTTTACAAGTTAATAACTAATAGAGATTTTGAGAAGACCACTAGTATGCCTTGACTTTTTCCCGTCAAGGTAAGTGGTCTTTTTTGATTCCTAGTGTACTCATTCATCCGGAGTTAACTTGAATCAAGACGCGGGAAAGACATTGGAGCAATGACGCAGTTTGGAAAAGGGGTTGGTGCAGCCAAGGTGTAATTCGCGATGCAGTAGTTAAACCGCCATCAAGTAGAAATATGGAATTAAATAGGAATGTAGCTGGAATAGAGCGAGAGGAGTGTTTTGATGTGAGAAAGACGTTATGGGGAGAGTTGCTTGCAGAGTTCATTGGTACTTTTGCCCTAATGGCTTTTGGCGACGGCGTTGTGGCTGTTGCGGTCGCAGGTCTGACGGAGTCCGGAAGAACACAGGTTATTTTTCAGGGAGCCGGGGGTTGGTTATTAATTACCCTGGGGTTGGGCATTGGCTGTTACGCTGGCCATCTATGTAGCTGGGGGCGTGACAGGCGCACATATCAACCCTGCGGTGACATTCGCTATGGCAATCAAAGGAGACCTTCCTTGGAAAAAAGTTGTGCCTTACTGGATTAGCCAGGTTGTTGGAGCATTTCTCGGGGCTGCGATTGTTTACGTAGACTACTACAAAGCCATTAATGCATGGAATGCGGCACATCATGTGGCAAGCCGCGGGGCTTCCGGTGGACTGACAACATTTAGTATTTTCGCCACATTCCCTGCTCAGTACTTTCACGGAAATATGTTTGGACCTTTTCTTGATCAGGTCATCGGCACGTTCTTCCTGGTTTTATTTGTCCTGGCAATAGGAGATTCGAGAAATACCGGAGTAAAGTCCAACATGGCTCCATTCATGGTTGGTATGGCTGTTGCTGCAATCGGTATGTCCTTTGGGGTCGATGCAGGATACGCGATTAACCCGGCGAGGGATTTCGGTCCTCGACTCTTTACTTGGCTGGCAGGATGGGGCAGCAATGCGTTTCCTGGCCCCGGAGGATACTGGTGGGTTCCTATCATAGGTCCGCTAGTCGGCGGAGGAATTGCTCCGTTTATCTATAAGTTCTTTATTGGAAAAACCTTAGACCAGTTGCAAAAGTCCTAGTCTCTGCGTGTTTTGGGTAAGACAATGTTAGCCGCTATGTTGAAGGAACTGAGGAGGAGATGTACCAATGGCAAATTATGTGCTTGCAGTTGACCAAGGTACCACGAGTTCAAGAGCCATTCTCTTTGGCAAAGACGGTTCCATAAAAGGTGTTGCTCAGCGTGAATTCCGGCAAATTTTCCCACAAGCTGGCTGGGTAGAGCATGACGCAATGGAAATATGGGGATCTGTGCAGGGGGTCGTCTCTGAGGTTTTGGCAACCCAACAAGTGTCCGTCGAAGACATTGCTGCGATTGGTATAACAAACCAGCGGGAAACAGCAGTCGTGTGGGATAAGAAAACTGGGCAGCCGATTTACAATGCTATTGTTTGGCAATCACGGCAAACGGCCGGGATTTGCGATGAACTGAGAAATCAGGGGCTCAATGATACGTTTCGAATGAAGACCGGACTGTTAATTGACGCATACTTTTCCGGTACAAAAGTGAAGTGGATTTTGGACAACGTAGATGGTGCGCGGGAAAAAGCGGAGAAGGGTGAATTGCTGTTCGGCACCATTGACACGTGGCTTGTCTGGAAAATGACGGGCGGCAAAGTTCATATTACAGATTACACGAACGCATCACGCACACTGATGTACAACATTTATGACTTGAAGTGGGACGATGAGTTGCTCAAGCACCTCACGGTACCCAAATCGATGTTGCCTGAAGTTCGTTCCTCCTCTGAAGTGTACGGAACTACGGACGCTGCGGTGTTCTTGGGTGCGGAAATACCGATTGCCGGCATTGCAGGCGACCAGCAGGCCTCTCTCTTCGGTCAAGCATGCTTTGAGCCAGGACTGGCAAAGAACACCTATGGCACGGGCTGCTTTATGCTGATGAACACAGGCGAAGAAGCGGTACGGTCTGAAAATGGACTGCTCACGACGATAGCGTGGGGAATAGACGGAAAAGTTGAGTACGCTCTTGAGGGGTCGATTTTTGTAGCGGGATCGGCAATACAGTGGTTACGAGACGGACTTCGAATGTTAAAAAGCGCAAGTGAAAGTGAAAGCTATGCTGAAAAAGTGGAGTCTACAGACGGTGTCTATATGGTTCCGGCATTTGTGGGGCTTGGAACGCCGTATTGGGACAGTGAAGCTCGCGGAGCCATTTTTGGATTAACCCGCGGCACGGAAAAGGAACACTTTGTACGCGCAACTCTTGAGTCATTGGCTTATCAGACGAAGGACGTCTTGGGTGCGATGGAGGCTGACTCCGCGTTGCCGCTGAAGAAATTGAGAGTCGACGGGGGAGCGGCAGCGAATAACTTTATGATGCAATTCCAATCCGATGTGCTCGGTGTACCTGTTGAGAGGCCTCAGGTGCTTGAAACAACAGCACTAGGTGCCGCTTACTTAGCGGGTCTGGCTGTGGACTTTTGGAAGAGCAGAGACGAAATTTCGAATAATTGGTCAATCGATGTGACATTCGAGAGTAAGATGGACGAAGAAGTTCGCAATAAGTTATACTCGGGTTGGCAAAAAGCTGTAGAAGCGACGCGCGTTTTCAAGTAAAATATAGATAGCACAAATTTGTGTGTGTTGTACACCCTGGTTTGAGATGTATAGCAGTATGTCTTTCTTGAAAAGTTAAAACTGTCGTGTGTTGAGTATAGGAGAAACCACAAGATGGCCTGGAAGGGGCCGTTTTGTGGTTTTTATGTTAGGAGAGCGATGAATATGGGACAGAAATTCACCTATTTAGAGAGAAATAATGTCATTTCTGAAATGCAGTCTGCTGACTTGGATGTTCTGGTTGTCGGCGGAGGTGTCACCGGAGCAGGCATTTTGCTCGATGCACAGAGTCGCGGTATGAAATCCGGGTTGGTAGAGATGCAGGATTTTGCAGCGGGGACGTCGAGCAGGTCAACGAAGCTTGTTCACGGCGGCCTCCGATACCTCAAGCAATTTGAAGTGGAGTTAGTTGCTGAAGTAGGGCAGGAGCGCGCGATTGTTTACGAAAATGCCCCGCATGTAACGACACCCTTGTGGATGATTTTACCTATCGTAAAAAAAGGGACATTTGGTATGTTTATGAGTTCTATTGGTCTTTACATGTACGACCGTCTCGCCAAAGTGAGAGAAACAGAGCGCCGTACCATGCTGTCGAAGCAGGAAGCAAGGGCCATAGAACCTTTACTGCGCGCAGAGGACCTGAAAGGCGCGGGCAAATATGTGGAATACAGAACGGATGATGCACGTCTTACACTGGAAATTATGAAGGAAGCGGTCCATCGTGGAGCGTTGGCTTTAAATTATACACGTGTCACTCAGTTGGTGTATGAGCACGGGAAAGTAATCGGAGTAGAGGTGTCCGATGTCGTGACCGGTACATCTTACGTGATTAAGGCAAGCAAAGTCATTAATGCAGCAGGTCCTTGGGTTGATGACCTGCGGACCATGGATAAATCAAAACAAGGTAAATCGCTGCACTTGACCAAGGGTGTACATGTGGTCGTTGACCAATCCCGTTTTCCTCTGCAAAACCCTGTGTACTTTGATGTGCCTGACGGAAGAATGGTTTTCGCAATTCCAAGGGAAGGAAAAGTGTACGTCGGGACAACAGACACGAATTATCAAGGCGATCCCAAGTTACTGCGAGTCACAAAGCAGGACAGGGACTACTTGGTCGACTGTGTCAACAGCATGTTCCCGTCAGTACAACTTACGTCTGAAGACATAGAGTCATTTTGGGCGGGCGTCAGACCTTTGATTCACGAAGACGGTAAGGCGCCTTCGGAGATATCCCGCAAAGATGAAGTTTTCGTATCAAACAGCGGACTCATTACAATTGCAGGAGGAAAGCTGACTGGATACCGCAAGATGGCAGACAAGGTGGTTTCTCTTGTCTCAGATGAGCTGAGAAACGAAACCGGCAGGGAGTTTGCGGACTGCTTTACGGACAAGATTGAGCTGTCTGGCGGCAAATTTGGTGGTTCTCATAACATGCGGGGATTTCTCGAGAAGCAAATCGAAGAAGGCGTCTCCCTGGGCCTGTCTCGGGAGGAAGCTGAAAGGCTTGTCAACAGGTATGGTACGAACGTCATTACCGTGTATGATATTTTGAAGGCGAACCAGTTAGAAGCGCAAGCGTCTGGATTGTCGTTGGAAGTTTATGGGGCGCTTGTGTATGGCTTGGACAACGAAATGGTGATGACTCCTTCCGACTTCTTTATCCGCAGAACCGGCGCGATGTTCTTTCACATCGATTGGGTTCAGAAATGGAAAGTTCCAGTCATTAACTACATGGCAAAAGTGTTGAATTGGTCCGAGAATGAGACACAGAAGCATGCAGCAGATTTAAACTATGACATCAGTGTGGCAACAGAGGTCGTATCCGACGACGAATGACTTTGCTTTTGAGACCATCACGGCCAATCGACTAGAGCGTGTTGCATTAGTTTTGAGAGTAAGAATGTTGTGTTAGCTAAGACTGGAAGAGGAGGAATTTGTAATGACTCACAGTTATGATGAAGTGCAGACTGACAACCACTCGGGCGCAGATCCGTTGGAACGGCTTCTCGAAGTCGCGGCAGGTAAAGAAAAGTCCCTAGAGAGACTGCTCAACATTGTGGAAGAACTTGATAAAAATGGATTTTTAAGTACTATCGGATACTTTGTCAATGATTTTGAAGACCTCGTGGACGAGGGAATTGAAAAGGCGACGACTCCCCAGGCGTTTAAGTTGTTAGCATTGGGGCCCGTTATTAAAGAGACTGCAGGGGAGTTGGATATTACGCAGTTGCCCCGTGTAGTAAAGCATATGAATGCGCTGATGAAAGGTATGGGCGATGAAAATTCTTCTATTCAGATTCACGGAATGTTGGATTTGCTCAAAGTTCTCAAGGATCCCGATATTCGTTTGGCACTGTCCAGTCTATTCAACGGCCTAAAATCCCTTGGTCAGAGCCTTGCTAGTGACACACCGTGAGGCCTGCCACAATAACAACAGTATGAACCTGCGATTTGCTGCATAGGTTGGGAACAAGCTCTAGACTGTGAAGTGAGTTAACGATTGGTCGAGAGCCTCCGTAAGTGCTGTCTTCCATGTTCTTTCACCTCTCAAAAAAGGAGGGTATAAGATTTTGAAAATTGAAGACCAGTCAGTCATACCTGCAGCAAGAAGCATCAAGGATTTTGAGATGCTGCTGGACATGTCGTTTAAGTATATTATATTTCTGGACGTGCACATTGCTCAACTGGTCTATCTCCGGAGACAAGCACGCGATTTTGGTAAAAAACTTGTATTGCACGCCGATCTCGTGCAAGGTCTGCAACATGATGAATCTGCAGCACAGTTCCTGTGTCAGGTAATCAAACCCGCAGGTCTGATTTCTACGCATTCTAAGGTTATTGCGACGGCTAAAAAACACGACATCATGAGTATTCACAGAATTTTCCTGATTGATTCCCATTCATTAGAAACCAGTTACAGAGTGATGAAGTCTTCTGAACCGGACTACATTGAAGTATTGCCCGGGATGATGCCGAGACTGGTACAAGAGGTGGCCGTTGCGGCAAATCGGCCCGTGTTGGCAGGTGGTTTTATACGTACAACGGAGGACGTCAATACGTTGTTGTCTCACGGAGCAGCAGCCATAACCACGTCATCAAAGGATATCTGGCGGAAATTTAGACCAGATTAATCCCTGCACAATTCTCTGTTTTCCACGCAATTCGACGTGTTTTGCAGTATACTTTCACATAGAGGCATTGAGCAAGACGGTGTCTGCAGCAGCGCTCATGGGTCTTCGCGCAAGCAAGTCCATGCTGAGAGCAGCAGTAAAACGGTAGATAAGGGAGTATGAACAGATGACTGAGAAGACAGTTCGTATTTCTAATCCGACAGGATTGCATGCACGTCCGGCGGCTGAGTTTGTCAGGGAAGCAGGGAATTATTCGAGTCAAATTTATATTAAAAAGGCTGACAAACAGGTCGATGCAAAAAGCATTCTCGGTGTAATGTCGCTTTCGGTGCGCCAAGGGGATGAAATCACCATTACGGCGGACGGTTCAGACGAGACGCAAGCTGTTGATAACCTGACCAAGGTACTCTCTGCGCTCGAGGGGTAAGTTTGGGTGTGGAAGATACAGCTTTGATAGGGCGTAAGAGCGGCAGGTGACCTGCGGGTCACCTGCTTTCTGTTGCCGCAAGTTCAGATTCTGTCACTTCATGCGCAGTTTTAATTGGTGTTCGACTGACAACACAAGAGACAAGATGAGCCCGAGCCATATAACAACCGCTGCAATAAATGCTAAATGAAGAATGTATGCCATGACGGCAGCTATAAGGAGAGCAACCACCAATGTCCATGCGAGCCTGGCATCGTCAACAACAAGTCCCCATAATGTACTGATGACCTTCTTCATCCAATCACCCCTCGATTGAGCCCTGCTGGCCAGTAACTGTCGTGCTTAATTTTGTGCGGCATCTAGTTATCAAGATTGAAGAGAGAATGAACAACGTAGCGGCAATATACAAGATGGACAAGTCTTGTTGCGGCCACTTTACTTTCAAACCCTCTCCGACCCAAAATGCTCCAAAACTTGTGAGCATAATACCAACTACGAACTTCATGGTGTTTTCAGGGATTCTCGTCAGCGGACTGCGAAGCAGGAGTCCGACGAGGGCAACCAGGATGAGAGCACTCGCGGCACCCCAGACAGCATATTTCATGTTGTTCGTACTAAGCCCGATGGTAATCACAATAAATACGGCCTCAAGCCCTTCCAGAAAAGTACCGCTAAACGCGGTCACAAAGGCAAACTTGTCGATGCCTGAAGTGGACGGGACAGCCTGCTTCTGGCGCTCAACTTCTCTTTCATAGCTCTGAGCTTCGTTATGCAACGCTTTTAGCCCAGAGTAACGTAAAATCGACTTACGTAACCAGCGGATCCCAAATAGCAGTATAAAGAGACCGATGAGAAGAGAAACCCACGGAATCTGAACAACCAAAACCAATGGCGTACCCACAATAGCAACCAGGGCGCCGAGGATGACGACCGCCGTCAGTGCCCCTGACAAGGCACTTTTCCAACCTCTGATTGTGCCGACAGCCAAGACGATGGTCAGGGCCTCAATAAACTCTACACTTGCCCCAAGGAAACTTGCCAGTGAGGCGTAAGAATGAAACATACCGGCACCTCTCCTTCAAATATCATGCTCAATGCCTGCCCTGCGGGTTTCGTATCCTGTCTACTGCCTTCAGGTGCTGCATAGCTTTTCAAGCCATTTCGCTGCGCGTTCCTGGTTGGAACATTCAAAGTAGTCCCTGGCTTGCAGTTTTCGAAACCACTTCTGAAGACGCTTTAGTTCCGACTCCCTGGTTTCAGCTGACATAGAACTCTTTGAAAAATTTCGGCACGACTCGATAAAGTCTTCGTATTCGGCCTGACGCGCCTCATTAAATAGTGCCGTCAATTGCTCGGTGCTTTGTTCTGCGAATTGCTCCACGTCGAGCCATATTACCTGACCTTGCCCTGCTTCGATGAGAGCGCGGAGTTGGTGCAATTTTCGGGTCGTTTCAGGCGTGCTGGGAACAACGTAGAATGATTGTTGCAGAGCCAGTGCACCAATTCTTCGCAGGATGCGCCAGGTCCTCACACGCAGCGTGGACGTTTCGTGGGGCACCCGGTACGAGAACAGAACCCATATCGTCTTGTTGCTCAAGCAATCACCTCGGTATTCGGTGAGAATTCACCTAGTACCAAGCTATCATTTGAAGTTAGAAAATGCAACATGTGTTTCATTTTATGGTGAGAGGTACTTCGGCACACGCATCGAGTTTAACCTAGATTCAAACAGCACGGGCATACGGCAGACTGCTGACGTTGCAAACGTGACTCACTTTGAACTACCATTAGCAGGGACCAACTGTTCGGGCCCAATCTATCTTCTGAATGCGTTTTGGAATCGGCAAGGGCATCGAGGGTCGCTACAATCTTGGGGGGAACATGGAACCGATGAATGAGCAGGCAGCAAACAACAAGGATTTAGTGAACCGCGGTCTGTCGAAAGTACCGCGAATTACAGTGTATTTTTGGATAGTGAAGTTACTGACAACGGCAATGGGTGAATCTACATCTGACTATTTGGTTTATCACATAAATCCATACCTTGCAGTAGGCCTTGGTGCCCTTGGTTTCGTCGTTGCGCTGGTGTTACAGTTTTCCGTTCGCAAATATATCGCGTGGGTCTATTGGTTTTTGGTCGTCATGGTGGCGATTTTCGGAACGATGGTGGCCGATGTGACACATATTGTGTTGGGTGTACCTTACTATGTGTCTACTCCCGTGTTCGCGATTTTTCTGGCCGCGGTGTTTAGCACATGGTATAGAGTTGAGAGGACACTATCTATCCACAGTATCTTTACGCCTCGGCGTGAGGTGTTTTACTGGCTTGCAGTTTTGGCCACATTTGCCATGGGGACCGCTGCCGGGGACATGACGGCGACAACATTTCATTTAGGGTACTTTGCCTCGGCTATGGTATTCGCAGTGTTGTTTCTCGTCCCCGCTGCCGGGTACTTTATCTTCAACAGGAATGAAATCTTTTCCTTCTGGTTTGCCTATGTCATTACTCGTCCACTGGGTGCGTCCTTTGCTGACTGGTTTGGAAAACCCAAGGGAAGCAGCGGTTTAGGCTATGGTGATGGGATTGTCGCTACAATTCTCACAGTATTCATCATCTTTTTTGTCGCCTATCTTGCCGTCAGCCGAAAAGACGTCCAGAGAGAACCGGAAACACGAATAAGCGAAAGCCAGTTTACGCTCTTTTAACGTAGGTTCTGGATCATCACAATAATTACACATCTTCCTCAAAAGTCCTCAATACTTGCTGTCTATACTAACCCTATTGAATCAGTTTGGTATGTGGGGACCAATGAGGAGGGATGCTCCATGAAGACAAAGCTCACAGGTGCGGTTGCGCTTTCTGCCGTGCTGGGGCTGTCAGTTGCCGGATATGCCTTATATCACAAGGACTTTCGAAGTTATCAAAGCTTCCCTTCAACGCAGCGTTATATCGGGGGAGATACGACTGCCGGATTCACTATCACTGAGCAGCAGTCTACCGCAGCACCGCAGTCTGTTTCTCGATGGACATCAAATGCTCCTGCAGAGAGCGAGTCAGAAGTGGGGACTCCAACTGTACCGAGCTCTGCTTCACCTTCGTGGCAGCCGTCGAGTCCTCCGACTCAACCTGCCGTTACGGTTTCGACTCAATCTGTAGGCGGCACAGCAACAGCAGGGATGCCGGCCAACACGCAGCCATCGAGCAATTGGGCAGGATACGTGGCAAAACCGGTCTCTGGTAACGGCTACACTTCGGTATCTGGAAGTTGGACGGTACCCAGGGTGGCAAGCGGACAATCCGGTGCCGCGGCACAATGGGTTGGACTTGGCGGTGTGTCATCTAACAACTTGCTTCAAATGGGAACGGTGGAACAAGGCGCAAATGGAAGTGAACAAGTAGATGTATTTTGGGAGAAGCTTCCGAATACTGCACAGAGTGTCATGACGATTCCAGTTGGGTCTACTGTTCATGTAACCATAGCGAAAGCAGCAGGGTTACAATGGAATCTCGAATTTTCTGCCGCAACGCCATCGGGTCAAACAGTGACACGAACTATAAGGACAACGCTTACGGCCAGTTATGCCCAAGGCATCGGTACATCTGCGGAGTGGATCAGTGAAGACCCATCGAACGCCAATGGCAATCTCTATCCACTGGCAAGTACTGCAAAGGTTCAGTTCACTGGAGCTACTGTGAACCACCAAGCTCCTGCTCTGAAAGGAAACTCTATGAAACCGATGGCACTGGTTTCTTCATATGGGACTGTTTTGATAGCACCATCGAAACTAGGGCACAACGGGCAGTCCTTTTCCACGCAGACTGTCGCGACACAGGGCAACATTGGCGGGTACGACACGGCAGCAACGGGACGGAGCTTTGCGCCAGGGTACGGCCATTCTTGGCGCACCAGGGGAAGCGGCAGTTTCTACCCGAGAACGCACCGTTCTTACGGGCAGTTCGCCAATCGCCGTGGAGGAGATGGAGATTCGGCCGCTGTTTCTTTATATACGCAACGAAGCACGAATGCCAATTCAGCTTATGTCTGGGGACGTTAGTTAAGGGTACCACTACGTAATCTCTCGAGAACAGCGCACGGTTAACTCCGCGTGCTGTTTTGTTTTGTTGAAAATGCCATTTAGTTATCTACTGGCCCAAACCAACGTGTGGCCAGGATACGATAAAAAGAATGCTAGTCTATTCGTTATAGTTTCAGACGATTCTAAATTGAGGTGTTGATTTAAAAATAATAACATATTATTATTGAATAAATGGTGAACATTCCATGCATGAGAATGGAGATTGTCAATGAGAAATTTGAAACTAAGTGGCCAATTAGTTCAGGAACTTGGGCGTGAAATCATAAGTGGTGAACTTGAATCCGGACAAGTGCTCCCAAGTGTGGAAGCCCTGAGTGAAATGAAAGGGGTCAGCAGGACTGTAACGCGTGAGGCTCTAAAAGGACTGTCGACGCTTGGCCTCATTGCCTCACAACCTAAGGTTGGAACAGTGGTTCGTGACAGGTCTGACTGGCAGTGGTGGAATACTGATGTACTGCGCTGGTCGATAGATACATCGCTCAATCAGAGGTTTTTACTACAGGTCGTAGAAATCAGGTTGGTGATTGAACCTGCGGCAGTAGCTATGGCGGCGAAAAATGCCACCGACGAGGATAGAAACGAAATTAGATTAGCATTTGCTAAGCTTCAACAGTCGACTGACAACGAATCCGACTGGGCAACTGCAGACTACGATTTTCACGACAGTATCATTGCTGCTGCACACAACGAGCTCATGTTGAACTTGATAAGACTTTTACGGGATGCGCTTTTGTATAGCAGACGTAAAACAATTCCGGTTCTGAAAGCAAGAGAAGAACAACCGAGGGCCAATGCACTGACGCAGCATAAGGCTGTTATGGACGCAGTTTGTAAAGGTGACGAAGCTGGAGCTAAACGTACCATGACGGAATTGCTGCAAAGTGTGACGGCGTTAATTGAGGAAAGCAATGAAGGGAGTGCTGATGTTGGGAAAGACTCTAGTGAGATTTCATGACGGAAGTAAAGTTCGTTTTGGATTTGTCGAGGACAACTCTGTTCACGCACTGAAAGGAAGTTACGATACATTAGGTGACTTACTGTCCAGCGGGGTTGTTGAAATGAGTGAACCTCCGACATCTGAGAAATTTTCGCTCAGCCAAGTGAAATTGCTCAGTCCAGTCACGGCACCTGCACAAATTATTTGTCAGGGTGCAAACTATTCCAACCATCGACAGGAAGCAGGTATGGAGCCGAGCAAGCCCTCCTATAATCTCATTTTTACTAAGTCCTACACATCCTTGTCAGGTCCAACCGACAACATCGTCAGACCGCGACATGTAGAACTCCTGGATTATGAGGTCGAAGTAGGCTTGGTTATCAAATCTCCCTTAACGTCTCCAACAGAGATTACGCAAACCAACTTTTTGGATTATGTAGCTGGCATCGTGATTGCGAACGATGTTTCGGCGAGAGATGTTCAGTTGGTTGAAGGTCAGTGGTTTAAGGGCAAGAGTTATCGTACATTCTGCCCGACAGGACCGTTCTTGTACCTGTTTGGCAAGGATGAAGCGAGCCTTATTCATGATTTGGATTTGAATCTTTCTGTAAACGGTGAAGTGAGGCAGTCCGCAAACACAAATCAACTGCTGTTTAAGCCTGAAGAGTCTCTTTCAGAACTCTCGGAAATTGTAGACCTCTTTCCCGGCGATCTCGTTTTAACTGGTACCCCAGGCGGCGTCGCACTTAAGATGGACAGGGAAGACATGGTCTACGTTTCCAATGCCACATTGCCGAGTGAAGACAGAATGCAACGTCTCTTAAGCACTCAAAAAGAAAGGCAGGCATATTTGAAGGACGGTGATGAGATTCGAACGGAAATCAAAAGCAGTGACGGTCGAATCAACTTGGGCGTTCAACAGAACAAAGTGGTTTCTGGCGCCGCGAAATAGTCTTCGAGAACAGTAAGTTCAGAGGGAATGAAATCCGCTGGCCGCCGGCTCTCTTCAATAAAGGAACTGAAGCAGGTCTGCCCGGAGGGCCAGTGGTCTAAATAAGTCGGCGGGGAAGGGGATGTTTTGTATAAGAGAAAAGTTACGAAATCTTCCGGGGATTTTGAAATATAACTGAGATGAAGTATAAATCTATGAAGCATTTTAGAAGGAGGAACAACCATGATTAAGGTGTTTCGTTTAGGTTATGTTCACTTTCAGACACAAAACATGGAGAGAATGCTGGAGTACTATACGGATGTGCTGGGCTTAACGGTCACTCAGCAAGACAGTCAGACGGCTTATGTAAGCACTTCCATTGACCATCACAATATTATTTTGGAACAGTCCTCAGAGTCTGGTGTTGTCGGATTTGGTCTGCAACTGGTTCCGGAAATGTCAGTAGCAGAGGCTGCGTCAGAACTGGAGCGAATGGGACTGAATGGGAATGTGAAGACAGACCCGATGCCTGGAGTTTCAGAGTTGGTTGAGTTCAAGGATATAGATGGATACACCGTTCAGCTTTTCGGAGAGATGGAACTGGCAGCTGAGGGCTTTAAAAAGACCGGCGTCGCACCAAACAAAGTGGGGCACCTGTCACTTCGGGTACAGGACGCAAAGAAGTCCGTCGAGTTCTATAAGCAGTTTGGATTCACAAATACGGATTGGATTGAAGACTTTTTTGGATTTATGACGTGTAACCGAGACCACCACGTCTTGAACTTTGCGACATCTGATAGAAAAGAAATGCATCACATGGCTTTGGAACTTAGAGATTACAGTCACTTGATACAGTCAATGGATACATTGGGGCGCAACGGTATCCGAATTCTGTGGGGACCGTCCCGTCACGGAGCCGGGCATAACATTGCGACATACCATCGTGATCCCGATGGGAACATGATTGAACTGTTCACAGATGCGGACATCTACGTTCCAGAATTAGACATGTTCGAACCGCGGCCGTGGCATGAAAACTACCCCCAGAAACCGCGCGTGTGGGAAACAGAAGAGTGTATGACGCGCTGGGGAACTGCATTTGAGCAATCGTTGGTCTAGGGTGAAACAGTGATTCACTGATTATATAACCAATCTAAGGGGGATATCTAATGGCAAACCGAATGCTCATTAAGAATGGCTGCGTCCTGACAATGGATGAATCTCTGGGGAATTTTGAAACGGCAGACGTCTTGATTGAAAACGGCAACATCATCTCTGTTGGACCAAACATTGACGCATCTGACTGTGAAGTAGTGGACGCTAGTGAAATGATTGTTTTGCCTGGGTTTGTGGACACACACCGGCACGTTTGGGAAGCGGTCATTCGAAACGCAGGACCTGATTGGACGCTCCCGACATATCTGAACCACCTGTATTTTGGCGGGCTGGGCGGAGTACTGCGACCGGAGGACGTGTACATTGGGAATTTGCTCGGCGCATTGGAAGCCTTGAATGCCGGCATCACATCGCTTTTGGACTGGTCTATGATTAACTCGCCTGAACACGGAGACGAAATGGTGCGCGCGCTGCAAGAGGCGGGAATTCGTGCAGTGTTTGCTCACGGAACACCGTTGCGCGGGGCCGGTGACTACTGGCACAGGGAAAGTGCACTGAATCACTCTGACGATGCGACCCGGTTAAAAGAAAAGTATTTCTCATCCAAAGATCAGCTTTTGACCATGGGTCTGGCAATCCGCGGACCGGAATTTTCATCATGGGAATCAACCCTTCACGATATAAAGTTGGCCAGGGAATTGGATGCAATCTGCTCGATGCACGTGGGCTTTGGCTCCTGGGGTTCAGCCGACCGCTCCATTGAGAAAATGTACAATGCGGGTCTCTTGGCTCCCGATCTCAATCTCGTGCATGTCAACTCTATCAGTGATGAAGAATATAAGATGATTGCAGACACTGGGGCGTCGGTCTCAGTAACGCCTGAAGTCGAATTGATGATGGGTCACGGCTACCCTCTCACAGGCAAACTCACAAAGCACGGGGGACGTCCCACAATTGGAATCGACGTAGTAACTTCCACCGGCGGCGAGATGTTTGCACAGATGAAGTTTATGGCACAGGCCGAGCGCTCTCGCATTAATGAAACAGTGTTGGCACGCGGAGAGATGCCGGAGAGTCTGCCTATGACAGCCAAGGACATACTGCATTTTGCAACGGTTGACGGTGCCAGAGCATTGGGGCTGGAAGGGAAAGTAGGTTCTTTGACACCGGGTAAACAAGCCGACATCATCATGATTCGGGCTACGGATATTAACATGACTCCCATGAACGATCCCGTTGGTTCCGTAACCTTCTCCGCACACGTTGGAAATGTGGACTCGGTCTTTGTTGCAGGAAAAGCAGTGAAGCGTGACGGGCGCCTGTTGAACGTGGATATGGACAGAATTAGAAGCCTTGCCTCTACATCACGAGACTACATTTTCTCTGAATACGGAGTACCTGAAGGCGCATGGCCAATGTAATCATTGTGCTGTCGAGGTTCTGCAAACTGAAACTGGGTGACTAACGCATCTTTAAAGCGTTCACGGATTTCGCATCAGCGGAATCCGTGACTTGCTGATGATGACTGACAAGGTAAGTGTGTGGATACGAAGGGGACTTGGTGCACCAACTGAGCGAGACAACTGAGCAAGACGGGAGGAGACACAATGAAAGTTGTGGTTGAACGCTTCAATGACATGGGTACATTGCGTTTTCAACTGGCTGGTCCAGTCGGTATTATTACAATTAGCCGTCCCCATCAGCGCAACGCATTGACAAAGGACATGTGGCACACCATCTCGGAATGGACGAATAAACTTCCGAAAAAGACACGGGTGCTGGTCATAAGAGGTGCGGGGCAGGATTTTACTGCAGGAAGCGACATCAAAGAATTTGCGAAGTTGTCTCCCCAAGAGGCAAATGAAGCCTTTGAGACCATGGAAACGGCAATGAAAAGTATTGAAAGCATTCCAATACCGACGATGGCGTCTATTAATGGCCCTGCTTTTGGCGCAGGATTTATTCTGGCAATGGCCTGTGATATCAGGATTGGTACAGAAAAAGCAAAATTTGGTATGCCTGTTGGGAAACTTGGGATAACCCTCGAGGAACCGTTTTTGAGTCGTATGATTCGCACCTTGGGGACCAGCAGAACCATGGACTTGGTCTATACGGCTCGCAGTTATGATGCAGATAGGGCACTAGAGGTCGGAATACTGAATTATGTGACGAACAGTGAGAACTTGGGCTCGGAGACCCTTAAACTATGTCGGAAGATATTGATGCAATCTCGCGCTTCGTTAAGGGCGGTAAAGGAAAACGTGTTAAACCCAGTTCCAAAGCCAACTGCAAAGCAGCGGAGTTGGGTAGATGCCGCAGACTTCATGGAAGGTGTGCAGGCATTTTCAGAGAAGCGGGCTGCAAGATTTTAGAAACTCATCCGGAACAAACAGCAATAACTAACTCAGACTACAAGACTGGAGGATGGTTGCATGCTGCCATTTCTGTTTATTCACGGTGCGGGTGGCACAAAATCAAAATGGCGTTTCGTGCGGGAACGTCTGCCTGAGTCCGACGGCCTCTATATCGATCTGCCAGGCCACGGGGTTGAGACAGGGGCAGCCAAGGAGAGCATTAGGGCCTATGCAGAAGCACTGAGCGAACAGATTCATCAGGATGTTGTCATCGTGGGACATTCCATGGGTGGATTGATTGGAATTGAACTTGCGGCACGAAATCCCCATGTAAAAGGTCTCATCATGGTAGCGAGTCATTACCGTCTCCCTGTGCATGAGAAGATTCTCTCGAGACTGCGAGACGGAGAGTTTCCAAATTCCTTATTCAATGCTTCTTATCGAAAAAATGCCGATAGAAAACTCATTGAAGATGAGCGCACAGAAATCACCCTTGTTTCTACAGAAATTACACTCTCAGACTATGAGTGTTGCAATCGGTACGACGATGGTAAAGCGACTCTCTCAAAGCTAACCCTTCCGGTACATGTACTGTACGGTTCTGAAGACAAGCTGTTGCCCCCTTTGTCTAAGGACGAGATGCTTGCTGCAAATTCTCGTGTGAGAACCTGGGTGATTCCAAGCGCAGCTCACTACGTGATGCTTGAACGACCCGATGAGACCGTCAGTTATATCCGGAGCATTCGTGATGAGATTCAGTAAGCAAGGATGGAATCAAGGATGGAATCAACCACAAGCTGCTCCATCCAAATCCTCTTCGCATCCGTTCACAGAGTTCAGCAGTTGTTCGACGACTTTCGGCATAGAATTTTCGTTCATCCTGCTGAACTCGCTTGCGTAGATTAGACCGGGTATGCGGCTGTTTCCTTCGTTGGTTTCTGGATAAACCAGAGAAAGTAGGTAAGACTGTCCGTCAACGCTTCCCAGCTTGCTTCGATAATATTTTCTGAGACACCTACCGTCCGCCAGACATCGTGACCGTTTGTACTCTCGATAATTACGCGTACTTTACCAGCTGTACCGTCCTTTTCTTCCAAAACCCGAACCTTGTAATCCGTTAAGTGCATTGTTTCAATGACAGGGTAAAAAGGTTGCATAGCTTTTCTCAGTGCCTTATCGAGCGCATTCACTGGGCCGTTCCCTGTTGCAACGGTGTGTACCATCTCATTTTGCACCCTGAATTTCACAATGGCCTGAGAAGTGAATTCATCTCCAATTTTCTTCGTGGCTTCCACTTGCATGGAGTCGAACTGAAATTGTTCAGGCAGTTGTCCCAGTGCTTTTAGCAAAAGCAACTCTTGTGAAGCCTCAGCATCCTCAAATTGATAGCCTTCATGTTCCAATTTCTTAATTTCATTGAGCAGATTTCGAACCTTGTCCTTTTCGCCTCGCACATCCAGTCCGAGCTTTTCCGCCTGGTACTGCAGGTTTGAGACACCCGAAAGTTCCGATACAAGTATTCGTCGTTCATTGCCGACGAGTTCAGGACGTATGTGTTCATAGGTAGTGGGGTTTTTCATGATGGCACTAGCGTGGATCCCGCCCTTATGTGCAAATGCGCTGTGTCCAACAAAGGGTTGGTAGCCGTGGGGAACCAGGTTTACGACTTCATTAACGAATTTGGATAGTTCCGTCAGTTGCTGCAAATGGGACGACGACGCGAGGCAAGGGTGCTGTAGTTTCAGTTCCAAGTTTGGAATGATGGATACAAGGTTGGCGTTTCCGCAACGCTCACCAATACCGTTAATGGTTCCATGGATCATTCTCGCACCTGCACTAACCGCGGCCAGGGAGTTGGCTACAGCCACCTCACCGTCATTATGTGTATGAACTCCGACCTTTGCAGAGGCCTGTTTACAAACAGCCGTAACAATCTCATGAACTTGATGCGGAAGTGTGCCGCCGTTCGTATCACACAGTGTTATCCAGTCTGCACCGGCGTCTTCGGCCGCTTTAACAGTAGCCATTGCGTACTCCGGGTTTCTCATGAACCCGTCAAAGAAGTGCTCCGCATCAAAAATAATTTCCTTGTTGTGTTTTTTTAGCCAAGATATCGTGTCTGTAATCATCTGAAGGTTTTCGTCAAGACTGACTTGGAGCGCATCGTGAACATGAAAGTCCCATGCTTTGCCAACAATTGTTAATGCAGGAGCACCTGAGTGTAAGAGTCCTGCAAGTGATTCGTCCTCATCTGCAGATACAGAAGGTCTGCGCGTGCTGCCGAAGGCAGTCAGCTTGGAATGTTGCAGTTTTAGTTCAGATGCAGCCCTCTGAAAGAATTCGTGGTCTTTCGGATTAGCGGAGGGGAAACCTCCCTCAATGTAACCAATTCCAATTTCGTCAAGTCTTTGCGCTATCCGCAGTTTATCTGCAACGGTGAGGCTGATGCCTGCACCCTGTGACCCGTCTCGAAGCGTTGTATCAAGCAGTTGAACTCGTTCCATAGGTACCTCCTATTTTAAACTGAGTCATCAGTCAATTTGAATTATTTATACATGTTAGCAAGGTTTTATTCATTTGGGGAGTCCTCTGTCATAGAATTTTCGGATATTTATCAGATGAAAGCGAATTCATTGAAAATTTAAATAAAATCACCTTGACGGATGTTGAGCACGATGTTAGTTTGAAATCACTAAAAATTCACTCGCCTTTAAAACGCTTAGAACGGGAGCAGTAAGATATATCCACTTTCCAGAGACCTGCGGGGCGGTGTGACGCAGGAGCGGATTTCTGAACCTCGCCCGGGAGCGGCTGGGTGGAACTGAAGTACACCTGGACGATTGACCCTTGTTATTGGGTTGCACAGACATCTGTGACAGAGCGGGTTCACTTTGTGAACCAATCGGAGTGGTAACGCGGTTGGGAATGGCCAGTCGTCTCTAAATATGAGGCGGTGGTCTGTTTTTATTTTATAGAACGAAATGCAGTCAGAGGCAAAAAAAGCGAATGTGGAGAGGATGAGCATCATGGGAGACGGAACGCCTGTAAAGCCAAGTATGAGCAGTGTCAACAAGTACGCCAGGCAGTATTTTATGCCGCCTGAACCCAGTCTCGGATGGACGCAGAAGGAGCACATTACAAAAGCACCGACTTGGTGCAGCGTAGATTTGCGAGATGGTAACCAGGCTTTAGTTGTGCCCATGAACTTGGATGAGAAGCTAGAGTACTTCCAACTGTTGGTCGGAATCGGATTTAAGCAGATAGAAGTTGGATTTCCGGCGGCTTCTGAGACAGAGTATGCTTTTTTGCGAAAGTTGATTGACGAAAACCTGATTCCAGAAGATGTAACCATTCAAGTCCTCACTCAAGCAAGAGAACATATCATTCGCAAGACTTTTGCTGCTTTGCGCGGTGTCAACAATGCAATTGTACATTTGTACAATTCAACCTCGCTGGCACAGCGTGAACAGGTCTTTCGCAGTTCGAGGCAGGAAATTGTAGATATTGCTGTAACAGGAGCCAGACTGTTTAAGGAATGTGCTGAAGAGACAGAAGGTCACTTTCAATTCCAGTACTCGCCTGAGAGCTTTACAGGTACAGAGATAGAGTTTGCTCTTGAAATTTGTAATCGTGTCCTTGATGTGTGGCGTCCGACACAAAACAATCCCGTTATCATCAATTTACCTGCAACGGTTTCCCTCTCAATGCCCCATGTCTACGCCAGTCAGATTGAGTATGTCAGCAATCACTTAAAGTACCGCGACAGCGTAGTTGTTTCACTTCATCCGCACAATGACAGGGGCACAGGGGTTGCAGATGCAGAACTGGGTCTGTTAGCGGGTGCGCAGAGGGTCGAAGGTACGTTGTTTGGCAACGGGGAGAGAACAGGAAATGTGGATTTGATAACGCTGGCTCTGAATTTATACTCCCATGGCGTGAATCCTGAATTGAATCTCCAAGATATTCCTTCTATTCTCGCTGAACATCAGCGATTGACCAAAATGGAAGTCGGCAAGAGACACCCCTATGGCGGTGAACTTGTGTTTACTGCTTTTTCCGGGTCGCACCAAGATGCGATTGCAAAGGGAATGAAATGGCGCGAAGAGGCACAGCGGAGTCACTGGTCTGTGCCCTATCTTCCCATTGACCCAAAGGACATCGGCCGAGAGTACGAAGGGGATATCATTCGGATTAACAGTCAATCAGGAAAAGGCGGTATCGGGTATGTCCTCGAACAGCACTATGGTTTGGACCTTCCGCGAGAAATGAGAGAGACTGTGGGTTATGCCGTAAAAGATGTATCGGACAGACTTCATAAAGAACTCATGCCCAATGAGATTTACGAAATTTTTATGAACCAGTACGCGAATATTGGGCGACCCATTGAGTTCATCAACTTTCGGTTCACACAGCAACGGGAGTTTGAAGCGGTCGTTACGATTCGCATCAATGATACAATCACAGACCTTGAGGGGATTGGCAACGGTCGATTGGATGCTATCAGCAACGCACTTTTAAGTAACCTTGAAATAGAGTATTCAGATTTGGTCTATAGTGAACACGCCTTGGAAATAGGGTCGAAGTCGCACGCCATTTCTTATATCGGCATTACCGCTGTGTCTGACGGAAACACCTATTGGGCGTGCGGGGTAGACAGTGACATTATGACTTCTTCTGTCAAGGCGCTGTTCAGTGCCTTGAATAAACTGGTGCTGGGCTTGGGTATCTCCGTCTCTCTTGAGGATATGGTGAACACGGGTCAAAACTAGAGCGGTTACGGATTTCAACAAAACGCGGGCTGTGCTTTCCTGGCACAGAGCAACAAGCTTTTTGGTGACACAAGTCTCTGTAAGATAACCCGTATTGTTAACAGATGAAATACTCTAGCCTCCACAGAGGCAGAGTATTTTATTTTGTTCTATAACTAATTAAATTCATATGAATACTTTACATTTGCACTGACGTATGATTTTATAAATAAAAAACATAGGAATGGTGGGATTATATTGGGGGAAGCTTTTCTGGTTCTATTGCTGACCTACACGGGTGTTTTGCTGCTTCTTAGTTACACTTCAAAGAAAAAAGCGAACAATGCAGGACAATTCCTGGACGGAGGCCGCCAATTCACTACTTTTCAAGTTTTTGTACTCATGACAGCTATGTGGGGAGCTTCAATGTTTTCTGTTGAAATCGACACCGGGTTTAGAGCAGGCATCTCAGCCATATGGTTCGGGGTATCAACGATTGTTGCCTCTTTGTTTATTGCAACGTTTCTCCTGGGCCGGTTTCGCCGTATTGGCTATTTGACGAACTCCAACCTAATTGGTCAGCGCTATGGACAGCGAGCGCGGGATGTGGCAGCCCTAGTCATTGGGTTGACGTTTCCGATTTTTGCGATGAAAAACGTTCTTGCCGCTGCGTCCTTTCTTCACATTATGCTTCATTGGAATTTAGCGGTGGTCCTGATTGCAACTACGATGCTGGTCGTTTTATACGTCTCATTCGGCGGACTCTGGTCTTTGGCATACGTGCAGGTCATAAACCTTGTCTTGTTTTCTGCGGGACTGGCGGTTGCAGCGTATTATGTTTTGCAGAATCACCAACTTGTCGATACAACGGTGACATCTTCTCCAGGATTCTTTAGTCTTCACGGTGTGGGGTTATCCACCATTATTGTATGGTTTGGCATGAGTTTGCTGAATTCCGTAAGTGCTCAAGCCGAGTTTCAAACAATTTCTGCAGCAAAAGATATTAGGACAGGACGGCGCGGGGTGTATTTGTCTTCCATCGTTCTGGTTGGGTTTGCAGTGATACCTGCACTGCTGGGAATGGCTGCACGCGAGCATCTTGGCAGCCGTGCCAGCGGATTACTGGCGTTTCCGTCTTATTTGAAGACTGTCGCGCCGCACTGGGCTTTGTTGTTCATTGGCTTGGGTTTTTGGTCCGCGGCCCTCATTTGGTGTGCTCCGCTCATGTTTTCGGGAGCAAGCAGTTTCGGACTCGATCTCTTTAATCGCCAGCATGTCTCCCACAATTCTGGTACTGTCCGGAGATTTACGCGCTGGGCAATGATGGTACAGGGAGTCATGATTGTTGTCTACGCCTTGGCGCGGCCCGGGGATTTGGCCTGGTGGGCGGTGTTCGGTTTGACGCTCCGAAACGCTGCTGTCGTTGGCCCCACAATTTCATTCTTACTGTGGCCCATTGTACGTGAGCGAACCATCCTGATGTCCATGATTGCCGGCGTTGTGTCGGGCTTCGGTTGGAATGCGGTGACCGGATTTTCTGCTGTGACATTTCCGCTTGGTATAAATCCAATGTGGGTTGGAACGGGATGTGCCATGCTTGTGATTGTCGCTGGAACACTCCTTGAAAACAGGGGGCGTATCGGCCTCACAGTAAATGAAACGCGCAGAAAGCTGGGTGCGGCTCTATTGTTTGGCGCACTTATCAGCTTTTTCAGCAGTTTTGAGGTGGAAAGGACTGGACTATCCTCTCTTTTGGGAGCTGCGTTGTTTACAGGGGTACTACTGCTTTTCTTTGCAACAATTGTAGTTACGGAAGGACGTGAAACATTGGACGGGAAATTATCAAATCCGGGTGAAAAACTGCCAAAGTCGCCGAGTTTTGTGAACGAGTGAACTGGGTAACCCCGTTGCCTGTGCAGCCTGTGCCTAATTGCTGACGGTATGCTCTTTTCTGACTCTCCCTTTCCTGCCTTGTCCGTACCGTCTGTATAGCCAGTAGACGACAGTTGATGACGGCTGCTGAAACAGCAGCATTAAAACCACCGGAATTGACGCAGCGTGGCTGAAGTATTGTGTTGCAATTGTAATACCGGCGCTGATATTTCTCATACCGACACCATATGTCATTGAGATGCGAGTCGCATTGTCCTTTGCAACAATTCGACCGGACAAGTGTCCAGTTAGGTAACCAATTATTACAAGCGATATCAGGACCATCAACAATTTAAGAATCCCCTTATGTCCGCCAAGACTGGGAGAGACAACAGCGACATTGATGGCCACCACTGACAGCATGGCGAGCTTGGATAAAGGAGATGCCACAGGATGAATCGCCGGTTTAATGCGGCCCTTACTCATTTCATTCAACGTTATCCCAATAATCGTAGGCAGAACGACCATCCAGATTAAGCCCCATACAAGTTTGACAACGGGAATGCTGACTGATTTACCAAGTATCAGATGGACAGAGAACGGGAGAATCAATGGCGAAAACAGTGTATCGATAGACACAATAGAAAGCGCTAGAGCCAGGTTTCCCCTTGTCAAGTCGGTCCACATCACGGAGGTGACGCCAACCGGAATACAAGCCGCTAGGACAATCCCTGTGATGTACTGGGGAAACTGGGAAAGTGTGAATTTTCCTGCCGAAAACGCGATGAGGGGCAGCAGGATGTGGGTCAGTGCAATGACCAGTAACACTTTCCAGGGACTTCGCAGGACATAGGTGATGTCTCGAATGCGAGTTCCTAGGGCAGTTACAAATGTCATGAAAGCGAAAAGGACAATGACAGCAGACTTGCCGTCTGCCATCCAGCTGTGACATACGTATCCGATTGCGATTGCAGAAATGACTCCCGCGGACATCCACTTTTCAAGATAATCGTTCGCTCGGCTTCCGATTTCTCTCCAAGTCACCAGAATGATTTCCTTGTTTGAAAAGGACTGTTTTCCATGATGTGTGCTCCTCTTTTCATGGGGTGTTATCGTGCCGGCTTGCTCTGTCCAGACATAAAATCATTCAACTCCGCTCGGTACGGAAGACCTTCGTAATCACCCATGACCGTCACCGCCAAGGCACCGAGGGCACAGGCTCGCAGGACTGCTTCATCCATTGACAGTTCATCAAGGAGACCAGATACGAGTCCTGCAGCAAAGGCATCGCCGGCACCAACCTCATTGACGAGTTCAACGGGAAATCCAGTCACGTAGTTTGCAGTGTGCTGGGTCTTATAGTAAGCCCCTTTGGGCCCGAGTTTCACGACTGTCGTGTTGGCTCCTAACTGTAGGAAGGCATCTGCAATTCTTTCTGGGTGTGTTTCATTGACGAGTAACTTACCTTCGTCAATGCCCGGAAGGACAATATCCGACAGAGCGGCCAACTCTAGAAGTACGGGGCGTGCCTCATCTAGCGGCCAGAGTTTAAGACGGATATTCGGGTCAAATACAACTCGAATTCCCAGCTTTCGCGCCCTCTTCATTACCTCTGCCGTGGTCAGGCGGTTGTCGGCGCTTAACGCCGGCGTGATTCCCGTGACTAACATGAAGGGGGTTTCTTGCAGTGTTTCTAGTGAAATATCCTGTGTCTGAAGGTGACTGGCTGCAGAGTTCTGGCGGTAATAGAGAACATTGGTGCGATTGGAGTGGAGCAGTTCCTTAAACATAATTCCTGTCCTGTGGTCACGGCTGAATTGGACTTTTGAAACATCCACACCTTCTCCACGCAAGGTCTTGAATATGTATCGTCCGAAACTGTCCTCACCTAATTTACTGATCCACGTAACTTGATGCCCGAGGCGGGACAAGCCAATGGCGACATTTGATTCTGCTCCTGCAACACCTTTTTGGAATGCAGCAACGGACTCCAGCGGGCCGTTGTTTTGTGGTGTGAACAGCACCATGGATTCTCCCCACGTTATGACGTCCATTCGATCTCCTCGCAGTCTACTTTGATTCTTAACAAGTTTCTTATAAGGAAACAAAGTTTATTATATGTTATGATTCGACTATACATCTGATGAACCCGGACGGTCAACAAACCCTAAGAGCAGTGGAGGTACTGATACATGCCTGCAGCCTACGGAACTGCCGTTCTGAAAGCAGTTTCCATCTTGAATTTCTTATCAACGGTGGATAAACCACAAAAACTAAAGGATATCTGCCAGACAACGGGATTAAACAAGGCGACCGCATTCAAATTGCTCGAGACGTTGCAGTCAGTGGGCTATGTCGAAAAGACCGATGATGTAGGATATCGGTTGGGACTGGGCCTCGTGCGCATTGCAGGTGCAGCGCTTCACTCTGTAAATACAGTGCGGTTGATTGAGCCTTATGTGAAGGAATTGAATATGCGGACTGGAGAGACGGTGCATTTTGGTGTTGCGGAACGCAATGAAGTGGTCTATGTGACGAAACTGGAAAGCAAACAAGCTGTACGGATGTATTCTAAAGTCGGCAATACGGCTCCCATGTACTGTACAGGCATCGGAAAAGCCATTCTCTCCACCTATGGTGAAGTTGACTTGGCAGAGTATCTAGCAAGTGTCAGCCTGCGAAAGATTACAAATCAAACGCTGACAGACGAACACCAGTTGCGTCGAGAACTCCGCGAGGTACGCGAGCAGGGCTACAGTATTGATAATGGCGAACACGAACCTGAAGTTCGGTGCATTGCAGTACCGCTGGTTGCTAATGGGAAAACCTATGGGGCAGTCAGTGTAAGTGTACCGAGCTATCGGATGGACGATGCGGCCACAGAACGACATTTGGCTGACCTGAAGTGGTGTCAGGTCAAGATTCTGTCTGATTTGCGGCTTCTGTCTTGATGTTGTCCTGACTTTTGCCCTGGTGAACAATCAGGTGTGTGTCCGCAAGTACCCATCAATTCGGGTTTGCGGAGAACGTTTTGCGTTCGGGAAACCAGGCAGAGGGTATGTGTGATTAAAATCATCGAGATCGCGTTGAAAATGACTTTGCAAGTTAGTTCCTCGTATGAGTTCGTATGCTGGCACGGCTTTGACCCAAGGCTGTAAAAACGCCCGCCAAAACTGATGGACAAGCCCCGGTGTCTCAGTAAAGAATGCTTGCTCGATACGGAGGTTTGAGAGGTATTCTGTAAACTGGCGGTGAGAGAAAATCGATGAAGAAGGTGTGAAAACCTGGCCGGGGTATGCCGTCAATTTGCTCACAAATGGAAACACCGACTGTTGCAGTAATAGAACATGGCTGCTCCTTGAAGGAGACATGTCGATATGGCCAAAGGTGTATCCGCTGTAGGTATCGATGACAATGTCAGCATACAGCGGTGCTTTGATGCTTTTGGCAGGCACAGCAACAGATGTTTGAATCAAACGGTGCCCTGGGAAGTCCCCAACAAAATGTTTGTCGCGAAAGCACAAGTCGTGTCTATTCAACAATTCAGTTTGATGGGCGTCCAGTTCTAACTCATCGTTTGCTGCAAGTACCAACAACCGCCGCAGGCGGTCCTCCTTATAAACCATGTTTTGGTCTTTAAAAATCTCTCCCACTTTTCTCCTGCTAACCACAGTTCCCTGTTGTTGTACGGTCTCCGTCACTCTGCTGATGCCCCACTCAGGATGACGCAGACTTGTGGAGATAACCTTATTAATTGTATGTATATTCTTCTTGAAATCACTCCCTGGCGTATTACTGCTCTCGCCAGATTTCAATTTATTCCTCCTCGCAGTACGTTTCCTCTCTCTGTTTCTTCCTTGAGCACGCTCTGCATTTGCTTGCACCGGCGGCGTACAGCGAATAAACGGCTGAACATTGTCCAGACTGACATCAATCAGATTCTCACAGAAGAGGCAAATATCCAAGTCAATATTTCCTCTGTTCGGGCAATCAATTCGGTGATTGCTAACATACAACTGCGCAATTGACGCCATCTCTATCACTCTCCACAGAGTCCGTTCTATACATTTAATAGTAAGATATGATACCGCCTTGAGTCTTTCATGAATGTCTCGAAAATAGAACAATTTCGTAACAAAAACGATACACAAATTCGCCATAAAATACGTGTCTGAAAGTGAACTAGATCACAGCTAGTCCGAATTGCTTAGTGTACGCAAATATGCACTATTAGCAAAATGGGTTGTTTGGCTCTAGCGCACATGCAACTGTTTCATCAACATAAGGAGTGGGAGACCACGGGGGTAGGAGTCAGTACTGTATCCTATCAATGCTTTAGCTACACCTAAGAGAAAAAGGAGGATCTGCATGAGTAATCTCTTGTTAGCTCGATGGCAGTTTGGTGTAACAACTGTCTACCATTTCTTCTTTGTTCCGCTCACCATTGGTCTGGTATTTCTTATTGCTCTCATGGAGACTTTGTATGTTACGAAGAAAGATGAATCCTATAAGACCATGGCCAAGTTTTGGGGGAAGCTGTTTTTAATTAACTTTGCCGTAGGTGTTGTTACAGGGATTATGCAAGAGTTCCAGTTTGGTATGAACTGGTCTGATTATGCGCGTTTTGTGGGGGATGTGTTTGGAGCGCCTTTGGCCGTGGAGGCGTTAGCTGCATTCTTTCTGGAATCAACGTTTATCGGATTATGGATGTTCGGGTGGGACAAGGTGTCGAAAAAGGTGCACTTGCTGTCCATCTGGTTAGTTACCATTGGCACTACACTGTCAGCGTTTTGGATTCTGACTGCGAATTCTTTTATGCAGGAACCTGTTGGCTACACGATGAGGGCTGGCCACGCAGAAATGTCGAGTTTTGGCGCATTGATTACTAACGTGCAGCTTTGGCTTGAGTTCCCTCACGTTATCTTTGCAGCGTTGGCGACTGGGGCATTTTTTGTCATGGGTGTCAGTGCTTATTTTCTTTTGAAAAAGCGCTCCGTCGAGATCTTTCAGCGTTCGTTTCATTTGGCTGCTGCGATTGGCATCGCTGCAAGTGTGTTGGTGGCGGTTGTTGGACACGAACAGGCTCAACACTTGGTCAAGGCGCAACCTATGAAGATGGCTGCTTCGGAAGCATTGTGGAATACCAGCTCAGATGCGGCACCTTGGACAGTGGTTGCCAGCATTAACGACGCGAACCATAAGGATAGCATGAAGATTCAGATTCCAGACATGCTCAGTATCCTTGCGTACAACAAGATACACGGGAAAGTGGAGGGCATGAATCAAATACAGGCCCAGTATCAGCAAAAGTACGGCCCAGGAAATTACATTCCCCCTGTGCGGACGACTTTCTGGAGTTTTCGGATTATGGTCCTTGCAGGAATGCTGATGATTCTGTTGGCTGCAATAGGTGTGTACAAGATGATTAAGAACCGAATTGCACAAAGCCCTCGTTTTCTCAGATGGATGCTTCCAGCCATTGCTCTGCCGTATATCGCCAATTCAGCAGGTTGGATTATGACCGAAATCGGCCGTCAACCCTGGGTGGTATTCGGACTTCTGAAGACCCAGAACGGAGTCTCACCGACAGTTTCCGCAGGTCTGGTCCTCACGACGCTCATTGGTTTTGCAGCACTGTACGGCGTATTGGCTGTGATTGACGTATTCCTGTTGGTCCGAACGATTAAACAGGGACCAGAAGGGCTGGATTCAGAGGTGGAGACAAACTTTGATAACTCTCCATTTATGGGCGTATCACACTAGAACTGATGTCATAGACTGGGAGGTACATGATGACCTTAAATGCCGTATGGTTCGTATTGATAGCCATCTTATTCAGTGGATTCTTCCTGTTGGAAGGGTTCGATTTCGGTGTCGGAATACTGCTGCCGATGCTGGGGAAAAAAGATGAAGATCGACGATTGCTCATCAATAGCATTGGTCCTTTCTGGGACGCTAATGAAGTGTGGTTCCTTACTGCAGGAGGAGCGATGTTTGCCGCCTTTCCAAACTGGTATGCGACGTTGTTCAGCGGCTTCTACCTAGCGTTGTTCTTGCTGTTGGTAGCGCTCATAGGCCGCGGCGTAGCCTTCGAGTTTCGCAGTAAACTGGGTACACCACGTTGGCGAAAGACATGGGATTGGGTAATTTTCGCAGGCAGTCTATTGCCGCCGTTGTTGCTTGGGGTGGCTTTAGCCAACATGATGAAGGGCGTCCCGATTGACAGTCATATGAATTACGTAGGCAATTTCTTTAATCTCATAAGTACGTATTCAGTTGTTGGCGGCTTGAGCATGGTGGTGCTGTTTGTGCTTCATGGCGCAATATTTCTCACATTGCGTACAACGGGAGACCTTAGAGAGAAGGCCCGTAATGCAGCAGTATACGCTGGAGAACTGACAACTGCTGTGTTGATTATCTTCATTGTCCTGAGCTATTTTGATACGGACATGTTCTCCAAAGCAGGCATAGACCCGGGTGCAGTTCCCATTCTCGCTGGTTTGGCACTGCTGTCAGTCCGCTTTTTTATCAAGTCAAAGCGTGACGGATGGGCGTTTGTCATGACTGCATTGACCATTATTTTTTCATCGGCAACAGTGTTTATGGATTTATTCCCTAGAGTGATGGTGAGTTCTTTAAACAAGCACTGGAGCCTGACTGTGTACAACGCTGCGTCAAACCCCTATTCCTTAAAAGTGATGACCATTGTCGCTGTGTCTGTGGTGCCAATTGTCCTGGCATACCAGGCTTGGAGTTATTGGGTGTTTCGGAAACGGTTGCAACCGACAGATCATATGGACTACTAAAAGTCATTTCTAGTTCTTCGGGTGCAGAATCCTTCAGTCTGTCAGTGACTGAGCCATATGATAAGTGAGTTTGCTGTTTTGCCATAGGGGGACGTTCAAAGTCCCTGTTCCCCTATGGTTTTGCTTTTCTGTATTCGTCCTTCCTTTCTCATTTTCCTGTATACAGGTATAATGAATGTGTTTGTGTGAATATTATATAAGTTCTGAATTTTATTCCAAACGATTGCTCATCTCAACTCTAAGAGAGGTCTTTCCGTTGAACTACCGCGTTCCATCTGTATCTTTGGCAATGAAGATTCTTAAACTCTTGAGTCGCTACAACCACAAATCCAGTTCCCTAAAGGAGATTGCAGAGTTGACCGGGGTGAATAAGACAACCTGCCTCCGCGTCCTGAGGACCTTGCAACAAGAAGATTTTGTAAAATATGATGATGAGAAGAAAAAATACAGTCTTGGTCCATACCTTATCCCGCTCGGAAACCGGGCCAAGGAGTTGAATGATGTTGTTTCTGCTGCCATTCTGCAGTTGAGTTCCGTGTCTGTAGAGACCGGGTGTACCAGTGTCCTCATTGAACGTTTGAGGGACGACAGGCTCATTTTCATTGCTTCCGAGGAATCACCAAAACAGGAGGTGAAAATATCCGTTTCGATTGGACAACAATTCCCTCTTGCCGGAGCTGGAATTGGCCGGTGTTTTTTGGCCTATGACGGTGAACAAGAGTGGCAAAAATTCATTGAAACGGGTTTGGTACAATACACCCGTGAGTCAATTGTAGACAAACAACGTTTTGTCGCAAACTTGATGCAGATCCAAAGCCTTGGCTATGCGGTTTCTCATGGAGAAATGAGTGAGGGAATCTCCGCCGTCGCGGTGCCAATTTTTAATCAGAGCGGTCAAGTGGAACTTGTAATGGCCTGTATGGCAGTGACATCAGAATTTCATCGAAACGTGGAACAGAGAGCTGTATCTGTATTGATGGAAAAGGCAAAGAGGTTATCAGAGTGGAACGGCTATCAATATCGAGGCGAACGATTCGACACGACGTAAAATGTACTGGCATAGACACCGTGAACTTGTCATTTCGTCGCGGCAGGACGACGGTTCCAGTGCTTGGGTTTCGTTGACTGACAATACAGAATACTGTAGTATAATAATGATAAACTGCGTTTCATATGTGCAACGGAGACTGTGATGGTAGATATCGCAGGGTGATTTCGTCTATTTCAAATCAAGAGGTAATAGGTTCAATTCTATATGAAAAGGCTTACAAATTAGGTTGTGGGGGCGAGTCGAAATGATGGATTTCCCGTTGCTGCTGAAAAATGTATTATACCGTGCTCATACAGTTTTTCCGGAAAAAGAAATTGTGTCGCGAGATTTTTCGGGAATTGTTCGTTACACATACGCTGACTTTTACAAACGGGTTTGTAAACTGGCTAACGTGCTGGGAACACTCGGAGTTGGAGACAATGAGACGGTTGGAAGCTTTGCCTGGAATAACCACCGCCATGCGGAACTGTACTTTGCTGTGCCAACGTCGCAAAGGCTGTTGCATACCATTAACATTCGTCTGTTCGAAGAGCAACTTGTTTACTCCATCAATCATGGAGAAGACAAGGTGCTTTTTGTAGATGAAGACCTAGTCCCTGTCATTGCCAAAATAGCTGATAGACTTGAGACCGTAGAGAAATACGTCATTATGACTGACAAGGAAACCCTGCCAAATTTGCCTTTAAACAATGCTTACCTGTATGAAAACCTAATGAGTGAAGCAAGCGATGAATACGATTTTCGTGAATTTGACGAGAACACGCCAGCGATTCTCGCCTACACCTCGGCAACAACCGGAGACCCAAAGGGTGTCGTATATTCGCACAGAGGACTCTACCTTCACTGTCTGACCTGTATGACAGGAGAACTAGGGACTGGCGAAGCCGATGTCACGATGCCCATCGTTCCTATGTTTCACGTTAATGCTTGGGGGAGGCCGTTTATTGATGCCTGGGCAGGTGCAAAACAGGTATACCCGGGTCATCGACCCACTCCGGAGATTTTCTGCGACTTGATGGAGAAGGAACAAGTGACTTTGAGTGTGGGGGTTCCGACGATATGGATGGGTGTTTTGCAACACTTGCGAAATTCATCGAGAAAATACGACTTAAGCCATATTCGGTACCTCATGTCTGGGGGGTCTGCTCTACCTGTCGGACTGACAAGGGCGTTTGAGGAAGAGTACGGGATTCGATTGTATCAGGGGTACGGTCAAACTGAGACGACGCCTGTAACGTTTATAAATGAACCTAAGCGAGCATTGGCCAATCTGGGGGATGAAGAGAAATTCAAACTCAGGACAAAAACTGGGCTGCTCGTGCCCGGGCTTGAAATGCGATTGGTCAACGAGAGCGGCGAAGAGGTCGCCCGCGACGGAAGACAGATGGGCGAACTTTTGCTCCGCGGGCCGTGGGTCCTTAAAGAATACTACAAAAATCCTGAGAAAACGGCGGAGACGGTCGTGGATGGTTGGTTCCACACCGGGGATATCGCAACGATGGATGGAAACGGGTACCTGCAAGTAGTGGACCGGACAAGAGACCTTATCAAGAGCGGAGGCGAGTGGATTTCCTCCGTCGACTTGGAAAATGCAATTATGTCGCATGCTTCGGTTGCTGAAGCCGCTGTCATCGGCGTCACGGATGCAAGATGGCAGGAACGTCCACTGGCGTGTGTGGTGTTGCATTCTGAGGATAAGGGGAGCGTGACGGGGGAGGTGCTCTCTGAATTTCTGAAAGACAAAGTTGCGAAGTGGTGGATTCCTGACACGTATGTCTTCGTAGACGAGATTCCCAAAACCAGCGTGGGTAAATTCTCGAAACGAACGCTTCGAAAACAGTTGGATGAAGGATTAATCACCGTACAAGGGGACTGAACTCAGCGCCAAGCCCGTTGGCCAACGGAGAACATCATGAGGAGTCGTCTGTGCCGAGGAGAGGGAGGAGAACGAATGAGTAGATTTCAAAACTTCATAGGGAAGGAATCTGTTCCCGTTCGAAATGAAGTAGAGAAGGGAGCAATAAGAAAGTTTGCGGAGGCCATAGGAGATCCCAATCCACTATACCGTGATGAATCCTATGCAAGTGCAACACGATATGGTTCTATCGTTGCTCCGCCTACGTTTAGTCGTACCTTTGATTATGGTGCCATTGAGGGATTTGACCTTCCGCAGGATGGACTGATTCATGGTGAGCAAGGGTTTGAATACTACCGTCCTGTAAGACCTGGAGACGTTTTGTACTGTTCAACTAAACTGACTCGGGTATTTGACCGCAAGGGCAGGCTTGGGACAATGACCTTTCTGATATTTGAATACACTTCCAAGACCGAATCCGGAGACCTCGTCGTTAAGGGGACGTCATCGGTCATTTACAGACAGGGGGGCAAGCAATGACGACAACGGATCTCAAGGTAGGTCAGGCGCTTCCTCGACTCGTAAAGTCACCCGTTACGAAAACTCAACTGGTGATGTATTCCGGTGCATCAGGAGACTTCAATCCTATTCATACTGTTGATGAATTCGCTGAAGCAGCGGGTCTTGGCGGGGTGATTGCTCACGGTATGCTGACAATGGCTTTTGTGGGACAGATGCTCACCGACGCTATCGGCGAAGACGGGGACTTGCTCAATTTTAGTGTTCGGTTCAAAGAAATGGTCCGTCCGGGAGATGTTGTCACATGTGAAGGTACGGTCGTGGAACTACAAGAGGAAGGAGCAACGAACGTAGCGGTGTGCGATATTTCGGCATTCACGAGTCCGGAGAAAGTCGTTGTGACGGGAACAGCTGAGTTTCGGGTGTCAATCACCTAACAGACTTCATCTGTACGGCACGAAAACTGGTAGGTCACCTGTGTTTTGGAACAAAAGCCGGTTGCAATAATCTCATAACCCACATCAGTAGAGGTGCTGCTATGTCTGTATTCGATTTATTTGATTTGACGGGTAAGGTTGCAGTCATTACAGGCGGTGGACGCGGTTTAGGTGCTCAAATTGCACAGGCTTATGCAGAAGCCGGAGCCAAGGTCGTGCTTTGCTCGCGGAAGGTGGCCAACTGCGAACACCTAGCTTCACAACTCGTGCAGGCAGGTAAAGATGCGCTGGCTCTTGAATTAAATCTGACGAATCCAAACTCCATTCAATCAGTGGTAGATGAATCTATCCAAAAATTCGGAAAAATAGATATTCTCGTCAACAATGCGGGAGCGTCATGGGGTGCTCCTGCTCTGGATATGCCTTATGAAGCCTGGCAGAAAGTCATTCAAACGAATCTTACAGGTACGTTTCTTATGTCTCAAGCAACGGCGCGGCATATGAAAGAGCAGGGGCGCGGAAAGATCCTTAATATAGCTTCAACTGCCGGCTTAAGCGGGACTCCCCCTGAAGTTTTGGATGCTGTTGGCTATAACGCCAGTAAAGGCGGAGTGGTTATGTTGACAAAAGACCTTGCTGTAAAGTGGGCGCGTTACAACATCTATGTTAACGCTATTGCCCCGGGGTTTTTTCCGACAAAGATGACGAAAGATGTACTGCAAGCAAATCAAGAAGCAATTATAAACGCTGTTCCCTTACGGCGTCTTGGTGGTGAACGAGACTTGCAGGGAGCAGCGCTGTATTTCGCCTCTGCTGCATCGGACTATACCACTGGTCAAGTTCTTTCTGTAGACGGGGGAGCACTTGCTCAGTAGAAATGCGGGATGTCTCAGTTCGATGTCAACGGTCAAACAAAGAATTGAGGCTGCCCCCTTGGACGGATGCTCCTTGCCACAGTCATGTAACTGCATTCGTGTGTAGGAAAGGGAGCGATTTAGATGGACTTTGAGTACTCAGACACGGTTAAAGACTATCAGGAACGACTTATTAAATTTATGGACGATGTCGTGTACCCAGGAGAAAGAGAGTATTTCCAGGCTTTACAAGAGGAAAGACAAAGATGGATTATTCCCCCAATCATGGAGGAAATGAAGACCAAGGCAAAGGAAGCAGGTCTTTGGAACCTGTTTATGCCGGACAATATTCACGGAGCGGGTCTAACGAATCTGGAATACGCACCCTTAGCCGAACTCATGGGTAAATCCCCCATTGCTCCGGAAGTATTTAACTGTAACGCACCTGATACAGGAAATATGGAGGTGTTGGCCAGATACGGTACACCGGCGCAGCAAGAAAAGTGGCTGAAACCTTTGCTCGCAGGAGATATACGGTCGTGCTTCGCAATGACCGAACCAGACGTCGCTTCTGCTGATGCGACGAATATCCAAACAAGTATTGTCAAAGACGGAAACGAGTATGTGATTAACGGGAGAAAGTGGTGGTCTACTGGCGGCTCTGATCCGCGCTGCAAAATTGCAATTGTAATGGGTAAGACCAATTCAAATGCACAACGGCATGAACAACAATCGATGATTCTCGTTCCAATGGACACCGAGGGTGTGAGAGTGGAGAGAAACTTATCCGTATTTGGGTATGACGACGCGCCAAACGGCCATGCAGAAATCAGTTATACTGACGTCCGCGTGCCTGCGGAAAACATCTTATGGGGCGAGGGAAAGGGGTTTGCTATTGCTCAGGGAAGGTTAGGGCCAGGGCGGATCCATCACTGTATGCGGTCCATCGGCGTTGCCGAACGGGCTTTGGAACTCCTGTGCGAGCGGGCTGTTCAGAGAGTTGCTTTCCACCGTTCGTTATCTGAACAGGGTGTTATACGTGAGTGGATTGCAAATTCCAGAATTGAAATTGAGCAGGCTCGTCTCTTGACACTGAAGGCTGCCTATATGATGGATACGGTGGGAAATAAGGGCGCCCGTAAGGAAATTGCCATGATTAAGGTAGCGGCTCCAACCGCAGCGCTGCATGTACTCGACAGAGCCATTCAAACCTATGGCGGTGCCGGGGTGAGTGATGATTTTCCTCTCGCTGCAATGTGGGCTGCAGTGCGTACACTTCGCATTGCTGACGGTCCGGATGAGGTTCATCGGCGAGATGTTGCAAAACTTGAATTGCGTTCGTACCAATCATAAGACAGTGACGACAGGTAAATAGGCGAAATAAGAGAAGACGCATTAGAAATGGAACATAGAGTACAGAAACGTCAGGAGGTAACAGATGTCGCACCTTATCCCTGTCCGTGATGGTGAATCTTTCGATGAAGCAGCCGTGGAGACGTATTTGCGACAGAATTTGAACGGCCTTCCAGATGGTACACTGCAGGTGCAACAGTTCTCTGCCGGCCATTCCAACCTGACCTATCTGTTGACAATAGGGCACTGGCAGGCGGTATTGCGCAGACCTCCCGTGGGACCAGTGGCTCCTCGGGCTCACGATATGCATCGTGAATTCAAATTGCTTACTGCCGTGTATCCATATGTCGAGGCAGCGCCTGTTCCCTATTTGATGTGTTCGGACGAGTCCCTCATCGGAGTTCCATTTTACGTCATGAAAAAGTTGTCAGGAGTGGTATTAGACGGCACGTGGCCCCAAGCCTATGCAAATACGCACAAGAACAAGCAAGCCGTTTCCAAGGCGTTAATAACGACGTTAGCGCAAATGCATCAAATTTCACTTGAAAATTATCCGAACCTCGTTGACATTGGCCACCCGCAGGGATACATGCAACGACAGGTTACAGGCTGGATGAAGCGGCATGAGTTGGCAATTACAGATGATAGAATTCCCGGAATGCAAGAAGTGGGCACCTGGCTGCTTCGTAATTTGCCGAACAGCGGGCGTGCAGCGTTGATCCACAACGACTTCAAGCTAAATAATGTACTTTATAACAAAGACAACCCCGGCCATATTGTTGGGATTGTGGATTGGGAAATGGCTACTGTCGGCGACCCGCTGTCAGACTTAGCCATTACCTTGAGTTACTGGGCCCAAAAGGGTGACCCGTCTGCCTTGACAAACAAGTTTTCCCGTCTCACGGCAGAGGATGGTTTTATGCGGCGTTCGGACCTCATTCAGTTGTATTCCAAGGAAATGGATTGGGAGATTGACAATCTGTCCTTTTATATGGCATTTGCCTACTTTAAAGCTTCGGGGATTTTACAGCAAATCTACTACCGCTGGTGGCAAGGACAAACGCAAGACCACCGTTTTGCTGCACTTGGCGAGATTGCCAAAGATTTGATGGAAATGGCGGTCAACGCAACCAAAGGGAGATACCTGTAATACTTTGTACTTGCATAGAATTTTGCAAAAACTGATGCTTGAAAAATGAAATACAAAAAGTGAAGAAGAGGGAGCGGATTTACAATGACAAAAACACGTGTTGCGATGGTGACTGGTTCTGCAAGAGGAATTGGAGCAGCCACTGCCAGGCGACTTGCACAATCAGGAGCAAGTGTAGCGGTTGTGGATTTAAATGAGGATGCCTGTCAGGAAACGGTTGCAGCTATTCACTCTGCCGGTGGAACGGCAATTGCTGTGGGCTGCGACGTATCTAAAGCCAATCAAGTGCAAGACGCTGTCGAAAAAGTCGTAAAAGACCTTGGCGGGATCCACATCCTCGTAAACAATGCAGGAGTCATACGAGACAATTTACTTTTTAAAATGTCCGAGGAAGATTGGGATATGGTCATGAATGTTCATTTAAAGGGACATTTCCTTTGCAGTCGTGCTGTTCAAAAATATATGGTGGAACAAAAATACGGCAAGATTGTCAATGTTAGCAGTACTTCTGCGCTTGGGAATAAGGGACAGGCGAACTACTCTTCCGCAAAAGCAGGTATTCAAGGACTGACAAAAACTCTAGCCATAGAACTAGGGCAGTTCAACATTAATGTAAATGCCGTGGCGCCCGGATTTGTAGAGACAGACATGACAAAGGCGACTGCTGAGCGGGTTGGGGTGAATATGGAGCAATTTAAGGAGTACGCTGCTAAAGAAATTCCTCTGCGTCGAGTCGGACAGCCGGAGGACATTGCTAATGTTGTGAATTTCCTGGCAAGCGACGAGGCTGGTTTCGTCTCAGGTCAAGTGATTTATGTGGCCGGCGGGCCAAAAGCATAGGGTTTTTGGAGCGTTTGCAGACAGATTCTTTAGCAATAGAAGTTTGCTCTGGCGGACCGCAAATACGGTACTTAGTGTCTATAAGGGAGAGATGCAGACATAACGAGGAGAGATGGACATGGACTTTCGTTTGCCTGAAGAGATAAGTCAAATGAAAAACATGATACGAGACTTTGTGGACAACGAGGTTGAACCTTTGGCTGGGAAGATAGAGGAAGAGGACGAGGTTCCGCAAGCACTGTTGCATCAATCGAAGCGCCTGGGTTTATTTGGTCTATCCATTCCTGAAGAATACGACGGTATGGGGCTGAACATGGTTGGAAAATGCGCCTTGTTTGAAGAACTTGGAAGGACGATAAATGGGTATACGACCATTCTTGGTGCACACAACGGAATTGGTTCCGTCGGAATTGTAGAGTTGGCAAATAAGGAACAAAAACAGCGGTACCTTCCACCAATGGCTGCAGGAGAGTGGATAGGGGCTTTTGCTTTGACGGAACCAGAAGCGGGATCGAATGCGGCGAACCTACAGACAACGGCGGTTAAAAGGGGCAACAAATACATTCTTAATGGGCAGAAAATATATATTACAAACGCTCCCATAGCAGATGTTTTTACGGTTATGGCAGTGACCGACAGGGACGCGGGCGCTAAGGGAATCACCTCGTTTATTGTTGAAAGAAGTTTTCCTGGCTTTCATGTCGGAAGTATCGAAAAAAAGATGGGATTACACGGTTCGCACACAGCACAGCTATACTTTGAAGATTTGGAAGTTCCGGAGGAAAACGTGCTTGGGGAACTTGGTGACGGATATGTCAACGCGCTAAAAATCCTAGCCAACGGGCGCGCGGGACTTGCAGCCAGGTGCTTGGGCTCAAGCGAGTACCTGTTGCAGAAGTCGATAGAGTACGCCCATGATCGAAAGCAATTTGGGAAGCCCATTTATGAACAGCAAATTATTCAACACTACCTCGCTGAAATGGCGCTTGAAATTGAAACACTTCGGTCATTCATTTACCGAGTTGCCTGGATGACAGATGAAGGAATGAATGTGATTAAAGAAGCCGCCATGGTCAAACTGTACGGTTCTGAAGTCTACAATCGCGTTGCCGACAAGGCTGTGCAAATTCACGGCGGAATAGGTTATATCTCTGATTTTCCAATTGAGCGGTTTTATCGGGACGCCCGTATTACGCGAATCTATGAGGGAACGTCTGAGGTTCAAAAAAACATTATCAGTTCTCGTTTACAGAAAGAGTACTTACAGAGACAGAGATAGGAGAGCAGACTAGCAAACGTCAAACGCAACGAACCGATGGGAGGAGTGAGTAGGATGGAGACGGTATGGTTAGTGGAATATGTTCGAACCCCGATTGGTCGCCTTGGCGGGGCACTTAAGTATCTTCGCCCGGATGACATGGCGGCTATCGTATTACACGAAGCAGTGAGACGCGCTAACATCGACCCGTCTCAGTTGGACGAGGTGTTTCTCGGATGCGCAAATCAAGCGGGGGAAGATAACCGCAATGTGGCCCGCATGGCGGTACTGCTTGCAGGTTTCCCAGAACACGTCCCGGGAGTGACTGTAAATCGACTCTGTGCTTCGGGGCTTGAGGCTGTCAATCAAGCGGCACGAGCCATTGCCCTCGGTGAAATGGACATGGCGATTGCCGGCGGCGTAGAAAGTATGACTAGAGCTCCCTTGGTTCTTCCAAAACCGGATATGGAGTTTGTCCGGGGAAATCAGACAATATGGGATTCAACCTTGGGTTGGAGAATGGCCAATCCGAAGTTTCCCTATCCCTTGGAGAGCATGGGAGAGACCGCTGAAAATGTAGCTGAGATGTACCATATATCTCGTTCAAGGCAAGATGAGTTTGCATTTTCCAGTCAACGTAAAGCAGACCGAGCACAGAAGAACGGTATCTTTGAAGAGGAAGTTGTCCCCGTAGCAGTGAAACACAAAAAGGAAGATAGACTCGTACAATTTGATGAGCATCCAAGGCCGGAAACAAGCCTTGACAGACTCTCGAGACTTCGTCCTGCGTTCAGGGAGGAAGGGACCGTTACTGCCGGGAACTCCTCAGGACTTAACGACGGTGCTGCAGCTTTACTGCTGGTCTCTGAAACAAAGGGCCGGGAACTTGGTTTGAAGCCGATGGCGCGGTACGTAGCTTCTGCATCGGCGGGTGTGAGTCCTCGTACGATGGGGCTTGGGCCAATTCCAGCTACCCACAAAGCCTTGAAGCATGCTGGGTTGTCTGTAGAAGAATTGGATTGGATAGAATTAAATGAAGCTTTTGCATCACAGTCTTTGGCGTGCATCGAGGAGCTCCATCTTCCTCATGAACGAGTAAATCCAAACGGCGGGGCTATTGCCCTGGGACACCCACTGGGATGTTCAGGTGCACGGATTGTAGGGACTTTGGCGAAACAACTGCAGAGAACGAGGACACGCTACGGCCTTGCTGCCTTGTGCGTGGGTGTAGGTCAGGGGGTTGCCACGGTCCTGGAGCGAGTTGAAGAATCCTAACGGCGAAAATGTGTCTACACTGCATGTCGCAGCGTAAAGAGCAAGCAGGGAGGTCTCTGCTTGCCCGTTTTTCCGAGAAAGTGGTATACGGTAGTTCGACATTTCGCAGTGTGAGCCGCTCGGCTTCGGTGTCGTCAATCCGCATTGCATTGGTCTTGACTACGATCCAAAACCGAGGGATTTGACTGCCTTGTACGCATTTGCGACGAGCAGGCCAATAAAGAGATAGGAAAGCCCTCCGAAGACAAGGTAGACGCCTACGCTGGCTACGGCTGCAATGACGCTGAACATCACTTGGTCTCCGTATTTTGCTGGAGAAGTTGGCGGGTCAGTCAGCATAAAGAATGCTAGGAACAAAGCCGCGTTGACAATTGGTATCCGCATGGCATCTCCGGGTGTATAGGCAGCATTGCCAAAGTGGAGGGAGGCAGCGAGTGTTAGCAGCAGAAAATAGGTTCCGAGATAGGTCAAGACCTGAGGGAACTTATTTACTTTTCCTGTTATGAGGTAACCTCCTGCAACAAGCAATGGGAGAAAGTAGACCGGGATGTCGGCTAGGTCTCCCCACCAGCTTTGACCCGTATGAAACACGAGCAAAGCGAACAACAAGGCGAAAGCAGCAGGATTAAATATAGGTTTTCTCTTGATCTTTAACACGTGTTTGGAGGCGACGGCTATAGCCGCAGTGACGGCGGCAACCTGCCAATGCACCGTACCACTCAGGACCAGTCCAACAATGACCCCAGTAATGATGCCCCCGTCCGGAAACACACGTTTGTTTCTTCGCATAACTGCCAGCAACAAGTCAATCATGGCAGCTGTAAATGCCGCTGCCAGTACATTTGCAATCCCGGGACGATCCGATGAGTGCAGTGCAGCCACCAACATCAAACCTAACAGCAGCCATAGCACGGTCCCTTTTGGTGTGCGAAGAAACTTGCGCACAGGACCTGGCATGGCTTGCGTCTGCGCTCCAGCTTGATTTTGCCCAGCAGCCCCCCGGCTTTGACTTGGGGACGGCTTTCTTGATGGCATTGCTGGATTTGCAGTACGGTTATAGTCATTCATATATGTTACCCTCCAACCCAGACGTGACTTTTATTTGCAGGTCTTGAGCTATCATCATGCCTTCCAGTCCAACCTCCTCCAATAAATGCAAGGCCTGCTGTGGTGGATAGAGGAAAGCGGCCGTGGAGAAAGCGTCAGTCATCATCGTGTACGGCCCAATTGCAGTCAAACTCAAAAAACTGTCGGCAGAACGTTTGTCGTGTGCATTCACAATATGGTGCGAATTACTGTCCGTCGGGCTCTTGCGCTCATATGAACCTGAAGTACAAACGGCCGAATCCTGAACCAGGAGCGAGCGAATTGTGGTCTCACGATGCACAGGATGACGAATGTCTACTTTCCATGGCTCGCCGTCGACACTTGTGCCTGCTGCATAAACGTCGCCGCCAGCGTCAACCACAAATCCAGGGAAACTGTAGTTGGCGAGTTCAGTGACAGCCAAGTCTACTGCAAGTCCCTTTGCTACTGCCCCTAAGTCCATGTGCAGCGGCCGGTGCAAACAAATCGTCTGGTTCGTCTCATCAAGTTCAATATCACGAAACGTAGCTTCCTCATCTGCCGACTTCTTTGACCAAACTGCCTCACCGGTGAGATAGTGATGTACGAACCCCATCTGCTCCATTGTCGCCGCGATGGTCGGGTCAAATACCCCATTAGTCCACTTAGCAACCTCACACGCAAAGTGGACGCTTTGAAACAGGATTGGACTCACGGGTACTTGAGTTCCAACAGGGGACTCAATCAGTCTCGTTAACTCGCTGTCCCTGTCGAATCGGCTGCAAGCTTGTTCTACCGCATGGATTACCCCTACAGCCTGTTGCATCGCTTGGTTAATAATATCAGAAGATTCCAACGAAACGATTTGTATTTGAATGAGAGTCCCTAATGCCATCCATGTTTTAAGTGTGGCGGGCACTTTCTCTCGTGACGAGTGTGACAGCGTCAACTACCCCTTATAATTTGGATTCTTCGCTTGAGAGAGAGCTTGCACAAGCGCAAAATAGAAGTCTCGAGTACTGAGCGTGGCCCCTGATACAATTGGGATGCGGGTGGTCTGGTGTGCGACTACGTAACTCGGCAGTACTGGGTTGATATAGCGCTCTGGATAGTGTGTGTCACACTGGGTAATTTGTACATTTGCTATTTTACCGGCTTTGATGGACACGGCTACTGCGACTGTTCCAATCCGATTTGATGCGGACCCATTGTATGTACCATCCAAGTAAGGGGCTGTCGTATTGGTTTTCTTGTTGGCACTCTTTGTTCCGTGTGAAGATGACTTCTGTCCACCGGATTTGTTGGTGTTCGACGATTGGGTACCCGCTTGAGACCCTGAATTTGACGAGTTGGAAGTGCCGGTACTGGATTTTTTGCTTCCAGTATTCGATGAGGCAGAGGAATTTCCGCCTGATGATTGCGATCCGTTGGTCTGCCCTCCGGATGTCGCCGACGGTGCACTGGCATGCGCGTGAACAGTTGGTGCCGCAGCGGCTGTATTATGGTTTGTTGTAATAGAGTAACCCGTTGAATAGATTGCACCGACAGCCAGAGAGCACAATGTGACGAACTTTGGACTCATCTTTCCTGCCATTGGCAAACCTCCTTATGCTTATTGAAAGTCAAGATAAGACTGACCCGAAATATCTGTGTAACCCGGTGTTCTGCTCCGAATAGACGTACATATTAAACGTTATCAGCCGAATATCAATCTGATGTCAAATAATTGGCTGCTTATTGCAGACTCTTACAAAGAAAACACTCTCTGCAGTTGTTCTAAGCTTTGAAATCTAGTCTAACCAACGAATGTTTAGGAGATATAAAGAGTTTGTGGAGATTTTATGGTATTTGGGAATCATTTGCCTCACCACATTTTCTCCATACAATCACCACATTGATTCCATCATTATGTGACGTTCTTTAAGTAATGTATAAATTGAACAAATTCGGTATTTTACTATTTTAGCATGAAGGAGATTACCACTATTGAAATCACGGCAGGATAAGACCACCGATGGGTCAGAGGCAAAGCAATCACGCGCTGCAGAAAAGCACCCACTGGTGCGGCAAATTCCCCTTTGGTCAGCGGTCGCTGCAGCCGTCGGAGGGGCGGTTGTTGTAGGAGCAGCATGGGGGACAACAGCGTTTCTGTCGCGCACTGGCAATCACGTTATTGCAAAAGTGGGAAGTACAACGATTACGCAGGCAGAGCTGGCCAATAAGTTGGAATCTACTGGGGGAACGCAGACCCTGCAACAAATGATTGATAATCAACTTATCAAGGATGGTGCAAAGAAGTATCACTTGACGGCAACGAAAGCAGAAGTGCAAAGCGCTCTCAGCGGCATGGAAGCCCAGTACGGAATATCAACCACGTCAGAACTAACATCGTTTCTTCAACAAAATCATATACAGTTAAATCAATTGACGGCCGCTTTAAAACTTCAAGTCCTTGAACAGAAACTGGCGGAACGAAACGTAAAGGTGACAAACAGCGAAATTCAAAGTTATTACAACGCCAATAAGTCGCAGTTTACAACAACTGGACAGTCGAAACCGCAGCCCCTTAGCAAAGTGAAAAGTCAAGTGGTGACGGCGGTAAAGCAATCAAAAGCCATCCCGCAGAGCGTTTTATTTTCACAGTTAGCGAAGAGTGACGGCCTCTCAATCCTAGATTCAAAATACAAGAGCCTCAATAGTCAGTATTCCGGGACAAGTACAGTTGGTACAGGGAATGTGACAGGATTGGCGCCTTCAGCAAACAGTACCAATGCCACCGGTACGGGTTCCGCTTCGGCAAGTAACAGCAGCTCTGCTGGTGCAAGTTCTACGTCGTCAAGCAATAGCACAAAGAATTCAGCATCGTAGTGCTGGGCCTGCCATCGTGATGTAAGACTGGAGTGTTACAATGGAGGTGAAATCAATGCGAAGGTGAGGCTGAATCCAATGCGAGGAAAGGTTGTTTTAATCACAGGTGCGAGCAAGGGAATTGGAGCACAAACGGCCAAACTTCTGGCGAGCCGGGGAGCATCGGTCCTTGTGAACTACTTTTCCAATGAAGAGGCAGCAAACCAGGTGGTTTCAGACATTGAAAAAGGCGGCGGGCAAGCGCTTGCGGTCCGGGCCGACGTCAGAGATGAAGAACAGGTTCAACAACTGGTTGACGAGGCCATACATGCTTATGGGCGGATTGATGGGTTGGTAAACAATGCTGCTATGAGTTTCATTCGAAAACCATTCTTGGAACTAAATTGGCAGGAGTTTTCACAAAAGCTGAATGATGAATTAAAAGCTGCATTTCAGATGACCCAGGCTGTGCTGCCGCACATGGTCGAGAAGCGGTACGGACGGATTGTTTATGTAGCTACAGGCTTGGCCAAAACCCCGCAAGTTCCCTTTATTGCGCATGGGACAGCCAAAGCTGGGCTGATTACTTTTGGTCAATATATCGCGAAGGAATTTGGTCAATATGGGATTACCGCCAACATTGTGTCACCGGGACTGGTTGAGACGGATAGGACAGCCAATCAGCCACAGGAATTCAAAGACAGAATGGCACAGATGACAGCGCTGAAGAGAATCGCGAATCCGGCTGACGTTGCCAGGGCCATCGCGTTTTATGTCAGCGACGACAGCCGTTTTGTTACGGGGAGCAATACGTTCGTGGACGGAGGTACGACGATGCCGTAGCGTGGGCGCCGCTATATGTAGGTGGTAGGTGCTATGCACGATGTTGGCCAGTCCATGAAACGATAAATAAGCTCTCACCTTTGGTGAGGGCTTTGCACTAACGGTGTACGTTACTCTATTCCGTTAGCCGAGTAGAACTCGCGATTCAGAAGAATTCTGCGCACTGTGGCGGGGTAAAAGGACTTTCCTTGCCTTGTAACGTGGCCTTCAGCATTTAAGAGCTCTGTAATTTCCTTCAAAGCATGGCCTTCATCCTGCAGCTGCAGAGCACGCCGTACAGTCTGCGCCTGAGAGGGTTCAATCTCCAAATGATTTCTGGAAATGTGGATAAAACCAAACGGAGGATTACCGCCAACATATCGATGTTGCTGCTTCTTTGCCTGTTTTACCGCACGCGCAGCATTAGAGCGCTTTTTAATCTCTTCAAGATGCTTTATCACAAGGCCGTCTAGATGGCCTGGTCGGAGAGCGTATTCGAGAGCAAACGATACGAGTTCACTGGGCGTGATTTCCTTTAAAGCATCCTGTACAAGCTTGTATGTGTCTGTGTCCAAATCGAGTGTTAAATTGTCCAGCCTCATCACGTTCTCAAATCTCAGTTCAATCACCGTTCTTTTGTCTGATCTACCTCAGCATGATTATCTACCAAAGAGTTGGTTTTTGCAATTTCCCATTTTGTCATTCAAATCGCTACGGCTCTAAAACAGTGTTTTCGGTGCAGTTTCTGCACCGAAAACACATTTAACTATGGCTGATTTCCTCGTACTGAAATGCAGATTTTATATAGCTCTCTAAAACAGACAACATGTGCTCATTTTCCGGATGTTTGTTCTTCAGGTACTTCACCATGAAATACAGATCTTCTATACGGCCGCCTTTAAATGTCTTCTGACGAAACAACGTATTGCGTTTCAAGAACTATCTACCTCCCAACCGTTATATCCATTAACTAGTTAAGCGATATTATACTATGCGCACGCCGTTTGTTTCAACAAAAACATTTAATTTTACTGAAGATTTTAACGTTTTGTAAGGAGATACACTCGGTTATACGTTTTCCAGTGTTTTCAGGTAAGACGCAGCGTGATCTGTCATCCCTCCCAAACTAAGTATTAGGGTCATTATAGCGAGCAAATATGACAGCAACATGACACAATGGTGACTAAAATATGGCTTCCGCGTAAAATTTGTATCCTTCAATCTACAGAGAAATAAGAAAAGTAAAACGAGAAGACAAGGTGTAGTATTGTACATAGAGTCATGACAGTTGTTCACAAAGTACGGTCTCGTACAGCTCAAATGCTATGGTTGTCATCAATGAGGCATTAATCATTGGAGGTGTCGTGCATGGAACTCAAGACGATTACGAAAAACTTGAGTAATGGAGTCCTTGAAATCGCTCTTAATCGACCAGAAGTTATGAATGCAATCAATGAAGAGATGGGAAATGAACTCTACCACGCTTTGAAACAAGCCGACCTGGACACGGGTGTCCGTGCAATTGTGCTTACAGGAACAGGGCGGGGCTTTTGCTCGGGGCAGGACTTGGGAAGTGATATCGGGTCTCTGGAACACCTCTCCCTGACCGATATTGTCCGAGACAGGTATAACGCTCTAATTGCCAAGATGATATCGCTTCGTGTTCCCTTGATTGCCGCCGTAAACGGTATGGCTGCTGGTGCTGGCCTCGGTTTGGCGTTGGCCTGTGACCTGCGATTGGCATCTGCCGACGCTCAATTTACCGTGGCCTTTAATAAAATTGGGCTCGTTCCGGATTCTGGGGTAAGCTACTTTCTACCACGGTTGATTGGGTTGGGGAAGGCTGTAGAGTTAACTTGGACCAGTGACAAGATTTCAGCCGAGGAAGCAAAGCAAATGGGTATTGTAAATCAAGTTTATGCAACGGATGATTTTCGAAATTCAGTTCACCAATTTGCGGAATATTTGGCTTCAGGTCCTGTCAACGCCTTTGCAATGACAAAGCAGTTAATGACGAAAAATCTTGAATCAAGTGTACCGCAAGCCCTTGAGAATGAGGCGAAGTTTCAGGGACAGGCGGGGCAAAGTGACGAATTTCGGGAAGGCGTCGCAGCCTTCCGCGAGAAGCGGCGGGCAGAGTTCTGGAAGTCATAGGAAACAGGTTGGATCTGTGACAGCCATGCCTTTGACCCAAATTACAGACGGTGTTTGACAACAGCGCTAAAGCATAAATGAAGCAACTGGTTGTACCGAGGTATTGTACAAATACTTTCAATAGTGGAGGTTTACACATGACATCTGAGATTCGCGTCACAGTCTGGAATGAGTTTCGACACGAGAGAGAAGACGAAGAAGTCAAGAGGATTTATCCTGATGGTATTCATGCTGCCCTCGCCGCACCTCTGCGAGATGCTGGTTTTCTCGTTCACACGGCCACGTTGGATGAGCCTTATCACGGCCTGACAGATGAAGTGTTAGAAGATACAGACGTACTGATTTGGTGGGGTCATATCGCGCATGATGAGGTAAGCGATGACATTGTTGAAAAAGTTGTGCAAAGAGTGTGGGCCGGGATGGGACTGGTTGTACTTCATTCAGGTCATTTTTCAAAGGTGTTTAAGCGGCTTATGGGCACATCGTGTAACTTGAAGTGGCGTCAAATCGGCGAACATGAGTTACTCTGGGTAGTGAATCCATCACACCCCGTTGCGGCCGGTGTCGGTGAATTTATCGACCTGCCCCGTGAGGAAATGTACGGAGAACACTTCGATGTACCAGCACCTGATGAACTGGTGTTCATAGGTTCATTCGAAGGTGGAGAGGTATTCCGAAGCGGGTCCGTTTTCTATAGAGGGAACGGAAAAGTATTTTATTTCCAGCCAGGTCATGAGACGTATCCTACGTATTACCAGGAACAGATAAAAACAGTTATCCGAAATGCAGTTAAGTGGGCGGCTGCGTCAAATCTTAAAAAGCCGTTATATGGGAATTATCCGTTGCGTCATAGAACAGTTCGGAAGGAGGAAAAAAATGACGGATAGACGAATCCAGGTCGCTATTGTGGGTTGCGGCGGGATTGCATTTGGCAAGCACTTGCCAGCTTTGGCTAAGCTCGAAGGGGTCGAGGTGGCCGCATTCTGCGACGTTGTGGAGACCAATGCCCGCAAAGCTGCTGCTGAGTTCGGTACTGCCGATGCGAGGGTAGTGACAGACTACCGCGATGTCATGGCGATGGACAACATCGATGCGGTCTACGTGTTGACTGCAAACTTTCTGCATGCGACGGTCTCCATTGCAGCCTTGCATGCAGGAAAGCATGTGATGTGCGAAAAACCGATGGCCATGAACTCAGAAGAAGCAGCGAGCATGTTGCAGGCAGCACACGAAACAGGGAAAATTCTAACGGTTGGCTACCAAAACCGTTTTCGTAAAGACTCCCGCTATTTGAAGGCAGCCTGTGAGGCGGGTGACCTAGGTCACATTTATGCGGCAAAGGCCATTGCCGTTCGCCGCAGAATGGTTCCGACGTGGGGGAATTTTCTCTCCAGGGAGTTGCAAGGCGGCGGACCTTTGATTGATGTGGGAACCCATGCCTTGGATTTAACGTTGTGGATGATGGATAACTATGAGCCCAAAACTGTTTTGGGGGTGACCTATGACTATTTAGGAACGCAAGGAAGTTCTGCCAATCAGTGGGGACCATGGGACCCGGAAAAGTATTCCGTTGAAGACGCAGCTTTTGCCTTGATTACCTTTCAAAATGGGGCAAGCGTCGTTCTTGAATCCAGTTGGGCACTTAATACACTCATGACAGGTGAAGCCAGAACAATTCTGCATGGAACGAAGGCTGGGGCAGATATGGTGGACGGGTTGCGCATCAACGGTGAAAAGCACGGCAGGCTCTATACTGAGACTCCGGATTTGAATGTACCCTCTGCGCTTCTTGGTTCGGCAGTATCAGAACAAGCTGCAGACGTAGAGGCAGCGCATTTTATTGATTGCATCCGAAACGAAACACAACCTATTGTGAAACCAGAGCAGGCTTTGGTGGTTACAAAAATTCTTGAAGCTGTCTATGAATCAGCAAGCAAAGGCGAACCCGTACCACTGTAACTCGCCTCAGTTTTTGGTGCAGACCATTTCAAGTGTCTCCAAGTGCAGGCCGCAGAGAGCGCCCTGTGGTGTGGCTTCAAACAAATCAGCAAAGGAGTATTGCTCATGAAGCTTGGTGTATTTGCAGTGTTGTTTGGCAACTTATCTTTTACGCAAATGTTGGACAAAGTGGCTGGCAGCGGTCTTGAAGCAGTAGAAATTGGTTGTGGCGGGCATCCTGGAAAGGCTCACTGCGACCCTTCACAGCTGCTAAATGATAAGGCAGCTTTACGCAAATTTCGTGAGGAAGTCGCATCGAGAGGGCTCGAAATTAGTGCCTTATCAGTTCACGGGAATCCGTTACATCCCAATGATGAGGTGTCCGGGCGCGATCACGCTGACTTTGTAGAAGCTGTCCACCTTGCGGAAGAACTAGGCGTCTCTACAGTCAACACGTTTTCTGGCTGTCCCGGTGAATCAGATGAGTCGCTTCACCCATCCTGGGTTACCTGTCCGTGGCCCAATGAGTACGCAGAAGTTCTAAAGTGGCAGTGGGAAGAAAAGGTGTTGCCCTACTGGTCACGCCAGAACGAATTTGTGAAGGCACACGGCGTTCGAGCTGCAATAGAACCTCACCCTGGTTTTGTCGTATACAATACAGAGAGCTGTCTGCGCCTCCATGAGGGAGCAGGGGAACATATTGGCATAAACTTTGACCCGAGTCACCTGTTCTGGCAGCAAATGAACCCCATTGCGGGTATCAAGGCACTTGCAAAAGCGGGGGCCTTGTTCCATGTACACGCAAAAGACACGGGTTTCGATGCCCGTAACATGGCTGATAACGGCGTGCTGGATACGAAACCGTATACCGAAGAACTTCATCGAAGCTGGATCTTCCGAACGGTGGGCTACGGTCACGGGGAAGAAACATGGAAGGAAATTCTGAGCACTCTGCAATTGGTTGGTTATGACGGTGTTGTCAGCATTGAACATGAAGACAGTCTCATGTCCGTTGAAGAAGGATTCAACAAGGCTGTCGCTTTCTTGCAGCAGACCATGATTCGGCAACGGATTGGTGAGATGTGGTGGACGTGAGTTTTAGGTTATCGCGTCTGTGAGCGACCTGTTGACCGTGTGAGCATTTCGCTCACATCCCTTGTAGACTTGGCTGGAACGGCCGTGAGGTCGTGCGTGTAGTTCACACGAAGCAACAGCAGATACCGTGAAGAGGCACCAGTAGTTGGTGCCTCTTCGATTTACAATACATTTAAGTGTGAAGTTGTCAGTGGCACTGTTCTGCAACGTACTCCCGGCGTTTTGCCCATACACGACTCGTTCTAATGGAGTAAATTTTTCATGGCCTGGACCAGCAGTGTCACATTGGAAAGTGTGGAGGAGTGTCCCATCAGTCCAATGCGCCAGGCCTTGTCCTTTAAGGGCCCTAACCCGCCCCCAACTTCGATTCCATACTCATGTAGCAGCCTCCTCCTGAGCTCCCCTTCCTTGTATTCTTCGGGAAAAACAACAGATGTTAGCTCAGGAAGTCTATATCCTTCTTGTGCAAACAGAGTCAGCCCCATGGCTTCCAATTCCGACTGGAGCAGCTGTCCGTTTCTGGCGTGTCGCGCAAAGGAGTTTTCGAGTCCTTCATCAAGCAGCAGCCGCAAAGCTTCATGAAGGGAAAATATCATGGAAATTGGGGCGGTGTGATGATAGAAGCGTTCTTCACCCCAGTAGTTTGCAATCATGTTCAAATCTAAGTACCAACTTTGTACCTTTTGCTTTCGCGTCTTAACGACGTTCAGCGCGGCGCTGCTGAGGGTTACTGGCGAGAGTCCTGGAGGTGCTGACAAGCACTTTTGTGTACCGCTGTAACATGCGTCAATCTGCATCTTGTCGACTTCTACTGGAATTCCGCCTAGGGACGTGACAGTATCCACGATAAACAGAGCTCCGTAGTTGTGAACAATGCGACTGATCTCCTGCAGCGGTTGGCGAACACCCGTTGAAGTCTCCGCGTGGACCAAGGCAACTGCTTTAATACTGGAGGTCGATTTTAGGACCTGCTCAACCTGCTCTGGTTGGATTGCAGTTCCCCACTGTGCTTCTACAGTCAGTACGTCTGCGCCGCACCGCTGCGCAACATCTTTCATGCGCTCTCCAAAAACGCCGCAAATCCCAATCAGCACCTTATCGCCCGGCTCCACCAGGTTTACGAACACAGTCTCCATGCCGGCGCTTCCTGTTCCAGACATGGCCAAAGTCAACTCATTCTTCGTTTGAAATGTTTGCCGCAGCATATTCTGCATATCTGACATGACTTCGAGAAAATAAGGGTCCAAGTGCCCGACTAAGGGCGTAGACATCGCCTTTAGCACTTCTGGGGATACACTGCTTGGACCTGGGCCTAGCAACAAGCGGTTTTGAGACTGTATGTGCATAGCGGCCTCCTATTATCAAAATAATGTGTAATTATACCATCAAATCATGTAGAAACCAAAGGTTCGCTGTATGATGTCGGAATCTTTCAACTAGCAGGCACGGCACAAACTGTATTATGTACAATATGTACAAGTAGTTTACTGCAGTGGAGGCATGGGTGTGTTTAGATGGGCTCGCTGGCGTCTCGTTATCAAGGTGTGCCTGTGGTAGGCGAAGTAAAGTGAATGCTTGAAGCGGATTGGCTCAACCCGCTTAAGGTTGGCAATCCAGGTATCACTACGTTTTGCAGGAAAGTCGGGTCGTAGACCAGGCTCAGCGCTGCACTTCCCGTAGTCTGTGAACCGGAGTCGCCGCCTCCGTTGCCGGTATCACCCTGGTGATGACCATCTCCTTCGGACGCATCGCCATCAGAGTTTCCAAACGGAAAGATACTTGAATTATCAATCAAGTAAATGTTTCCCTCTGCAGCCAGACCGCCGTCCAGTGTCAGCGAGGCCGCGTTAACTTGGCCGAAATTATCAAAACCGTCTTTAGAGGCAAAGCCGTTCGAAACAAAGATGTCTCCACCGCTTACGAAAAATGCATGGAGTGTCGTTCCTGTGTTGTTTACAGGCTTCTTCCCATACACCAATTTGGGTGCAGGCATTACGACAATATCGCCTTCGCTCACAAGTACAAGCGGGGTGTTTAGTGTCTGACTTGGACTGATTAAACTGAATCCCGACACAAAGACCTTTTGGATCTGGGCGCGGCTTTGACTCGAAGACTGAAGAACACCGTTTACCACAAGGTTTCCGTTAATATAAAGCGATCCATTTACAGTTAGTGCGGCTCCTGGTGCAATGATGAGTGATCCATTAACATACAACGGCCCATTCACCGTCTGATTGGACTTTAGGTAGAAGGTTGCTGGTCCCCATCCCGCAGGGAAGTCGTTATTGTATATGTATCCACCAGTGGTTGGAAGCGGGTTTGACTCATCGATAATGCCGGTTTGATAGTCTTTCGATGCAGCATGTTTGGCTGATTGTTCAATGACAGTCTCATTTTTTTGCATGACAGTACTCTGAAATGGAGAGGGCAACAGGTCCTTAAAATGCCTTGAATTCGTGCTTGGAGCGGAACCGAAGAAAGACCCGGAAAAAGCCCCCTGAAGGAAGCCAAACGGACCTCCAAAAGGTTCATGTCCGTAGCCCCAACTGTGTTCGCCACCTAGAATGTTATGGAAACTGTGGATGTGGAGAAGATTCGACAAGTACTGGGTCAGCTTGCCGTGAAAATCGTTCTCAGCGTGGTAGTTGGATTCCCAATTATAAACATCTGGCCATAGCCCAAATAACGGTGGCGGGCTATCCCATTGAATAATACTTCTCTGAACCAGGGTTTTCCCAGTAATTGAAGGATTTCCAAACTCATACAACGATTTTTTAGAGTAAGCAACATATTGAAATACGCTGTTTTCTATCTGGGCCTTGGTGGTATTCATCGTAACCTGTAAGGTTTTTTGATAGGGCTTGTCATGGCCCGTGACTTTGAGAGTGAATGTAGAACCGGTAGGCGTCGCATTCGGGTTCTGGCTTACAGATGCTGTAAATGGAGCGCCGTTTTGATTCAAGTTGCTGAGGTATGTATTCATAGACGAAACAAAGGACTGCGTGTCCGCGGGCCACAACTGCTGAGCGTGTTGCTCTGCGAGTTGTACTCCGTCACGGGCATTCATGAGCGACTGGTTGCGGTGGACTGCTAGACGCGAAATAGTCACCGATTGCTGGGTGGTCATCATCAGGGCGGATGAGGCAATCAAGATGATAACAATGAGTACGGAGACCAGGATGAGGGACGCGCCTCGTTCTGAGTTTAAGTCCATCAAAAACCACTCCCTACGGCATATTTCACGTCCAGTTCTTGACTGTTATGCTGCTCATGGGCCTGCGTTACGGTCGCTATCAGCTTAACCCCGACAAGATTGGTGGCGGTAGTCGCCCCAGTTTGTCCGCCGCCAGCAGGTGTATTTCCTTCAGGTACAAATGATGAGTTCGACAAAGATACATTTACGAAGTGGAAGGTCTTCGTCTTTTTCGCACCGGTGGATGGGGCCTGAACTACTGTGATATCTTGCCCATGGACCTGAATATCCCACTGGGTTCCGTCTGGGCCGGAGCCGATGACTTCTTTTTCATCTGAAGCAACTTGTGCTTGGTTCATATTCTGGAACGCGATGGTTAAGGTTGCGTTAACGGTATCGATGTCAGATTGCAATTGCTCCTTGGAGACTGCTGCATTCCAAGACGTCGTTTCTGCACTGAATACGAGCCCAATTGTCGTAAGTACGGATACAGACAGAACCATGGCCACAATCAGTTCCAACAGCGTGACACCAGCATCTTCAGTGGCGAGACGTCTTATTGACTGAACAACTGCGTGTAGGTGACTTGATGATTTTTCTTTACACCGTGAAACGAGGTTGCCCATGAGACATCCACCTCCACATCAACTAAATTCGGACCATTTGAACTCTGAAGTCCAGACGTTCGTGCCCAGGCTGGTAAAGGTTGCACTTGATGAATGACCGTGTGAAAAGTTGTCCCATTTTTGACCACATCCGGCTGCTGTTGATTGAGAAAGGCAGTGACACCGGATGTTCCCATCTTGGCGATTTCTGACTGCGCAATACTTGAGGCCCACTGCTGTTCTTCACCAAATCGGTTTTGTTCTGCGGTCATTGCAAACAGTTTCGCAATGCCGCTTAAGGCAACCCCTAAGATGACAATGGCGGCCAGAACTTCAATTAGTGTCAAACCTCCATCGTGTTTCAGAAATCGCGGACCATTCAACATAGGACTATGAATGCCTCCCGACAGGCAGCGTGATTTGAAGCGCCATCGTAGTGGGACCTTTTGCGGTCTGTAAATCCAGCGCCGTAATAGATAAGGTACCGGGTGAGTCTTGCAAAACTGCGACAAAACTCAGGAGTTCACTGGTTGTCCCGTGTACTCTTAGGGTGGCGGACGCGTTTTGCGAGGTACCTTTTCCTGCTTTACTGATTGACATGGATTGAATGGACACGTTTGCTTGTCCAGCCAACTGTGTCATGCTCCGAAACAACGCTGGCTCAGAGGATGCATGAAGCATAGGACTGGAAGTTGCTGTATTTTGCTGTGCCTTGTAGTTTTTTTCATCCTGTGCAAGAACCACCCGTTCGGAACTTAGTTTTGATGTCAGTGCTTGTTGCTGGTTTCGCAGCGACTGTGTTTTATTTCCGGTAAAGATGTAGATGCCTGCACCCGCAAGTGTCACCAGCGCCAGCAATGCGAGTGTCAAATTTCGTTTTTTTGCGCTATTCACGACGCACCTCCATTTGAGGCCTGTACAGTCATATCAAACGAATACTTTCCCCCTGCAACTTTCGTGACATCAGTAACCCATACACTACTAATGGCTTTATTGCCAGACAGCTTTGCCTCATAGGACGCCAGCGCGTCCAAAGAAGCCGCGGTTCCTGTACCGCTGATGGTGTCAGGTTGCTTAAAAATGATGTGATGTAACACCACATTGCCGGCAGCTTTCATTAAGTCTGATACAATCATCTGTAGGTTTACAGAATGACCTGGCGTCGCTTGAGCAGACGATGTGCTGTGCATCTTTGTACGCAAAGCGGCGTCCTGTTTCATTGCTTCTGCGTAGGCTGTCTTATCCGTCTGGCGTTGGTGCGACAGACCTGTTATCTGGACAGCGTTCCACACATCCACTGCTCCGAACAAGAGAGCCAATGCGAGAAGCCCCCCGCCTAGATAAACAGGCAGTCGAGATGACTGTGTCCTGTAGCTTTGGGGCAGCAGGTTAATATCCATTAGCCGCGAGCCCCCTTCAGAGCCATGCCAACAGCCGGATAAAAGGGCGGGAATAATCCCCTGCGTCGACGAACTCCTTCAATATCTACCTTGTGCACGTTCAACTGCGGTAGTTCTTCGGCCAACTGTGTTTCCAATGGATTGGCATCGTCACTCATGGAATCTGTAATGCCAATGTGGAGAAACAAGTCTGCCACGTGCCGAGCACCGCTGGACAGGGTGTGTTGGAAGAAATCAACAACGCGATTTATTTCCACAGCAAGGTCCCTTACACTCAGATGGACATGAGCAGACTCCTCAACCTCCGACAGTAAGTCACCTAATTGTCTGTGAAAGTATAAACTTGAGCCCACAAAGATAGAAATCGTGACATCAGTTCCATCCAGGTATAGCACAGCGTAGCTCAGGGTGGCCGTGATGGCCTCGGTTTGCTGGAGTAAACGTCCGACAGAGAGCGGCAGCACTTCGATTGCCCTTGGGACAAGCCCCGCGTTTTCCGCCATTCCAGCGAGTCTCTCCACCAAATCTCTGGACGTTGCAATCATTGCCACTGTCTGTTCACCTTCGACTGTCTGGTCTGTAAGCGTCTGCACACTTGCCACGTCAAAGACAGCATCTTCAAACGGCAAGTGAATGGATACGTTCAATTCCAGTTCGATGGCTTGGCGCAATTGTTCCTTCGGCATGACAGGAAATGTCATGTAACGCAGCAGCCACTGATCGTTGGGGAGAGTAATGACGGCTCCCGCACCGTACAGTCGCTGATGCCGGACCGCCTGCTTGAGCGCTTCCGTCATGTTATCCAAACCTTCTCCGTGGTACCAATCTGGGGAGTCAGCGTAAATTTCTTGGGAGCGCACAAAAACCGCACGCTTCGGTTTCACCACGGCCATTCGGAGGCCGTGGTTTGTACATTCCAATCCAGCAACTGCTTTACTGCGTGTGAGTTTGAATGGCATACATTGGCCTCCGAACGTTGGTGATATTTACACTTACGGTGCATTGCCGCTCTGTGGACTCCCGGTGCTGTTGGGGCCGCTGGCAACGTAATATGCCTTTTTGCTATTCGCAGTACCCGCCACAGAGTCGGGAGTTGCTATTGCGAAGCCGCTGACGCTGCTGGATCCACTCCCAGACGTTGTTGATTCGTATTGGAAGTCTTCACCCCAACCGTCTTGCGGAATCCCCTGGATGTACGGCTGCAAGTCTTGTGCTAACGTAGCGCTGCCCACACTGCCTGTACTCGCATCAATCCATTTGCTTGCTTGCGGGTAGCTATTGTTTGCGGCATAGTATCTTTGCAGCGCACTGCTGAGAATCTGCAGGTTCTGCTTGGTGGTGCTGATTTTAGAATTGTTGATCGAGTTTTCGACAACAGGAATGGCAACTGCTGCAATAACGGCTAGGATAGCAATGACGGCTAACAGTTCAATTAAAGTGACACCTTTGCTAGTGCCTGACACGATGGATGTCTTGAGCCTTACAAACAAGGAAGGCTTGTCCGAAACTTGTTGAAGCACTTGGCCTTCAAGCTCCTCATCTCTGACTTTGTTCTCTTCGAGATTCATATCATCATTCCCCTCACCCAATAAATGTGCGGCAACGTGCACGGGCCCATATCGGTCCTCTTATGCTTGCTGCCTGTATAATCTAGCCTATCTGACTCACATGCTGATAGATTGTGAAGATAGGCACGATTACCGAACTGACAATGACACCAACAATGAGTGCCAGAAAGACAATCATCAACGGCTCAATCAGTGTCTTCAAGCGATCGACGAGAGCCTGAGCTTCCGCTTCGTAAAAATCGGCTACTTTACTCAGCATCAGTTCCAGGTTCCCTGTTTCCTCACCGATTCGAACCATATGTGTCACGAGAGGAGGGAACACCCAGTGCTGACGAAGCGGGTCGGACAGACGATTTCCGTTTTTGAGACTCGTTATGGCTTCTCTCAGACGAGTCGCCACGACTTCATTACCTGCTGCGGACGCCGTCAATTGAAGGGCATCCAGGATTGGTACAGCGCTCTTATACAAGGTAGCTAGTGTTCTCATTACCTGGGCAATAGACGATTTCTGTGCCAATTTTCCAAAGACCGGTATCCGCAACTGCACCAAATCACGGTAATACACAACTTGCTTGTATCGAAGTGCCCATCTATAGAAAACATAGAGACCAATGAGAGCCAGAACAATCAAATACCAAGAATGAACAAGCAGGTGAGATGCGCCAATGACAATGCGCGTGGGCAGGGGCAGTGAGATGTTCATTCCCTTAAATACATTCACGAACGTAGGAACGATACGAACCATGAGAAATATGACAACAGCGATGGACATGAGTCCTACAGTAATAGGATAGGTCATGGCAGATTTTATTTTTTCACCAGAGTAGTGTTGCTCCTCGAAAAAATTTGCGACTCTGTCCATAATTTCATCTAAATTCCCGGATGCTTCGCCTGCTTTCACCATGTTGACGAACATTTCTGGGAAGACTCGCTTGTGTTTCGTGATTGCACTGGACAAAAAGTTGCCCTTTTGAATGTCAAGGTTGACTTCCTCCAGTGCTTTTCGAAGAGATTTACTCTCCGTTTGGCTTGCTAGGAGTTTGACAGCATCCACAATTTGAACACCAGCACGGATGAGTGTAGCAAACTGCCTGCAGAAGGCCGCAAAGTCCCCGGATTTAACGTGGTTTCCGCCTAGGTGAATTTCGGTCTGGGTGAGAAAAGACAGCCAATTACGGGTGCCTGTCAGGATTTTGCCTTCGGTCAGTTCCGTTGTGGTCATGCCAAGCTCGCGTAGTTGCAGAAGCGCTTCTTGGCGGGTTCCTGCTGTCACAACACCTTTTGTTGGTTTTCCTCCTGCCGCGATGGCTCGATACGAATACTGCATGCGCCTCACCCTTTGTTCCAAAATTCAACCTGTCGCCCGCAGCTACAACCGTTTAGTAAGTCTACTAATCTCCTAAAGTCACTCGCATGACTTCAGATATCGTGGTCTGTCCAAGTGCCGCTTTGCGAATTCCGTCTTCGAGCATCGTTTTCATACCTTGCTTGATGGCGGACCTCAGATAGTCTGCCGACGATCGCTTTTCCAAAACGAGATGCTGCAACTCATCGTCAAGTTGGACTATTTCCTGGACTGCCATTCTGCCGGCATAGCCTGTATGATTGCAGTAACCGCAGCCCTTCCCGCGCTTGAAATTGCCTTCACTGACGCCGTACCGGTGGAGCCAGTTCCACTCCGCCTCGGTTGGTTCATAAGGATTGCCGCATTTGTCGCAGATGCGGCGCACAAGTCGCTGGGCGACAACCCCCACAATCGCGGAGGCGACTAGAAACGGTTCGATGCCCATGTCAATAAGTCGATTCAGGCTGCCCACTGCATCGGTGGTATGGAGCGTACTAAAGACCAAGTGGCCGGTTAAGGCTGTTCGAATGGCTATTTCTGCGGTTTCTGCATCACGAATCTCACCAACCATGACAATGTCTGGGTCTTGCCGCAACAATGAACGCAACCCTCGTGCGAAAGTGAGGCCGATAGCGGGGTTCACTTGGACCTGATTGACTCCGTCCAGTTCGAATTCAACGGGATCTTCAATTGTTACAATATTGTGTTCGTCACTCATCAACTCCGACAGTCCTGCGTAGAGTGTTGTGGTTTTACCGCTGCCGGTTGGCCCCGTAAGCAGAATAATGCCATAGGGTGAACGAATCATCTCTTCAAATAGTTTCTGGTTGTGAGGAGAGAGCTTAAGGTCTGGAATTGCGAGAATGGCGTTGGTCATATCAAACAGGCGCAGAACACACTTTTCGCCGTGTACGGTTGGCATTGTGGAAACGCGCAAATCAACGTGTCTAACGTTAATATCCATCTGAAATCGGCCGTCCTGGGGGAGGCGACGCTCTGCAATATCCAGGTTTGCCAAGATTTTGACTCGAGCCGTTAGCATATTTTGCATGTGCTTGGGTAACCGTTGTTCCGTCCGCAGAAATCCGTCAATACGGTATCGGATGAGAACTTCTCCAGCACGGGGTTCAATGTGGATATCACTTGCTTGCGTCTTGAGTCCGTGTTCTATGAGCTGTGTCATCAGTCGGGCAACGGGGGAGTCCTCATCTGTCACCTGAGTTTCCAATCCTTCGTCCTGCGGTAACAGAGATTCCAATTCATCCATTGGTTCACTGAGACCGTACGTCTGATCAATCAAGTTCGTCAGTTCGCTGGCACTGGCAATGACAGTCTCCACAGTGAAACCTGTAGACATTTTAATGTCGTCAATGGCGTAGAAATCAAGGGGATCGGACATGGCTACATAAAGCCGGTTTTTATTCTTTCGAATCGCCAACGCTTGATAGCGCCGCGCTAAAGACTCTGGGATGAGTTTCGCGACCGAAGGGTCGATGTCGAAGCGATATAGATTGACATGCGGGATACCGAGTTGAAACTCCAAAACCTCAATCAACTGTTGTTCCGTAACATACCCCAGCCGAATCAACAGTTCTCCGACCTTCTCGTTTGTGCCCTTTTGTGATAGAGCCTCCTGCAATTGAGTCTCACTGATAATGTTTGACTCTGTCAGCAGGTCCCCAATTCTCTTTCTAGCCACACTTTCACCCTATTTCCAACTGTCGTCTCGAGGTCTCTCTGTCTGTGTTGTGTACTCTACTAGGACTATTACTTCATCGAAAGTGAAAATCCTGTCAAATCATCAATTCTTTTGTTGAATAAACCGTAAATTTTTAGGCGCATAAGCCATGAGGGTACAGCTACTGGGGACCAAATAGTTGGAGTTTAGACTGAAAATTGGGTGTTTGCGCGAGATACAGGCCTTTACCAACGAATTCGGCTCTCCATAGTTATAGAACATCCAGGAGCTGGGGGACAGAAATTGTAGTCGTCCTGCACGAGCTGCTGTGTGTGTTGATTCCACACAACAGGAGGTGAATAGCAATGGATAATTACAAGGACGAACTAAAGAAGCTGGACGTTGGCGACTTTGAAGCAAGTAAAGTTCAGAAGACAGACGAAACAGGAGAGTATGACACAGTTCTCACACAATGCGGCGGCTGTGGTTGCGGCGGTTGCGGGGGCTGTGGTTGCGGGGGCTGCGGCGGCTGCGGTGGCTGCGGTGGCTGTGCACGCTGCGGCGGTTGCTTCCGCTGTGGAGGATGTTATCGCTGCGGCGGCTGCTTCCGTTGTGGCGGTTGTTATCGCTGCGGCGGCTGTTTTCCCTGGTAACGCAGAGGTTAGAGAAGAGCGGGTTCAACCCCTTGCTTCGCGGCCCCATCATTGCACCGACCGCATCGTTGTAACTGGCAAGTTGACGACTGTACGTTGCCAGACGAACCCTGTCTTAGAGACGGGGTTTTTCTCTTTGGAACAAAATATCTTTCCCGTCGATATGATACAAAAGGTACTTGGATGATGGAGCCGGAGTATTTAGACGATTTGCTTCAGGAGGAATGGCTTGTGGATAGAATTGAGCCAACCCGGCGTTTAATCGTGAATGACGACACGTTTGTTTTGCCGGGGCTCGACGGGACAGTGTACGTTCGTAACAACATTGGTTCATTTCGTATGAAGGGGCGCTCTATCGAACCATGGCTGGAGCGGCTGCTCCCGCTTTTAAACGGGGAAAACAGTTTGGAGGAAATTACGGACGGGTTGCCGGATGCTCATGCACAACGGGTCTATGAAATTGCGTCCACGTTGTATCACAACGGATTCGCTCGAGATGTGAATGAAGATATGGAACACGATTTAAGTGACAGTATTGTAGAGAAATATGCAGCCCAAATTGCATTTTTGCAAAACATCCAAGGTTCAGGGGCATACGGCTTTCAACAATATCGGTGCGCGAAGGTCCTTGCCGTTGGTTCCTGTCGCATGCTGGAACCCCTTGCGACCGCTGTATTTGAGTCAGGATTGGTGGACCTGACCGTATTGGTCACAGGTGATGAAGAGCACTGTATGAAGCGATTACAGCAGGTTCAGGTTTCTGCGAGGCAAAGAGACAGTGAAGCAAAACTCTCTGTTCTCACGCACGACGAGGCCATGACGAACGCTGCCGAAAGTACCACGGACGGTTTCTCGCCCGCCGAGATGTCTTCGACCATCGCTTGGGGTAAGATAGTGCCAAATTTTACAGCAGTCTTATTTGTAGCTGAATCCACGGATGAAACAGAACTTGAGCGATTGCAAGCCGTTGAAGGGGTCTGCAGAAACAACAGCCTTGTCTTTTTGCCCGTTGTTTTAGCTGGTAAGGAAGGATTTTGCGGGCCGCAGACCACTGCGCAAACCAGTGCGGGTACTTGGTTGGCAATGTGGAGGAGAATTCACAAATCCGGCAGTGAGTTACATCACACGCTCCAGGAAAAAGACGCAGCGGCCGAATCCACTGGTCCACTGGCTTCTCTGGACCACTTGTCTGGGACCGTCTCTGCGCTGGCCTATCCAATCCTGTTTAACGTCCTCGTATTTGAGGCATTCAAGGCATTAACTGGAGTAACACATGCCCATGGGCCGCACTATCGCTTCTACCACCTTAATTTAATATCTCTCGAGGGCGGTTGGCATTCGTATATCCCTTCAACGCTTGCGTCAGTCTCCGACCCTGCAGAAGTAAGACGTGTCCAAGACGTAGCAACGGCTTTTAAAAATGCGATACCAGCGGTACAGAGGGCCCAACTGCTCCATTATTTCGGGGAGCTGACAGAAGATAGGGCGGGTATTTTTCATGTTTGGGATGAGGGCGACCTCACTCAGTTGCCCTTGTCTTTGTGTCGAGTGCAACCCATTTCGGCTTTGTCTCCAGGGCCTGCAAAGCTTCTGCAGGAACGAATTTGTGCGGGTTTAACGCACGAAGATGCGAGACAGAAGGCAGGATTCGCCGGGATTGAAGCTTATGCGGCTTCCGCCTTAGCCCAAGTGTCGGGGGATGGCAGCTTCGTTGGAATCGGTACCGGAGGAGAGACAAGTGAGGCACTGTGGAGAGCGTTGCATAAAACTTTGACCCATGAGTTGAGCGTGCGTACTGAGTTGAGCGTGCGTACATGGACGCGGCCGATTCGCACGCAGGCTCCGATGGTCCGCGTTAACATCACTAGCATAGAAGATGAAGTGTGTAATTTCTATCTTCAGGTTCTCCACACCCTTCAATGTGAACCGCAGGTGGCTTTAGAAGAAGATTTGCTTGGATTTCCAGTTGTGTGGCTACACCTTGGTGCGAAGGCCGTCGGCACAGTCGGTATCGATCTGACAGACGCGCTCCGGATTGGACTGCAGCACCTGTTGCTGCGGCATGTCATTGGAGACGAAGCACTGTTGTGTACGAGCAACCAGGTAGTGGAGATTTCTTCTTCAATAGTGGAAGCACGTTTGCGGGCCGGGTCGCAGACGGACAGGAGCGATGTCATTGTCAAACCGGGTTCGGAGTTTCCGACAAAGGAGCGGCTTGAACAGGCAGTTGCTCAGGTTGCGAAGCAGGGAATGCAACTGGAGTTACTCGACGCTGCAATAGAACCCTTTTTGCGAGATGTGCTTCCTGCTGTATACGGCGTGGTATTGCGCGGGGAGGGAGCACAGTGACAACACACATTATGATTGTTGGAACAGGCGTGATGGCTCGACAATTGTCACTACTCATCGGGGCTTCCGCAAACTACGCATTCACACACCTTGATGCAGTGCCAGAGCGTCCTCAGGGAGACATTGATGTGGCCGTAGTTGTCAGCGATTCATGGAATCCAGGACTTGATTTCGACGCCGAAATTTCATTTCGAGAGAACGGTATACCGTGGCTGAGAGGCTTTGCGGTGCTTGGCGAAGGTGTGGTTGGCCCCTTGGTGGTGCCAGGCGCTGCCGGGTGTTCGCAGTGTGCCGATACAAGGCGAATCATGGCGGATGCAGACAGGGTAGAACTATGGCAACTCAAATCCTACCTTATGGCTGACGAACAGCAAAGCGGAAGACGCGATGCGTGGCTCTCAGGGACTGCAGCCTTGCACATGTCCTACCTTCTCTATAATAAAATCCAACATTTCCTGTTATATCCTGAGGGCGGGGAAGTACATGACATGACCGTTGTCCAGCTTAACAGCTTGGCAACTTCCACCCATAAGTTCTTGCCGGACCCCAAGTGTTCCGTATGCGGAGGACTACCTGTAGACGCGCCAGAGCAAGCACGAATTGCCTTGGAACCAACACCGAAATTAAGCGTTGACACATACCGAACAAAAAGCCTTGGGGCGTTGAAAAGGGGATTGGCTGACAGCTACCTGGACGCCCACAGTGGACTGCTGAACAGCAGGGTACAGGACTTGATTGCACCTTATGCTGCGGTAGGAGTAAATCTCCCGCTATTTGTAGGAGATGAAGGCGCGTCGGGGCGGTCACAGCGATACAAAGAGGCCGAACTTACAGCCATTCTCGAAGGACTGGAGCGATATTGTGGGATTGAGCCGCGCGGAAAAACTGGCTTTGTAACAGATACCTACGCTCGCTTGGGAGAGAACGCCCTTGACCCTGCATCCGTCGGCCTGCATGACTCCGAGCGCTACCAATCACCTGGATTCCCATTTCAGCAACTGTCACCAGACACGCCGATGGAATGGGTCTGGGGCTACTCGATGACACAGGAAAAACCGCTGCTTGTCCCAAAATTGTTGGCTTACTACAGTCTCGGTTACAATCCGGGTTTTGTCTATGAAACCTCGAATGGTTGTGCGATTGGCGGTTCTCTTGTGGAGGCAGTCTTCCATGGCATTCTTGAGGTGGTGGAACGGGATGCGTTCCTTATGACTTGGTACGCGCGACTGCCGTTGCCGCCAATTGACATCGAGTCAGTGGAGGACGTGGAACTTGACTTAATGCTAAAGCGTTTACGAGCAGTTGTAGGATACGACGTGTATTTCTTTAACGCAACGATGGAGAACGGGATTCCGAGTGTTTTTGCTGTGGCTAAGAACCGGCGCGGGAGGGGACTGAATCTCATGTGTGCAGCGGGATCGCACCCTGATGCACTGAAGGCTGTGAAGGGTGCTGTGCACGAGATTGCCGGCATGCTCCTGCGGTTTGATGATAAGTTGGAACATCACAAAGGAGCCTACTTGGAAATGCTATCCGATTCAAGTCTAGTTCGGGAAATGGATGAGCATTCCATGTTGTACGGATTGCCGGAGGCTGAGGAAAGACTGTCCTTTCTTTTAAACAGTGCCGCCCGCAAACAAACCTTTGCGGAAGCCTTTCCAGTGAACCGGGTTCATGAAGACTTGGCGGAGGACTTGGGTGACTTGTTGAACGGGTTTCGCGAACTGAATTTGGACGTTGTTGTCGTCAATCAGACATCACCTGAAATAGAGCAAAACGACTTACACTGCGTGAAGGTGCTGATACCGGGTATGTTGCCCATGACATTCGGCAATCACTTGGTGCGTCTCGAAGGCTTGCAGCGTGTTTTCAGTGTTCCCGTGAAGCTGGGATACAGAAACAGGCCGTTGACGAAAGCAGATTTAAACCCGTATCCCCATCCATTTCCTTGAGTCTGGGATGCCCCTCGACCGGATTCTTGTGTAAGTGTTTTGTATGATGAAAGCACCGTTTGTGCCAGCACTGTGAAGGAGCGTGAGACTGAGGATGAACCTCCATCAATTTGTTTACAATTTGCACTTTGATGTGGAATCAGTACGAGCGGCCGATGTGAAGGTGGATTGGGACGATGCCCCGCTCCCCTTTAAGATTTACAGCGGCACTGAGCAACTGACGTTGCCGCAGGCCTGGCCGGGCATAGCAAACCAATCTGGTTTCGCCCGCCCTTCACAGCCGGGCATTTTCGATGACCTTGGCACGCTTCTTTGGTACAGTTACGGTCTAACCGCGATTGCGCAAACTTACGTACCCGTGCAAGACAATGAGTCCGCGATTGATTTGGTACAGACACTGCGAAGGTTTGCACCCTCAGGAGGCGGCTTGTATCCAAGCGAATTATACGTGTACCTGAACATGGATGAAGACAAGCGGGGCGTCTACCACTACGATGTGGAGCGGCACACGCTGTCCCTTTTGCGCACAGGAGACTTTGACAATTATCTGCAGCAAGCGCTGGGGGGACGGGTAGATTTTTCAAATGTAACGGTCGCACTGTTTGTATCAACTATGTTTTGGAAGAATTTTTTCAAATATCACGATTTCTCTTACCGGCTTCAGGGGATTGATGCAGGCGCCGTAGTGGGTCAAGTGATTTCCTCTGCACAGAGACTGAATTTCAGGTCGATTGTACAGTTTCAGTTTCTTGACGCCGCCATAAATCATCTTCTTGGATTGTCGGAGGAGACAGAGACGGTGTATGCAGTGATTTCTCTTGTGCATAAATCGGACGGCACTGCCTTAACGAGGCAAAAGCCACAGAGTCCTCCCGTGTCTGCGACTGGTCTGTACAAATTATTAGCCCGAGTAAATCCTTCCTATTATATAAAATCACGACGAATCAAAGCGTATCCAAACATTGTGGACTTGAATCGCGCAGCTATGTATCATTCGACAGAAGATTTCTATCCGTCAGATGCAGAGCCTGCAAGATTTGAGCTCGAAAAAGCGGATTCTCCGTCAGCACAAATGGAATGCAACCCAGGACAACAAGCGCCGGCCCAGGGGAAACAGGTACAACAGGTAAAACTGCCTAGCGAGCCGGGTCTGAATTATGACTTTTACAGGGCTTGCAAACAGAGATACTCGCCGGGGGCGGATTTTTGGTTCGGGCAGGTCTCCATCAACGACGTTGCAACTCTGTTGCACGAAGCAACGAGCACAGTGGACTACCACAGTGATATCACGGCGCATGGAGATGCCGGGATGGCAGAGGGAATCAGGGAAGTGGCAGCTTCGCGTTTTGTGATGGGCGTGTGCTTGCACGGTGTGTCAGGTATAGAAGACGGTGCATATGTTTATGACCGGTCTTCGCGAACACTGCATCTGTGCAATGAGGGAGATTATCGGGTGCGTTTACAACAGGGGATGTCCATGCACAATGTCAACCTGCATCAGGTGCCCCTGTGCTTTCATATTCTCGGGGACGTCCATCACTTGAAACGGCAATATGGCTACAGAGGCCACAGAATCCAGCATATGGAGGCCGGGATTGTACTCCAGAAGCTCTTATTGACTGCTTCGGCTTTAGGGATGAACGGGCATCCTCTGCTCGACTACGACGAAGCTCTGTGTGACGAAATTTACAACAGCTCTGCTATCAACAAGACAACGCTCATACAGATTCCTGTCGGATATTATCGCCCTGTTGCCCGGCTTGAAGCATCACTTTGCTTACAACACTCCGTCAAGCGCCCGTGAGGCTGTTGCGTGGATTGCATCTGTGCCCGCAGTTGTAGTTCCTCATGAGTAGATCGCCTGTATGCTTTAGCCCACTACCAATACGCTTCCCCCTCGTTCCTCATCTAGAGAGACCATCATTCACCGTAACAGGCAACAATGCGATGAAACGTTGAGAGTCCTGATTTCCACTTGACAAAGAGCTAGTGGAAGCCTACATTTATATCAATTATAACGTTCGGAATGAACCGAACGATTAGAACATAAGCTCCAGGGGAAAATACGGTTGCGTTCAATGCGACTCGCGGGGAGGGTAGAAGATGACAGACGGACAAACGTTCGCAGAGGTACAAGAGCGGTATGCAGAGTTTTTTGGAAGTGCAGCGGCGCTCTATAACGTCAATCCACTGCTGGGACGATTGTATGGTTACCTTGTGCTGGCTCCGGAACCGATGACACTCGGCGACTTGAGTCGTGCAGCGGGTGCAGCAAAGAGTACCGTGAGTGTGGCTATGAGAACACTTGAGCACTACAGAGTCGTTCGCAGGTCGTGGATAAAAGGGGACAGACGAGACTATTTTATGCCGCGAATGAACGTGAATGAGGTTCTGAGAGAGCTATTTCAACTGTTCTTCTCTCATGAGTTGAAGTATATGAGAGAGGCGAATCTCACAGCTAAACAAGCTTTGGAGTCGTCACAGGCAGGCGGTGACTGGCCTTCGGACGACAAACGCAGGGAACTGTTGCAAAGGATTGAGATTCTCGAGGGCTTTTCTGACTTAATCACCACATGGTTGGAACAGTTCATAGGCGAAGGGCAGCAATCCGTATCCAAGGCGGCTGAAACTATTGAAATCGAGGTGGAAGAATGACTCAAACCCGAGTGCTCATCATTTCAGGAAAAGGCGGGGTTGGCAAAACTACGGTTGCAGCCGCCACCGCTTCTGCAGCAGCACAGGCGGGCCAAAACACGCTTGTTGTCAGTCTGGACAGAGCACACAACTTGGGTGACGTATTACAAGTGACGCTAGGTTCTTCTGTCACAAGCGTGCAAGAAAGCCCAAATCTCAAGGCCATGGAGATTGATCCCCAAGCTGAACTGTCCAGAAACTGGGGAGTGTTGCAGCAATATATCAATCGTTTCTTTCGATATCTGGGCGTGAACGGGCAGTCAGCAGAAGAATTGGCGGTATTTCCCGGTCTGGAAGAACTGCTGGTGCTGACTCGACTCTACGACCTTGCAGAAAGCGGTGACTATGACCTGATTGTAGCAGACATGGCCCCGACCGCCAGCAGCCTCCGCTATTTAAGCTTTCCCGACATGATGGACGGCGTACTGGGGGGACTAGTGAAATGGGACCGGCGGATTGCTTCATTAATGCGTCCGTTGCAGGGGAAGTACCTCAAGGTTCCAGTCCCGGAACAGGAAGTCTACAACAAACTATACGATCTCGCTGCACGTCTAAAGAATCTGCGTAATCTCCTTTTTGATGTCAATCGAACCGCTGTGCGCCTTGTGATGATACCGGAAACCATTGTCTTGGAGGAAACAAGGCGGGCTCTGAGTTACATGAATCTGTTTGGAATGGCTGTAGACGCAGTTGTAGTAAACCGCATTTTTCCTGAGGAAGCACTGAACGGCTACTTTGAAACCTGGGGCAAAATCCAGTCTTCCGTGCTGCAACAGGCAGAGGAATCTTTTGCAGGCTTGCCGATTCTCAAGATGTCTTTTCAGGAATCAGAAGTCATCGGAGTTCCTAGGCTTCTGAGTACAGCCGATGAGCTGTACGGCACCTCTAATCCTGCTGACTTTCTGCAAGCGAGACAGCCGTTTAAGTACCTTGAGGCGGACGGGCAAACGGTGTTATCGGTTCATCTGGGCCAAGTAAACCCTTCGCATGTGAAACTGCAACGCCGTGAGGGAGACTTGATAATTACGGTCGACGGCTGGCGGCGAGTAGTTACTTTACCGGATTCTCTCGTTGCTTGTTCAGTTCAAAAGGCCAGCTTCAAGGCGGGGGTCTTGGTCGTGTTTTTTAGTGAGACCGAATTCTCCGGCAATGAAAGCAACATAGCGAACGGCGATGGTAAGGACAGAGACAAGAAGACCATGGTGGACAAACGGGAACAGCTTGTAAGAGCAAATGCAAAAGAGAGGCGGAAACGAACATGACTGCTCTTGTCGAACTACAAAACGTAGGGAAGATGTACGGCCACGGCGTAAAAACGCACGCATTACAATCTGCCAGCATGACATTTCACAAGGGGGAACTCGTGGTGATTTTGGGCCCGAGCGGCTCAGGAAAATCTACACTGTTGAATCTGATTGGCGGGTTGGACAGCCCGTCCCAAGGGACAGTTACGGTTACGGGAACGGATATAACGGCTCTGTCAACCAAGGGGTTGTCCGAATACCGCAGAGACAAAGTGGGTTTCATTTTTCAGTTCTACAACTTGATTCCCAGTCTAACGGCCTATGAAAACGTTGAGTTGGCAGCGAGTCTGAGCCGGAGTTCACTGAACGTGGCAAAGGTCCTTGAGAAAATGGGGTTGACTGAGATTCTCCATCATTTTCCTAGCCAGATGAGCGGCGGACAACAGCAACGTGTTGCGATTGCTAGAGCACTAGTCAAGAATCCTCCGTTGTTGCTGTGCGATGAACCGACAGGTGCGTTGGACTACGAAACAGGCAAGTCCGTTCTGGCGCTCTTGGGAGATTTGTCCCATGAGGAAGGCAAAACCGTTGTCATTGTAACGCACAACAGCGCCTTGGCAGCGATGGCCAATCGGGTCGTTCGACTCAAAGACGGCCATGTCATTGAAGATACAGTCCAAACGAAAGCTGTGCCAGCTTCACAACTCACATGGTAAGGGGGTGACGTCAATGCTGAACAAAAAACTTGTACGAGACTTGTTACGGCAAAAATGGCAGGTGTTTGCAGTTATCGTAGTAGTACTTTTGGGAACGGCCTTATTTGATGCATCCTATCTTGCGTACAAGAACCTTCAGCACAGTTATTCAGCGACACAGACAAAGACTCACCTTGCTGATGAAACGGTTGCAGCGGCGCAAGTCTCGAAGCAACAAGTACACCAAGTTGTGCATATAGCTGGGGTGGACAAGGCTGCAAATCAGTTGATTATGTCATTACCTGTAACGGTACCGGGGACAACGACAAGAGATAAGACTGGCGGGTTGTTGAAAGTGGACGGACGGCTCATTGGTATCCCCCTTGCTCATCAACCAAAGCTCAATCAGGTTGTCATTGTAAAAGGGCACTACCCCGACACAACCGGTCAAATCCTTGTGGAGCGCCATTTTGCGGACTATCACCATTTAGTTCCCGGGGACGCGCTTAAGATTCAGACCCCCGCCGGAGACAAATCGGTGACGGTTTCCGGTGTGGCAGTCAGCGCCAACTATTTGTGGGTGGCACGAAATCGCCAGGATGTTTTCCCATCCCCTGCAAGTTTTGGTGTCTTTTTTGTTCCTAGACAAACTCTGACTCAAATTGGGCAAGAAGGATTGCAGTCCCTTCACGGACAGAGTGCAAGCGCGGCCAATTTGAAACTGGCAGCGACCGCGACAGACGGGAACAGGCTCTTGTACACATTGTCTCCCGGTGCCAACAAAGAAGCCGTATTGAAACAAGTGAAGTCTGTGCTGCAATCAAGTCATATTTTGTCTGTTACACCGAGAAATAAGCAAGTGGACATTCAACTGTTGCAGATGGATTTGAATGGATTTAAACAAATGGCAGAGGCCTTTCCACTGTTCTTTCTCACAGTTGCAGCTTTCATCGTAGCCGCACTCATGAATAGAATGGTTTCGCAGGAACGGCCCCTGATTGGGACGATGATGGCAATCGGTATTCGCCGCAGGCAAGTGCTGTTTCATTATCTAGCCTATTCGCTTGTGATTGGCGGTATTGGAGTTCTGACAGGAACTGGTGCAGGCGTTTGGATGGGGGATGCCATGACAAAGGCCTATGCGTCACAACTGCACATTCCTTTTGTTTTCACCGAGCCCCATTGGAATGTGTTGCTCGTCGGTGTCATGCTTGGTCTCATCGCTCCGTTTGTCGCCGGACTCGTACCTGCTCTCAGCGCCTCGCGGCTGCACCCGGCAGAAGCTATGCGTGCGTTCACGTCGCAGCGCAGGATTGGTCAGCCGAGAAAGCACCGGATGCGTGGTCCCCTTTGGTGGAGGCTTTCAATTCGTGATCTCCTTCGCCATCCTGGCCGAACCCTTGGTACAGCAATTGGCGTCATGGCTGCTTTGGTCCTGGTGGTCACAACCGGGGGCTTGGAAGACTCGATGACAAGGGGATTAAACGTATCCGTCAATCAATCTCAGCGCTATGACTTGCGGGCCGACTTCTATGTTCCTCAACAACAGACAAAACTTCACAGTACCCTTTCGCAAATGAAAGGTGTTGAACAGATTGAAACAATGTTAACACTGCCTGTACAAGTGTCCAATGAGGCTACAGGGAAAACCTATGACACTGCCGTGGAGGGCGTTCCAAAGAATTCCAATCTGTTGCAGTTGCACGATGTAAAAGGAAGCGTACTGAAACCTCAATCGGGGGCAGCGGTTGTAACCAAGTCGATTGCCAAAAAGCTGGGATTGAAAATTGGGGATGAAATGAAGATTCAAGTGCTGCCGCACGGCCCTGTCGCAACATTCAAGGTGGGCAGCTTCGGGTTTTCATTACTTGGAAATGCCATCACCGTTCCGTTAGTTGAGGCGCAGCGTGATTTTCATATGAGTGGCCAGGTGACAACGGCATTAGTTACGACGTCTACTGCAAAACGGTCCGCCATACACTCTGACTTAGGTAATCTTTCAGGTGTGGTGCGCGTCCAAGACCAAGCAGCGTTTCGTACACAGATTCACCAACTGATGGGTCTGATGTACGTCATGCTCGGTGCAATGCTGGTCTTTGCTGTGATTCTCGCAGCATCAATCTTGTTTAATACCGCATCCCTCAACATTCTCGAACGGCAACGCGAGTTGGCAACGATGCGCGCACTGGGATACAAAAACAGCAGCATTATCGGTCTCATTACTGCAGGAAATGGATTGATTGGCCTCCTCGGCCTTGTCATCGGATTTCCATTGTCCCTGCTAACCCTAAAGTTGTATCTTGCCCAGTATACAAGCGATTTGTTCAGCATGCCGTTTTGGCTGTATCCGCGCACCATTGTGCTTGCTGTTGTCGGAATACTGCTCGTGTTGTTGTTTGCGCAATGGCCTGCGTTGAGACGGGTCACAAAAATGAATTTGGCTGATGCAACGAAGATGCGAGAATAGCGCTGTTCTGCTACGCTGGTATGAGGAGTTGAAGTGACCGGAGGAATGTGGTTGTGTTAGGTCATATTCCTCCGTTAAAAGGAGAGGTGACGATGTTAAAGAGTTTGTTTTCTCCCGAAGTCCGACGAAATCCTTATCCAGTGTACACACATCTACGAACCTCACAATCCGTCTTGTATGCCGAAGAGTTGCAGCTGTGGTCAGTATTTCGCTACGAGGAAGTACGCATGGTTCTGTCTGACTACACTCGCTTCTCGTCCCAATACGGCCAGCCAAATCCTGTCCCACAGACGCCCTCCGACCAAGCGCGTACAGGGTCCAGTTTAATTACGACAGACCCGCCTCGGCACACGCGCCTGCGTTCTTTGGTAAACCGGGCATTCACTCCGCGACAGGTGACTGCGTTGGAACCACGGATTAAAGCAATTGCCAATGAGCTTATCGATGGTGCCGTGATGAACGGGCGTCTGGATTTAGTCAAGGAAGTGTCTTATCCGCTACCCGTCATCGTCATTGCAGAAATGCTGGGGATTCCAGCAGAAGATAGAAGCAAATTCAAGCATTGGTCGGATGACGTTGTGGCGTCCGCTGACCAGATGATTGGCGGCGATGGAGGAGATTCACAAAGAAGCCACCAAGAGATGAACGCATATTTTCGGGAAGTCATCGCCGACCGCAGAGAACACCCCAAAGACGACCTCGTTTCTGCATTGATTCAGGCCGAAGAAGACCACCAACAGCTCACTGAAGAAGACATTCTTGCCTTGTGTTGGCTCTTGTTGGTCGCTGGCAATGAAACCACTACGAACCTCATTACGAATGCTGTTCGGACATTCTTGGAGTATCCGGAGGAATTTGAAAAATTGAGGGCCAATCCCGACTTGATGGCTTCAGCCATTGAAGAAGTTCTGCGCTACCGGTCTCCGATTCAGGCTATGTTCAGAATGACCAAAGAGGATGTCAACTTAGGCGAGCAGAGAATTCCCAAAGGAGAACGTGTTATTGCTTGGATTGGATCGGCAAACCGCGATGAAGAGAAATTTCTACACGCGGATAAATTCAACATAATGCGGCACCCGAACCAACATATCGCTTTTGGTCACGGTATCCACTTTTGCCTGGGGGCACCCTTAGCACGCCTTGAGGCAAAGACGGCCCTTGAAGCGTTGTTGCAAAGATTCAGTGAAATCAAGCGCGTGGACGATGCAGCTCTAGAACCGACTCGAGGGTTTATTGTGCACGGAGTCACAAGTTTGCCCCTTGCGGTCAAATGATGACGTGAGCTGTTATTGAAACTGTCGGCGTTTAATAAGTTGATAAACGACTTCCGATAGAATCAGACCCATTGCAATGGCTCCGGACATCATCAACGCTTTTGCGGCCATTTGGACCGCTACCGCGTAATTGTTCTGGACAAAGTAGCGCATTGCATCATAAGCCACGCCTCCGGGGACCAGCGGTATAATCCCGGCGACGCTGAAGACAATGATCGGCGTTTTGAATAATCTGGCAAACCACTGGCTTAAGATTGTGACAACAAAAGCAGCAACTAGGGTTGCTGGAATGTTGGAAATCCCAAGGCGCCCGAGGACAATATACACAAACCAGCCCATCATGCCGACGACGCCGCATTCTGGCAGCAAGTGACGCGGTACGTTAAACATCATTCCGAACGCAGCCGCAGCGATGAAACTGACGAGAAGTTGTTGCACCATGAATCAGAACCTCCAGTCTTACGTGAATTTTTCTACAAAATCGAAAGCGAAATAGCAATTCCTCCGCCAACGGCAAATGCTGTGAGAAGCGCTTCAATTCCTTTCGATGTTCCTGCTACAAGGTGTCCAGCCATCAGGTCCCGAACGGCATTTGTGATCTGCAGCCCGGGAACAAGGGGCATCACCGATCCAATAATAATTTTGTCCAGTGAGCTTCCAAAGCCAAGAGAGACAAATGAAATGGATACAATCCCGATTGCCACAGCAGCGAAAAACTCTGCAAAAAACCGAATGCGGAGAATACGGTGTGTGAAAAGGAAAACAGTAAATCCGATGCCTCCGGAGACAAGGGCGGGGAGGGAATCCGTTAGCTTGCCGTTAAACATGATGAGGAAACAGGCGCTGGCCAAGGCTGCAGCAGATATTTGCAGCCACACAGGATATTTATGATGTGAAGCGTCCACCTGCTCAAGACTCTTGAGGGCGTCCGCAACGTCAATTTTTCCACTGCAGAAATCTCTCGAAATCCCGTTAACCTCGACGACTTTGCGAAGGTCTACAGACCGCTCCGTAATTCGAACCAGTTTGGTGGAATCGAAAGTGTCGATGGAGAAGATAATCGCCGTCGGTGTAACATAGCTGTGGGTACGTAGACCGCAGGTCTCAGCCACCCGTGTCATTGTGTCCTCGACACGATAGGTTTCGGCCCCGTTTTGCAACATGATTTTGCCTGTGAGCAAACAAAGTTTGATAATGGATTGGCGATATGCCGATTGCTCAGCTGAGTTTGTGTTCGCGTTCATAGACAGTCCTTTCAGCGTCCATTTCCCTGCTGCGCCATGCCGCGGGCTCTTCCATACGACGTCCGCTCCATCTGCAGGTAAGCGGACAACTCTACAAATCAAGTCAGGAACCGAAACAGGGATATATCGCATATTCTACTTCATCGATAAAACCGATACTAAATTTTTGCCCGATTTCCTTCATTATGGAGGATGTTTCGTGATTGTGACGAATTTTTACTATGCTACTGTTTAAAATCTTAATGCAATGGACACATTTACTTAATACGAATGTAACATTTACGCGCTATATTTTCAGATAAGTGAGAAAATACAGCAAGGGATTGGGAGGCCCAACTCAACTGGGTCCGTACTTTCCGATTTCACACAACAAATTTCTTTGACGAAGAGAGGATTCTAACAATGGAACAATCCTTTATTGTATGGTGGTATCAAGAAGATGCAGGTTGGATGGCAAGTGCTCAGATGGATAAGGAGACAAGCAGTTCATATTCGCGGGAGCTTGAAGAGCGGGGCTATCCAATTAAGGTAGTGCCCCGTTTCAAGTCGTCGCGTGCTGATATTATTGAAGGCTAGAGCAGGAGCACAGTCTCCTGTGGCGGAGGGATTCTTGAAGAGGAAGAAGGGGCGGCAGCGTGGTCTATATTGCGGGGAAAACAGTGGCGGAGTGGAAGCGCGAACATCCGCTGTTGGACTTCATTCAGAGCAGCCAAGAGGTACTTTGGCTGAACCCGCGATGGCTGCCGGCGGCACAGGTGTTGCCGTCCCTCTCGGTTTCGCGAGCGGAGGTTGTTGATGCAGAGCAACGCCTCCTCCGCTTTGCTCCTTACATCCAGCGCGCATTCCCAGAAACAATAGTGGACGGAGGTTTGATTGAGTCTCCACTGAGAGCTATTTGTGAAATGCAGGAAGGAATGCAGCGGGAGTTCGACACCGACATCGTGGGCCCAATGCTGTTAAAGCTTGATAGTGAGCTTAAAATTTCGGGATCAATTAAGGCCAGAGGAGGCATCTACGAAGTATTAAAGATTGCCGAGAGGTTGGCCTTTGCTGCTGACATGTTGGAGGCACATACCGACTACTCAGTGTTGGCAAATCCATCGTTTCGGAAGCATTTCTCTCAATACCGCATTGTCGTAGGGTCAACCGGAAATCTTGGGCTTAGTATTGGAATCATGGGTGCCAAGCTGGGATTTCAGGTTTCTGTACATATGTCTACGGAGGCAAAGCAGTGGAAAAAGGACAAACTCCGAAGCCTGGGAGTTGAGGTTGTAGAGCACTCTTCTGACTATACGCAGGCTGTTCAGGCAGGCCGGAGGGAAGCGCAAGCGAGTGACAATATATTCTTTGTCGATGATGACCATTCACGGGACTTGTTTTTAGGCTATGCTGTTGCTGCATCTCGGTTGCAAGGTCAACTAGAGAGACTGCAGGTTTCCATAGGCCCACATCATCCTCTCGTGGTTTATTTGCCGTGCGGCGTGGGGGGCGGCCCTGGGGGCATTGCATTTGGATTGAAACTTCTGTACGGAGACAGTGTTCATATTTACTTTGTTGAACCCACGCATTCTCCCTCTATGCTGTTAGGGCTAATGACGGGACAACACGATGCAGTTTCGGTGCAGGATTTCGGGCTGGATAATCATACTGCTGCTGATGGACTTGCTGTTGGCAGGCCGTCACGCTTTGTCGGGAGAGTCATGGACCACTTGATTGACGGAATTTACACCGTTTCCGACGAGAGACTTTACCAGCTTCTCAGTCTTCTGCAAGACAGCGAACAAATTGCGGTTGAGCCTTCGGCGGCAGCCGGCCTGTTCGGACCTGTAGTGCTGCACCGGAGCGGTAAACCGGACTTTGGTGACAGTCGCTTCCGTCAACTCCAGTCGGTCCTCCACTCAAGCACTCACCTTGTCTGGGCTACGGGTGGGAGCATGGTTCCTCGCGACGTCATGAGAGACGATTACAACCGAGGTCAAATGCTGCGCAACTGATGTGATTTTCGGTGTTTGCAAATGCTGAATTTTCGGCAGTGTGAGGGTAAAAATTCAGCATTGACAATGCTTGAAATGTGAAATAACGTGTAGTTAATAAGGTGTGCTTGAAGTGGGACATACAAAGTGATTTATTATGTGAATCTAAGATAGTGCAAATGAACTCGGCGCGAGAGTGTATGGGCACATACTACCGATGGGGCAACGTGTAAGCTTCCTCAGCTGGAACGGAATCTCTCAGGTATCCATAGCGTCGAAGGATGCATCTCTGGAAAAGCCGTGAGGCTACCGAAGAAGCAACTTGATGAAGCAACTTGATGAAACGTAAAACATGCGTTTCAGTCGGCTGGTCAAGACAGGCCAATCAAGGAAGGCTGTTCAAGGAAGCTTTCAGGTACGAAGACAGAGTCTGGTGAGGGTTTATTCTTTGCTGGCACTGTCTTTTTTGATTGGTTCCGTGTAACCTGCAACTACGGAACAAATGCAGTTGAGACCGGGTACTCTCGTGTCTGTACACGGGGTTTGAAACTTACACTGAAGAAGGTGGTCAGAATGGCGTTTAAGCGCTTACATGAATTAATAGCATTGGCTAATGAAAAAGAGGTCACAATTGCCAAATTGATGCTTGAGACTGAAAAGGAACACACGGGAGTTTCAGAGGAAGAGATTCTGTCTAACATGAGCCGACAGTTCGACATTATGGAGGAAGCAGCTCGAAAAGGTGTTGAGCAGCCCGTCCATTCTAAGACAGGATTGTCTGGAGGCGACGCCTATCTCGTCAATCAGTATTTGCAGACGGGTAAAAGCTATCTTTCCGGTTCCGCGTTGAAAGCCATGGCATACGCCTTGTCGGTCAATGAAGTCAATGCGGGAATGGGCAGAATCGTTGCCACTCCAACGGCTGGCTCGGCGGGCGTACTCCCTGGTGTTCTTCTCCATGTACTCGAGACGGGCAGATACAACCGGGATGAAGTAGTGTTCTCATTGCTGACAGCGGCTGCCCTGGGTCTCGTGATTGCCAACTCGGCGTCCATCTCCGGTGCAGCAGGGGGCTGTCAGGCTGAAATTGGCTCTGCTACGGCGATGGCAGCAGGCGCTTTGGTAGAATTGGGAGGGGGAACTCCTGAACAGGTCGGTCATGCAGTTGGACTCACGTTGAAGAATTCCATGGGTTTGGTGTGCGATCCCGTTGGCGGTTTAGTGGAAATTCCCTGCATCATTCGCAACGGGCTCCATGCCGTAACCGCTCTTGCGGCTGCAGATATGGCGCTGGCCGGTGTGAAAAGTGTCATACCGCCGGACCAGGTCATCCGTGCCATGTATGAGATTGGCAACGAAATGCCCAGCAGTCTGCGAGAGACTGGGCTCGGAGGTCTTGCAGCTACCCCTGCAGGAAAGGCTATGCGCGAACAAGTGTTTGGGAACACTGCTGAAAAACCCTGCCGGGAGCGTGAGCGACAATGAGGTACAACAGTGCGTTTGAAATCATCGGTCCAATTATGGTAGGACCGTCCAGTTCACATACTGCTGGCGCGGTCCGAATCGGAAATCTCGCACGGACCATATTAAAGGAAGAACCAAAGAAAGTCGTCTTTTACCTCATGGGTTCTTTTGCAGAAACGTATCAAGGGCACGGTACTGACTTGGCTTTACTTGCCGGTGTCCTTGGTTACGCGACGGATGATCCAAGAATTTCGCAGGCGGACGAACAAGCGACAGCCGCTGGCGTGGACTTCAGTTTTGAGAAGCGCAATTTTGGATTCTTTCATCCAAACAGTGTTTCTATTCTCATCCAGGGTGCAAACAGGACTTTGCGGATCATTGCGAGCTCGCTTGGCGGGGGTAAGGTTGAAGTCCAGGAAATCAATGAGATCCCGGTGAAGTTTACAGGTGAGCGTCCTACCTTGATTTTATACCACAGCGATACACAAGGCTTTTTGGCCAAGGTCTTCTATATCATTAATTCACTCGGTTATAATATTGCTCGTTTGAGTCTTGAACGCTGGAGCCAGGGTGGGAATGCTATCACCGTCTGCGAGATAGACGGCAAAGTCGGGTTTCATTTGACCGAACAATTGGCGGGAAATGTTGAAGAGTTGCAAGACCTGTGCTTTATTCAACCGGAAGAGCAATCGAACGACGCTCAGTAATCAGTCTGATTAGAGAGGCTGCCCTTGAACATCGCGAGATGGTTCAAGGGCAGCCTTTTACGTGTCTTGTCTTGGGACTTGCCTGCTGTATTTAGTGTGTCTGAATTGGATTGAACTCGGCTTCTTGAGGCGCTTTGGCAATAGTTCCGGCAGACGGCTGTGTCTGTGGTGCAGACTCGTTGGTAGGCACGGGACGGGATTTTCGTACCGCCGGGTAAAAGATGAGGCCTGCAGCCAACAATGCGACTCCGAACAGAAATGTCCTCAGGTCGGACGTGCCTGCTTTGATGACCCAGACGGCATAGGCAAATCCAAGGAAGGCAATACTACCGTCTATGATTCGAGCCTTCTTCTCTCCCTCGTAAGTCTCTCCTTTGACAGTCAGCTTCAGTTGGTACAGTGCAGCAACGGCGTACGGGAAGAGATAGGACAGAGTTGCTATAAAGATGACAAAGTTGAATGCTGCTGCAATGGACTGAGAAAGCGTGGACAGTAAGAAAACCTGAGCCATAACATTGGTGATAACCAAGGATGTGGACTGTGCTCCGTTTTTGTTTTCCCGTCCGAACACTCGGGGGAACAGTCCTTGCCTGGACGCCTGGTATGCAACCTCAGCACTGAGCAGGATCCAACCAATGGTGGCGCCCAACAAGCTCACCAGCCCCAAAGCAGCCATGGGATAACGACCAACGGGACCGACCGCAGCGTTCAATGCATCTACTAATGGCTTGGTATCGTTCATGAGCTGGTGTTGCGGAAGAGCCCCCATTACCAATAGAGTGATGGAAATATAGATGACAATTGTAATCAGCAGACCAAGAATGGTCGCAATTTTCACATCGGCACGCCGCTTCGCGCGGGATGAAAAGACCATGGCCGATTCAACTCCAATGAAGGGCCATAAGGTAGCCATTGCGCCGTGATTAATCTGTCCCATTAATCCAAGTGCAACACCGTGGGCTACGCGCTGTTGTTCCATGGGAAGCAAATTGGATTTCTGAAAGACAAACAGTGTAATGACAATAAAGAACACAAATCCAATCACTTTAGCGGCTGTAGCAAGAAGATTGATTCTCCCGGCACCTTCTATTCCTTTGAGAATCATCGTGTGCACCAGCCACAACAGCAGGCTTGCCACAACAAAGGTCAGCAGATTACCGATTGTGATACGGAATGAACCGAACTGAAACAACAGTTTTTCGTCTGTCAAAACAGGCAAAAAAGTTGTTAAATATCCTGTAAAAGTTGTAATAATAGCAACGTTTCCCGCCCAGTTAGCGACCCAGTATCCCCAAGAGACGGAGTAACCAAGCAATTTGGAACGCTCGGTTCCTTCTCGAACCAGCGCCTTTGCGTAGATTTGCGGACCGCCTGTCATCTCCGGTTTACGCAGGGATAGTGTGCCGAAGACGAGGGCCAGCATGAGAACGCCAAAGCCGGTCAGACCCCATGCCCAGAGTGCTCCGGCAGGGCTTGCATCCTTTGCCAGTGTGGCAGGTATCATGAATATACCGGACCCTACCATATTTCCAATCACAAGGGCTGTTAGAATCGAAACACCTAAGCTCCCTTTCTTCATGATGCCTTCCCCTTTATCTCGTTAAATTGGTAAAGCGAAATGTTCAACGATATGTACTCTACCAACTTATTTTCTGTGTGACAAGAGGAATCGTACTGGAATTAAAATGTAAGTGGTTTCGAACCTATGCGCCATTCAAGGATTTGTCACATTTGCTGGCTGGCAGCACGGTGATGGCTGTCATGGACCTCGTGAATGGCAGGTGTTTGTTCCCGTTATATGTCGGTGGTACAGATGAGGTGGGGCAGTACATGTTCACAAAAACTTAACAATATCTCAATCGAATTTTTAGAGTATCTATACGAGAGATTAAATAGACGATAGTAGATTTTGAATTGAAGAACTTATCTAAATACGAAGAATACAAGGAGGAACTAATTTGGGAAGCCAAAAGAAGACGTTAGTTGCTGTAGGCAGTGGCGTAGTTGCTTTGAGTACCATTCTGGCTACTTCTGTTCCGGCTTTTGCGAACAGTCACGACCACTTTTTCCGCCATGCGCAGACAACCACGCCGATTAAACACGTTGTGGTGATTTTTAATGAAAACGTGTCGTTTGACCACTACTTCGGTACTTATCCATACGCAAAGAACCCCAAGGGTGTACCTCAATTTCATGCTCTTCCTGGGACTCCGATTCCCAATAACTACATCTCTCATCCGACCCTGCTAAGTCACAATCTGAATGCCGCTAACCCGCAGCGGTTAAGCCGCTCTCAACCGATTACTGATGACATGAATCACGGTTATACTGCGGAGCAGAATGCCTTCGACGGCGGCAAAATGGACAAGTTTGTTCAAAGCACAGGCGAAGGGGGTTGGCCGATTCCAAATCAACCCAAGAGTACAGTCATGGACTACTATGACGGCAATACTGTGACCGCGTTATGGAACTATGCCCAGCACTTTGCCATGAGCGACAACTCCTACGGCACAACCTTCGGGCCGTCTACACCTGGCGCTCTGAATTTGATTTCGGGTCAGACGCACGGTGCCGTCGCTTACAGTGCTCCAAAGGTTGATGGAGGTAAGCAACTGCAGCCAAACAGCAGCGGTGTTATTATCAAAAATGCTTTAAACACAAACAATACGCTGTATGGGGATGTAAACCCCTACTATGATAACTTCTCCTCGAACGGGACAACCGTCAAAATGACCGGTAAGAACGTCGGTAATTTACTGAATGCCAAGGGTGTCACGTGGGGATGGTTCGAAGGCGGATTTGCCAATCCTAGTGCCACTCATAAAAACATTGCTGGAACATCCTATCCGGATTACAGCCCCCATCACGAGCCGTTTCAGTACTATAAGTCCACGGCAAATCCCAAACACTTGCCGCCAAGTTCTGTCGGCATGATTGGAAAGACAGACCAAGCCAATCATCAGTACAGCATGACCAACTTCTGGCAAGCGGTCAATCACGGTAATATGCCGGCAGTAAGCTTCTTGAAAGCGCCCATGTATCAAGATGGACACGCTGGCTACTCGGATCCTCTAGACGAACAGCACTTTATCGTCAATACCATTAACCGGCTGGAGAAGACACCTGACTGGAACAGCACAGCTGTGATTTTATCCTACGACGACTCGGACGGCTGGTACGACCATCAAATGAGTCCCGTTATCAACGGATCGCAGGACCCAATGGCGGACACACTCTTTGGCAAAGGTAATGCAGGAAAGGTAACATTGAAAAACTATCAGGACCGCGCAGGACATGGTCCAAGACTTCCGTTAATGGTGATTTCGCCCTACGCTAGGCAAAACTTCATTGCTAATAACGTAACGGATCAGTCGTCGATTCTGAAGTTTATTGAAAACAACTGGAAGCTTGGGCGCATTGGCAACGGATCGTACGATGCGGTGGCAGGCTCGATTGACAATATGTTCAACTTCAAGCGGGGACCGCGGGCACCGAGGTTGTTCCTGAATCCGACAACAGGGGAACCGACATTTTTCACTGAGGAGAATGAGACAGACAACCGCAGCAACCATGGCCCCAAGACGCATGGCGGTTATACGCTGACATACGGTGACTATTCTCGGAACTAACTGAGAACTAACTGAACGGTAGATTGTGATTTACTGGGATTTGCTCGAACACAAAGGCAGGCTGTCCATAAAGGCGGACAGCCTGCCTTGTTCGCTGGATTCTGATACCTGTTGTAAGGGGATGCAACTAGGGAAGGGGGTCCACATCTCTGCCAACACTGTTTTGTGGCAGATTCAGGTTGCTGTCACTGTGTTTTAAATAGCGAATGGTAAACCCTAGCAGCAAGGCTCCGCTGATTAAGATGATACAGCTTCCTGCAGCAATTAAGAATCGAACGCCTAAAATTGGCTGTAATCTGCCAGTGAGAACCATGAAAACACCAGTCGTCACACCATAGGCCGTCGTAAAGAGGGAAGACATACGCCCTTGATATGATTCTTCGACTTCTGTCTTCATCAATGTGCCCACGGCCAAATTAATTGCGACATTCCCGACGCTAAAGACCAAATAACCGAGGAGAGTCACCATCCACAAGCGCACACTTATCATGAGTCCCATTCCGATGCCGCACCAGATGAGACTCCATGGCAACAGTCTTTTCATTGGCACCGTGAGTCGGTTCAGTAATGGAGTGACAGATAACATGCCGCCTCCTTGAACAAACAATAGAACGGATAGCCACGTTTTTGGAAGATGAAGAAACTTCGTTACTAGAAAAATTTCAAGTACATTTAGAATTCCAGCACTGCACCCCACCAATACCCCCGTTGACAGAATAAATCGCATGACCCAGTGGTTTCTCGCGTATTTGAGTCCAGTGCGGAGGTCATACCAAAAACTGTGAGATTCAGCGTCTGAAACAGGGGTTTTTTGTGCTTTCACCCATATGTTCAAAATCACAGCCAACAGAAAGAGTCCCCCGGCTACGGCGAGCGCACCCTGTCCCTGTACAGCCATATAAATTGCTGTTCCCAACGGTGGTCCAAGCAACATCATGGAACTAATGACAACTTGTTGTAAAGCAGTCGCATCTTTTCTTTCGTCCATGGGAACGAATTGCAGGATGTAACCAGCGCCGGCGGTCCGGCTAGCCACTGTTGCCACTGCACTGAGCAGTGCTCCGGCATACACGAGCCACAGTTGGTGGAGATGCAGAGTCAGTCCGATTCCAAAAAGCAGGACTCCCTGTATACAAATTGACAATACGAATGTCGGTTTTCGAGGCAGTCTGTCTGCTAGAACCCCGATAAACGGACCAAACAACATTGGAAGAAATTCGGAAAGTAAGACAATGGATACGGCGGAGGCGGAGCCATGGGAGAGCGTGTAGACTGCATAGACTAACACCATGTTTCGAGTCCACTCACCGAATTCCATACCTAGGAGAGAAACCCAATATAATAAGAAGCTTGGGTTCCTTTTTAGCAATTTCCACATTCACAATGTCCCCTAATAGTCAATCTAATTGATAGTATGCCAAAATAATGTTGTTATTTCCAATATTTTTTTGATTGATAAATTCACAATTGAAACGAGTATTCTCACAAAAGAGGATATGAAACAGGTGACTCGAGACGATTTCTGCCCTGCTGCAGGCAGGCTCAAGCCACCTTGTGGTTTCGTTTGAAGTTTCTGAGGTTCTGTCTAAAAAGATTGTTGGAAAACGGTGCGCAAGCAGTTAGTGCCCATTCATGTGCATTCCAGTCGAGTGTTGGAAGTGCCGGTTTGGCAAATTAGACTGGGCAGATGCCGTTCCGTAGGGTGTTGTCATGGGAGTGTTTTGCGGCATGGCGGCTGAACGGTATTGCTGCACGAGTTGGGCCAACTGTTGCTGTGTTTGACGATAGGTCTGGATGTGCTTGTCTACCTCTTGCTTTAGAGCCTTTGCCGGGCTCTGGTACCATCCTTGCTGTGACATGGCGTGAAACACATCGTTCTGTGTTTGCAACGTATCATCGAGTAGACTTGTGAACATCTGCCGCACAGTTTGACAGTTCGACTCTGTTACAGCGATGGCGTATTCGTCCGCCATATGCTTCTCAAGGGTCAAGATGCTGTTTAGTAAGTCCTTGTCTTGCATCAGCTGTGATTCTGTGTTCATCAATGAGACTCCTCCTCTGCTTATTTGCAGCCAAACCAGTTTTCATGCAGACTGTGACTATTGCGGCTGTGTTGGCGCCATTTGCTGGTGTTGCTCCAGGACGCTGATAAGATGTGTATAATGCTGCATGTGCCGCTCGGCTAATTCGGTGCCAAGTTGATGAACGGCAGGAATTTGGGTTTGTTGCGCCAGCGTCAGGCATTCTTTAATAAGGATGCTTTCATTTGTTAAGGAATCGGCCATGTAGCCCAATTCCTTGTGACTGAGTTGTTGCATGTGTGACTGCATTGAAACGCCCCCTGTAACTGGTTAATATCCGTTCATAGGAAAAGGTAACCAAAATGAAAAAAACTATGCTGATTGTGGCTGCAAATAGTACAAAAGGAGACATTTTGAGTGGCTTTGGAAGAAAGTAAAGCAGAAACGACAGAAGTGAGGAACACGTCCATCCCTGAGCCCGACTTTGCTGCAGTTGTTGCGGGTGAGCTTGGCTTGGAAACACCCCGGGTGAGACAGGCATTACAACTGTTGAACGATGGCAATACGATTCCGTTCATAGCTAGGTACCGGAAAGAAATGACCAAAGAGTTGGACGAGAACCAACTTCGGGACATCGAAGAAAAATATCATGGCATCGAAGCTCTGTATGTAAGAAAGACAGATGTCCTTCGATTGCTGTATGAACACGGAGCCATGGACGATGAGAATATGGCTGCAAAGTTGACCCGAAGCGTCACTAATGCATCGACTTTGACTGAAGTGGAGGACATTTACCGCCCTTATCGTCCAAAACGGCAGACTCGTGCTGCGAAAGCCAAGGCACGCGGATTAGAGCCTTTGTTGACGTGGTTGAAATCCGCTTCGAACATGATGAGGTCAAAAGATGAGGCAAGGACCTATGCTGAACAATTTGTCACACAGGAAGTCGAATCGTCTGAAACTGCTCTTGAGGGTGCAGCCGATATCTTTGCGGAACAAGTCGCAGACGACGCTGCAACACGGAAGTGGCTTCGCAATGAGTCGATGAAACAGGGTAGATTGCGCAGTGTTGCCACAGACGCCAAGGCCAACAGTGTATATGAAATGTATTATGACTTTAGTGAACCTTTGCAGCATGTTATGCCGCACCGGGTTTTAGCGATAAACCGCGGGGAGCGTGAGGACTATCTGAAAGTATCCGTCGATGTACAAGAGTCCATTGTGATGGACTACTTTACGGCCCGGCACATAAAGCCCTTGCTTCAAGGGGCAAACTTGACTCGTGTGCTGCGGCAAGACAACGTGGCGAGTCTCCTCAAGGAAGCGGTCATCGATGCCTATAAAAGGCTGCTTGCGCCAGCCATTGCCAGAGAAATACGGTCAGAATTGACGGAACGCGCAGAACATCATGCTCTCTTTATTTTTGCTGAAAATCTCCGCAACTTGTTGCTGCAACCTCCCCTTTACGGTCGAGTGCTTGGGGTAGACCCTGCGTATCGGACTGGATGCAAGTTGGCAGTCGTAGACGCAACGGGAAAGTTACTTCAAACGCAGGTGATTTATCCGACACCGCCGCAAAATCGAATCGCAGAATCCAAGCATACCGTACTAAAGATGCTGGCAGACTACAGCATTTCGCTGATTGCTATTGGCAACGGAACAGCCTCACGCGAGACTGAAGCGTTTATAGCAGAATGTCTGAAGGAGTACCAAGATGGAAGTCACAATATTGCATACGTGATGGTGTCTGAGGCTGGTGCGAGTGTGTATTCAGCGTCGAAGTTGGCCGGGACAGAGTTTCCAAAGCTGGATGTATCGGAGCGCAGTGCAATTTCCATTGCCCGCAGGCTGCAAGACCCGCTGGCAGAACTTGTGAAGATTGACCCGAAATCAATTGGTGTCGGCCAATATCAGCACGATATAGCAAGCAAGAAACTGGACTATCATTTGGGCGCCGTTGTGGAGTCTGTGGTAAATCAGGTTGGCGTTGATGTCAATACAGCTTCACCCAGTCTGTTGTCGTATGTTGCCGGGTTAAATCAGACGGTAGCACGCAATATCGTCAAATATAGGGAAGAGAATGGTGCATTCCCTTCACGTCAGTCTCTGAAACAGGTTGCGCGGCTGGGCGAGAGAACATTGGAGCAGAGCGCAGGTTTTCTGAGAATTCACAACGGAATTGAGCCGCTGGATGCAACTCCGATTCATCCGGAATCCTATTCAATTGCGAAGCAGTTGTTAAGTAGTATGAACCTTGAGAGTTTGTTTTCTCACCCGGAGCAAAGGAGGCAGGCCTTAGAGCAGTTGAAGTCGATTCCACTCGAAGACTTGTCTGCGCGACTGGGAGTCGGTGAGCCTACCATGCGGGATATCCTGGCGGCTCTCGAAAAGCCGGGGCGAGATCCAAGGGAGGATGCTGCTTCTCCTGTTTTGCGTAAAGATGTGTTGAAGATAGAAGACTTGAAACCAGGTATGGAATTGATGGGTACAGTACGAAATGTGGTGGATTTTGGAGCCTTTGTGGACATTGGAGTAAAAAACGATGGACTAGTACATATTTCACAGATGGCAGACCGATATGTAAAGCACCCGATGGAGATTGTTGCGGTCGGAGACACGTTGAGAGTTCGCGTGATTGACGTGGATGTCAATAAGGGACGAATTGGACTGAGCCTGAAACAACAGTAAGAACAAATCTAACGTTGACGTAAGTTTTTTATTTCGTTACACTAAATTTTGATCATCAGATGCCAGTATTGATCATCAAACACAATCAACAGAAAAGGTGGATTTGAAAGTGAAGGAATTGAACTTCGATGTAAACCAGACTGCTCTGGTCGTGATTGATATGCAAAACGGAATTGTCGGCTTGCCTTGTGAACCCTACTCAGCGACTCAAGTACTCACCCAGGTGCAAAGATTAGTAGACAGCAGTCGCAATGCCGGTCTCTTTGTGACACTAGTAAATGTCGATACGAAGGATGGTAAAGACATGCTTCACCCAGTGACAGACGCTGAGACTTCGCCTTCTACTGCGAAGCGGCCGGAAGATTGGAGTAAAATTGTTTCGGAACTGGGTCCGGCACCGACTGACCACTGTGTCACAAAGCACCAGTGGGGCGCTTTCTACGGTACTGATCTCGACTTGCAGCTTCGTCGGCGGGGCATTGATACCATTATTCTGTGCGGGATTGCAACGGACATTGGTGTTGAGACTACGGCACGGGAAGCATACCAGCACGGTTACAACCAGATTTTCGTTGAGGACGCGATGACAGCCTTATCGAAGCCGCAACATGAGCACCCGTTGAAATACACGTTCCCTCGAATGGGCCGGATTCGCACCACTGAGGAAGTCCTTCAAGCTTTATCCGAATAGCCTTTTTCAGTTGCGGTTGCATACAGCTTGTCTGCTAGATTTCAAGGACCAACTTGGAGGAAATACTTGCAGAGTCCGTATGGGCAAACCATACGTTAACGTAAGCTGTAGTTGAAGAGCGAGTGAGAATGCGGTCCTTTACTTTTGAGGAGTTGACGAGTTGAGGAGTTGACGAGTTGAGGAGTTGACGAGCGGCATGGGGAAGGATTATACGGTGGAGATGGTCGCACATGAATTCGGCATTACGCCGCGAACCCTTCACTATTACGAAGAAGTGGGACTTTTGCCGCAAGTGGGGCGCACCGAGGGCGGTCATCGTATGTACGATGAGGGCGCAGTGGCCCGGATTCGGCAAATTCTACAATTAAAGGAGACGTTGGGATACAGTCTCAAAGAGATTAAGAGAATTCTCGAAGTGGAGGGGTCCCTGGACCAACTTCGCGACACGTTTAAGCACGGGAATCTGGGGCGAGAGGCTGAACTCGCTGTATTGGAACGCTACATGGAACTCTTAAGCGAGTTGGCCGGACACATCGATGAAAAAGTCGATAAACTGAACAGCATTAAGAGTTCAGTCCGGGAAAGATTAGAGAAAACACGAGATTTGTATAACGAAACTCGAACCAAACAAGACTGACAACAGGGGCGTGGGAATCAGCATGTTAGCAAGAACGGGCGATCATCCGGGTTACAAATGGATTGCACTTTCTAATACTACGTTGGGTGTGCTGATGGCCACTATCAACCAAAGTATTCTTATTATTGCTCTGCCCATTATCTTTAACGGACTAAAAGTGAATCCTTTGAAAGGCGGCCAGGCCAGTTTACTGTTGTGGGTGCTGCTCGGTTTTAACGTAGCCACAACGGTGCTATTGGTGACGTTTGGACGGCTTTCCGACATGTTTGGCAGGGTGCGTCTCTATAATCTTGGATTTTTAATTTTTACGATTGGTTCTGTGTTAGCATCGTTAACATGGAGTAAGGGCACAGCCGGAGAAATTGAGCTGATTATCTTTAGAATTATCCAGGGTATTGGCGGAGGATTTTTGTTTGCGAACAGCGCTGCTATTCTTACCGATGCTTTTCCTGAAAATCAACGAGGAATGGCTTTGGGCCTCAATCAAGTGGCAGCTATCGGAGGTAGCGTCATTGGACTGCTGCTCGGCGGTCTGTTGGCTTTCACAGGCCACTGGCGCTGGGTGTTTCTAGTAAATGTACCCGTGGGCATAGCTGGGACGATATGGGCGTATATTGCCCTTCAGGAAGTTTCTCAACGCGCCAAGAACCAGCGTCTGGACATCTGGGGAAACATCACACTTGCGGTTGGGCTGTTGGGTATTATGTTAGGGCTCACTTATGGAATCATGCCTTATGGTACACATACAATGGGCTGGTCCAATCCCTTTGTACTGACGGGAATTATTGGCGGAATCATCATGTTGCTTGTCTTCGGTCTGGTGGAAAAGCGTGTCCGTCAGCCGCTGTTTGACTTATCGCTGTTTACAATTCGCCCGTTTCTGGCCGGGAACATCAGCGGCATTCTGGCAGCCTTGGCTCGGGGCGGGTTGCAGTTTATGTTAATTATTTGGTTGCAGGGTGTCTATTTACCCCTTCACGGTGTGTCATATGCAGATACGCCATTGATTGCAGGGCTGTATACGATTCCGCAAATGATTGGATTTTTCATCGCCGGTCCCATCAGTGGTTATTTGTCGGACAAATTTGGAGCGCGCGTCTTCGCAACAACCGGAATGGTTGTCAGTGCGGTGGGTTTCTACCTGCTCAACACAGTGCCGCTTGATTTCAACCGCTGGTTGTTCTGGCTGTATCTGTTCATCATAGGTGCGGGTATGGGATTGTTTGCCTCCCCGAACAGTGCTGCCATTATGAACGCAGTTCCGGCAAGATATCGAGGAGTTGCTTCAGGAATGCGTTCAACGTTTATGAACGCCGGGATGATGCTGAGCTTGGGTGTGTTTTTTTCCATCATGATTGCCGGCCTTGCTCAAAAACTCCCGCAGGCCATGTTGTCAGGACTCACGCAGCACGGTATCCCGCAGGTTGCAGCACAGCACGTTGCTGCTCTTCCTCCTACGGAGTCTTTATTCGCAGCGTTGCTCGGGTATAATCCATTGCAGAATCTGTTGGGTCCCCAGGTCCTATCCCACTTACCTGTCCATCAGGCTCAATATATTGTCGGAAAGGTATTCTTCCCGCATCTCATTGGCGGCCCGTTTATGCACGGGTTGAGACTCACATTTACTATGTCTGTCGGAATGTCTGTGATTGCAGCCATAGCATCTCTGCTTCGAGGAAAACACTACATTCACAAGGAAGAAAATCCAGACTCGCAAACTGCCGAGGACACTGGTTCTGCGTCCACCAAGACGTATGCGTCCAACGCGGGGGAATAACGAGTAACGCACTTCCTGTATTGTTGTCGATAGAGACCCTTATATCTGCGTTGCGAATCTCTGCGTTCTGATATGGTTGTTACTAAAATGAAAGCAGCCTCGTATCACCAACAGGTGGCACGAGGCTGCTTATTGTTCTTGATTGTGGTTGAAACGGATTCTTACCTGTGCTGCTTTTTGAATGATCAACCGCCAATTTGAGACATTTCTATCTTATTGCGTCTGCGTGTTTCGTCAGACCGTAACTCTGAATACCTGTCCGACCGCAAGCCCCACAATTCCGACAGGGCTCCAAATACTTCTTCATCAGATTTTCCAGACCGCAGCAGTTCCCTGAAATCGAAGCCGTCTGAGGCAAACAGGCAGGTATATAAGCGTCCCTTGGCAGAGAGACGCGAGCGATTGCAAGCGCCGCAAAATGGCCTCGTTACAGATGACACCACTCCGATTTCTCCTTTGCCGTCCTGATAGCGATAGCGTGTCGCTACCTCTCCCGCGTGACGCGGGGGAACGGTTTCCAGCGGCCAGACCTCGTGGATACTGTTCAGAATATCTTTTGCTGAAACAACGTCATCCATTCTCCAGCCGTTGCTGTTCCCAACATCCATATATTCAATGAAGCGAAGAATGTGGCCTGTGCCTCGAAACTGTTGTGCCATTTCCACAATGTCTTCATCGTTCAATCCGCGTTTCACAACCATGTTCACTTTAACCGGAGTCAACCCGGCTTCTGCAGCTGCATCGATGGCCTTGAGCACCTTACTCACTGGAAAATGAACGTCGTTCATTTTCATGAAGACGTCGTCTTTGAGTGAATCGAGACTGACTGTGACCCGCTGAAGACCCGCATTTTTTAATACTTGTGCTCGTTCACGGGTTAACAACGATCCGTTTGTCGTCATGGCAATGTCCTCAACACCGTCAATCTCGGCAATCTGAGCCACCAACTTTTCGATATCCCTCCGAAGCAGAGGTTCGCCGCCCGTGAGCCGCACCTTCTTGACCCCGCCTCGAACAAAGACCCGGACAAGCCGGGAAATTTCTTCAAAGGTCAGCAAATCCTTGTGTGGTAAAAAGGCAAAGTCCGGACCGAACAGTTCCTTAGGCATACAGTACACGCACCGAAAATTGCATCTGTCGGTAACTGAAATGCGCAAATCACGAAGAGGTCGCTGAAAGCTGTCTGTTAACGCCATTTATCAACATCCCCTTTACAAGATTGGGGCAGAGTCCTCAAATATGTAACTACTATTATACACACCTGGGCGTTTACATGTAACTCTCGTGTAACTCTGTCATGATAGTTTGACCTCACACCTTCGAATCCGCTTACAGAGGATGCGTGAACACATATGACAGAAAATTTCGGGAACAACACGCAGTCCAGTGCAAAGTACCAAAGCAAGCAATTAAAGGGGGGGCTTTTGTGAAGAAGTACAGGTTCATTTCGATGGTTGCTGTCCTTGCGACCCCAGGCATCGCTCTTGGCGGTTGTGGAACAACAAAGGCAACTGAATCCGGCGGGCAAACACCGATTCAGATTGGAGCTGTAACAGCGCTTAGCGGTGCCCTTGCTGCATACGGCAAGGAGTGGCAGCGCGGTTTCAAAATTGGCTTGGAATATGCGACGAATGGAACCAACAAGGTGGACGGCAGAAAGATTCAGGTTATCTGGAAAGACGACGCAACGGACCCCAAACAGGCGGTCACAGATGCAAAGGGACTGTTGCAAAACAAGAAGGTTGATGTACTGACCGGCGGAGTGAACAGCGCTAGTGCCATTGCGATGGAGCCGCTTGCTCAAAAGTATAAAACGGTTTATGTGGCAGGACCGGCTGTCGCGGACTCTATTACAGGCAAAAACTACAATAAATACGTGTTTAAAATATCCCCTAACTCCTACATGGAGGCCAAAGCTGCGGTATTGTCTATTCCCAATCACTCTGCCACTGTTGCACAGCTCGCCCCAAATTACGCGTTTGGCTGGGATTCGGTAAAAGCATTCAAATCGTTGGCCGTGAACGTGGGTATGAAAGACGTTCTCGATGTATATGCCAGTCCAAAAGCAACCGATTTTACACCGCAGTTGGAGAAGATCATCCAGAAGCACCCGAAGTATTTGTTTGTCACCTGGGCTGGAGCGCCGGGGCCATGGAAAAGTATCGCCAATATGAAACTTGCTAAGCAAGGCATCACTGTGGTCACGGGCATTCCCAATATCGCGGCAATTAAAGCGTTGTTTCAGGGGTTTGAAGGGATGCGCGGATTCACCACATACTACTACACGCTGCCGCACAACAAAGTCAACGACTATCTGGTCAGTCATGATAAATCGGAGTTTCATACAGTGCCTGACTTATTCGATCCCGATGGTATGGCTGCAGCGATATCCATCGTCGACGGGCTGAAGAAGACCAAGGGGGTTACGAACGGCAACACGCTGAGTGCTGCTATGGCCGGCATGTCCTTCCAGGGACCAAAAGGCACCTACACCTACCGGAAGTCGGACCACCAAGCCCTGCAAAATCAATACGGCGTAGTTCTGAGGCACAAGGCTGGTGTGGATTATCCCGTGCCAGTCCTGACCAAAGTGATTTCCGCCAAACAGACTGTGCCCCCGGTGCTAAACAAGTAGCACGGGGGACTGCCCGAAATGGCTCTGGGCAAGCAGGAGGGGAACGGTATGGTACCAGTTTTTGAAGTGGACGAAGTCTCGGCGGGATATCAATCTATGTTGGTCCTCGATAATGTGTCGCTTTCCTTTGCCAAAGGCGAATTGGTGTCCATTATTGGCCCAAACGGTGCCGGAAAGACAACTTTAATAAGCGTCATGAGCGGCGAACTGCCGATTTGGAACGGATGCATACGATACAACGAAAGAGACATCACGAAGGCCGGATTTGACGCGCGTGCGCGAATGGGAATAGGACGTTCATTTCAACGAACGAATTTGTTTCCCGGACTGTCCGCCCTGGAAAACGTCGTGGTTGCTGTACAGGCCCGGCGCCGCGTCCACATTCGCCAAATGTTGCAACGAAGGGACAGAAGCATAGCCGCAGAAGCGGATACATTGCTCACGCGAGTGGGTCTCTCTCAATTGGGCGGGACAAGGGCAGCAGAGCTAGCCCACGGTGATAAGCGAAAGCTGGAAATGGCCATGCTTTTGGCGCTAAAGCCTGAAATCCTGCTGTTAGATGAACCTACCGCGGGTATGAGCATGGAAGAAACAAAAGTCATTCTTGCTTTAGTGACAGAACTGAGGCAATCGCGCAAATACACGATTGTCTTGGTTGAACACAAATTGGATGTGGTTATGCGGTTATCTGACACTGTTGCAGTGCTCCATCAAGGCTCAGTGCTGGCCACAGGCAAGCCGGAGGAAGTGATGCACAATCCGAAAGTGGAGGAAGCATATTTGGGGGGATACCATGGAAATCGCACTTAGTGTTGATTCACTCTCCGCAGATATCGGTCAATTCAGCATTCTGCGAGATGTGTCCTTTCAGGTGCCTGTCGGGTCGGTCACAGTTCTGCTTGGACGAAACGGAGCAGGGAAAACGACGACTCTGCGTACTTTAATGGGATTTATTCCGATTAAATCGGGTTCTGTTCAATTGTTTGGCAGACCACTTGGTCAGCTTCCGCCGCATCGAGTTCAGAAAGCGGGTGTTGCCTATGTGCCGGAAGACAATAACATCTTCAGCAATTTGACGGTCGAAGAGAATCTTCGGCTTGCGGCAGGACGTGGACCACTGCCTCGAGATGGTCTCGAGTATGTCCTGGCTCTGTTCCCTGACTTAAGACAGGCTTACAACAGGTTAGGCGGTACACTCAGCGGGGGGCAGCGGCAAATGCTGGCCATCGCTTCCGTGTTGATGGCACGGCCTAAGGTTTTGTTGATTGATGAGCCGACCAAGGGCCTGTCTCCCTTGTTTGTTGAGAAGCTTGTCACAGTTATTCAGGAACTGGGTCGTTCTGTAACGGTATTACTGGTCGAACAAAACTTATACCTGGCAGAGCAAACCGGCACGTACTACGTTGTACTTGATGATGGAAAGTCTATTGCAAAGGGACCTGTGCATGAGTTAAGGGAGGACAAGGAGTTGCAGCAACGAGCTCTCGGGATACGCGTCGCTGTGGAGGAGGATTAAAGTGGATGTCGTGTTAACGCTGGTCATGAACGGCCTGGCCAATAGTGCACTGTTTTTTCTGATGGCCGCAGGTTTAAGCTTGATTTTTGGATTGCTTCGGGTGATTAATTTTGCTCACGGTGCTTTTTATATCTGGGGCGCCTACATTGCCTCGTTTTTATATGAGGCAACAGGCAGTTTTCTATTGGCGATGGCTGGCGGCGTCTTGACAGGGGCAGCATTGGGATGGCTCACGGAGCGTCTGTTGCTGCATCGTCTTTACGGTGCACAGACGCAACAACTGTTGATGACAATGGGTGTGTTGATGGTGCTGACAGAGCTTATCAAGTTGCCATTTGGACGCAATCCGGTGAACTCATCCGCTCCCAGGGTCCTGACCCATTCGTGGCTGTTCGGGCATTTTGCTCTGATTGAGTTTCAAGTACTGACAATTTTCGCTGGTATAGCGGTCTACATTTTGTTGCAAATACTGCTGCGAAAAAGCCGTTTAGGCATGATTGTTCGAGCGGGTGTTCAGAATTCGGAATTGGTTCAGGCCCGTGGAATTCCAATCCACACCATTTTTACGACAGTGTTTACCTTCGGGGCAGCGTTGGCTGGACTTGCAGGCGTTCTGGCAGGGCCGTATTTTGGTTCCATTTCGCCTGAAGCTGGAATGAGCATGCAACTAAACGCCTTTATCATTGTCGTACTTGGAGGACTGGGCAGTCTCAACGGCTCTGTGGTGGGGAGTGTGTTTGTCGGCTTGGCAACTGCCGTTACGAGTTACTTTGCGCCCGCTCTGGCAGTTTTGGCCGGTGTTGTGGTGATGGCCGCAGTGCTTGTTGTCCGTCCCGAGGGATTGTTCGGAGAAAAGGGGGGCGTGCTGTGACAAGACTCCCGCTTGCACGCGTGTTTCGGATTGTACTGATGCTTTGCGTCGCGTTGTACCCCTTGCTGTTCGGAACAGGGGGTGCAACTACACTATTGGATACAGTCTTTGCGTTCGCAGTGTTCGCGATGTCCTATGACTTGCTGATTGGTTATACTGGGATTGTTTCCTTTGGGCACGCAATGTTTTTTGGAACCGGCGCTTACGCCGTGTCTATCTGCCTGAACCAAATGCACGGTACCTCATTCAGCTTGGTGATTGGCACCGGCGCAGTGGTAGGAACCGCTGTGGTGCTGGGTTTGTTTGTGGCGTTTCTCTCCCTCCGTGTCAGAGATGCTTACTTTGCGATGATCACGTTGGCTGTGGGAGAAGTGTTTGCAGTCTTAGCGGGATCGCAGGCGCTGCGACATCTTACGAATGCAAATGACGGCATGACAGTGACCCCGCCCCAGTGGTTGAATGGAGACTTACAGATTTACTACATGTGCCTCGTTTTGTTGGCAGTGTCGTTTTGGTTTCTCAGGCGGTTTGTTCAATCGCCGATTGGTGACGTACTTCGGGCCGTACGCGAAAATGAGCAACGGGCCGTCGGTTTGGGGCACTCCGTAGTTTGGTTCAAGACGCTGGCGTTCATTGTTTCCGGCGTGCTGGCTTCTTTGGCGGGGGCTGTCTTTGCACTATCGCAAGCATTTGTCTCAACGTCTGTTTACAGCGTAGCAAATATAAGCTTAATGGTCTTGTTAATGGTTATGATTGGGGGAGTCGGCACTCTGAGCGGAGGTATGATTGGTGCAGCCGTGCTGGTACTGTCTCAGTCCTGGTTGTCCAATTTTGGCACGCAAATTCCTCTGCTCGAGAACTATCCCATTCTCTTCGGCATTCTGTACATTGTGGTTGTACGGTTTATGCCAAACGGATTGCTCGGAGGTCTACATCGGTTGGGAGGACGTTTTACATGGAAGAATCGATCACCCTTACGCAAGCAGCAGATCTAACTTCACAAGGGCTGGGTGTGTATCCCGACGCGGAGGCACTTGTCTATGCTCGTCCGACCATCTCTGTTCCTGTGCCGGGGGTGTTTTGGCATGGTGAAGTGGCAGGAGCGAGAGCCGTATTGCGCCTGCCTCATGCCTCTCGGTGGAACGGCAAACTTCTAATTGGAGGCGTGCCGGCAGTCAGAACGGAATTTTCTCTGGACCTGTTGCTGTCAGATCTTGCGCTTCAAAAAGGTTATGCGTTTGCAGCCTGCGATAAGGCCACACCGGGTTTGGTACTGAGGGACACAAACAGGACAATGGAGGAATGGGGTCCTGTCTACAAGTCGCTTATCGAATACGCCTTCGAACAGGCCACTCGCCAATACGGCTGCGAACCTTCGCGTACATATATGGCGGGGCTCAGCAATGGAGGCTATGTGACGCGGATCATTCTCGAAAAATATCCTCATCTGTTAGATGGTGCAGTGGAATGGGAAGGCGTCTTCTGGCACCCTGAATCGCGCCACCTAATGACGACGCTGCCGGTGTTTGTGGGGCAGTATCCCCTCTATAAGAACTGGCGTGGAGATACAACGACTCATGAACAAAGCAAGGCATTGGATAAACTCTTGGAAGCAGGACTACACCCCTCTTCCGAACCGTTTTGGGACACGTATTTCATGATGTATTGGGTGGTGTCGCTCTGGCTGTACGGCCGGTCTCTCGATCCTGAGTGGCCGGCGTTTAACGATGACTGGTCAAACGATTGGCTGCGCGACCCGTCGCCCCTGGCAGATTACCCTTGGTACAGTCGCAGTGAGGTCACTAGCGCTCGCCTGCAGGCGCTTGAGAACAGCGGGAGGGTGACCAAGCCCTTACTGTCCGTGGCAGGGAACTGGGATTGTCTTGTTCCTTTCCGTCACAATGCTGCAGCCTATGCAGAACACGTGAAAATGCAAGGATTCGGTAAGAACCACCGCCTCTATGAAATTGACGGCGGCAACCACGTGGATGGTATGTTGAAAAGCAACTGGGAAGGGCAGCAGCCTGTACAGCCATACTTTGAAGCGGCCCTCGGGCATCTTGAAGCATGGGTGGAACGAAGTGTACAGCCGCCTGAGTCCGGGAAATTTACGAAAATCAGCGAATTTGCATTGCATCCGGATAAACTGCTTTCAGTGACAAGCCATTCGTGAAATAGATTTAAAGGGAGATGGAATCATGGCAGAGTTGTTACAGGGAAAGAGCGCAGTCATCACGGGAGCGGCCAGCGGTATCGGCTACGAAATTGGGAAGGCATTTGCATTAGCGGGCGCGAAAGTCATGATATCAGACATCAGGGAAGATGCAGCAGCAGCGGCAGCAAGGGAAATCGTGTCGGCCGGGGGAACCGCCGCGTCATTCCCGGCGGACGCGAGTGCTGAAAAGGATATCACAGGTCTTTTCGAAGAGTGCGAGCGTCGGTTTGGAGCAGTTGATATTCTTGTCAACAACGCCGGAATGCAATACGTGTCGAACATCGAGGAGTTTCCGACCGAAAAGTTTCAGCAGATCATCAATCTAATGCTGGTTGGCCCGTTCATTTCCACGAAACTTGCTTTTGCAAAAATGAAGGAAAAGGGATATGGGCGAATTATCAACATTGCGTCCATCAACGGCCTCGTCGGCTTTGCTGGCAAAGCGGCTTACAATTCTGCTAAACACGGGATGATTGGGTTGACAAAGGTAGCGGCTCTCGAAGGAGCCGATTCGGGGATTACGGTAAATGCTTTGTGTCCGGGATACGTGGATACGCCTCTGGTTCGAAACCAGCTCCAGGATTTAGCCGATAACAGAGGAATTCCTCTGGAGAACGTGCTTGAGGAGGTCATCTACCCATTGGTTCCTCAACGACGGCTGTTGGAGCCAAAGGAAATTGCAGACTACGCTGTTTTTCTCGCATCAAATCAGGGACGCAGTATTACCGGCCAAGCTGTTGTGATAGACGGGGGCTATACCGCACAATGAGGACAAGTTAAACGGAACAGTTGACCACAGCTTGTGACCACGAAAAAGAAGCAATCGGGGGGAGGTTAATAATGGGAATACAAGGCGAGTGGCAAGGTGCGCGCATGTCCGCCTTCTCCAGATTGCGCGGCATCGAGGTGCCGCGTCCACGGCTGATGAGTCTTTTGTCTGACATCCCTTCTGTCTTTACTACTGTTGTCAAAGCTGGTGCAGGCTACGGTAAGACCACGGCCGTACGTGCGTATCTGACGCAGAGTCGGTTGCCAGCAAGATGGTTTACAGTTCGTGAGCAGGATAAGGACAGCGTCTGTTTTGTCGAACGTTTCTGCAGCACAGTACTAAAGCCCTACGTTGATGCTGCACAAAGAGATGAAATTATTGCCCAAGCGCATTCAACGTTTACCTGGATTCACTCCGCTGAATCGGCTGGGAACGCTGTCCAGAATGCGCCGCTGCTTCAAGACGAGGTTTGGGTGGTTGACAATTTTCATCTGCTGGATGATGACCAGGCGGTAATGGCATGGTTCGACTGTTTGCACCGACGCTTGCCTCCGTCAATACACATGGTTATAGTTACACGGACTAGTCCGTGCCTCCCCTTTGTGGAGAGCCTCACTTTAGCTGATGACGCATTGTGGATTCAAAGCCGTGAATTGGCTTTTACGGAAGATGAAATCGGATTTTTGTTTCACGAAGGAACTCTGTTGGCTGCTAAGGGCCAGTCGTTAGAAGAAAACCAGCCGTTGGAAAACGCCAATCAACGGTATCTTCAGCGCACAGAAATCCGTGAAGTTATGAAGAGGACCGGGGGTATGGCTATGGTACTGTCCATGCTGTTACGTGACTGGATGCAGCATGGTTCATATCACCGGTTGCGTGCCGCTCTGTCCGGCACGGCTTCACTTACAGAACGGATTGGTCGACTCTTCCTCGAGGGCGTCACAACTCTCCAGCAGGAGTTCTTGCGCAATACCAGTTTGTTCCCCATGTTACATCCGGATTTATGCAATCAGGCACTGCACAGACTTGACAGCGAACTGGTCCTGTCTGAATTGGAGAAAAGGGGGCACATCAATCTTTCGGAAGACGGTATCAGCTATGAACTGCATCCTCTTGTCCGAGACTATTTGCTGGCAAGCCTGAGCCCCTCTCAGCAGGAAAAGTTGGTTGAGACAGCCATTCTGTGGCACTTGCAACGAGGTGAAGAATCTCGTGCAGTGTCGTACCTGTTTTTCTTGTCCAATAAAGAGCATGCTGGAAATGCTTTGGCGCCGTATATTCACCGTTATCTTCATCGGGGCCAGATTTCAACAGTACGGAGTTGGCTCGACCGCGTTCATCTCTCTGTCTTAGAATCGTCGCCTGCTTTGCTTCATGCCAAAGCTGAGATGTTTCGCCATGTCAATCAATTTTCAGATGCTTTGGAATTGTATCAGATGTCCGAGGAACAAGCGCTTATACGTGATGATAAATGGATTCAAATCCAAGTGGAAATTGGACGCGCACGTCTGTATCTCGACACCATTCAACCAGCCCATGCACATCCGCATATTCTTGCGGCACGGCAACTGGTTCCGCGCAAGAACCGCGTGCTGCGGCTCACAGTACTTCAACTGGCTTTGGAAAACAGTATTAACTCTGCGTCTGTCGGCAGAGCCAATCGGATTGCTGCTGTGTTGCGGGAAAGTACCGATGTTGCACTTTCAACCAATAACATGGACGCCAGAATGCTGTTAAGAACGGGAAAAATATCGGAAGTTATTACGCTCATGAGGTCAAGGGTGCAAATTGACGGTGCCGATGAGCGTTCCGCTTTGGCACATCGAGAAGGCACACTGCTCTTGTCCTTAATGTACGTCATGCGGGGCGAGATTGACGAGGCGCAACGTCAAGCAGAATTCGGACACGGATTGGGACAGTCACTTCATTCTCCGTTTGTCAGTGCAGTCGGGTTCATTAGATTGGGACACGCCGAACACCTGGCAGACCCGTTGGGTGACAGAGCGCTCAACCTTTATCAACAGGCCGTATCGCAAATGGATGACATGGAAATACCCCGCGGTAAATCTGAGGCCTTCTTAGGGCTGTGTTTGGCACACGGATATCGAAAGCAGTATGTCTTGGCAAAATCCTATGCCAATGAAGGCATCAGGATTGCAGAACACGCGGGCGATATATGGATGGCCAGCCTTGTCAGACTTGGGTTTGGCCAAGCAGCTGTTATCAACGGAGATATGGACACTGCCGCCGAGCAATTGACCGTCAGTATTGCACAATTTCAGCATTGCACAGACGCGTTCTTGGAAACGGCAGCACGCATTTGGCGCGCACTGGCTTTGCATCGCGTGGACAACCGCAGGTGCCATGAGGATGTGGCCAAAGTCCTGTGCGAAACAGAGCGCCGCCACTGGGGATTTCTGCTGGAGAGACCGACTTATTGCGGTTTACGTGACGTGCAGTCTTTCGTACCGCTGCTTCGTGCTCACCGTGTGCATGGTATGGAGCAGAGGCGAGCAGTACAATTGCTTGACAATCTGGACAGTGCTGAACTGGATTATCACCCAGGCTATACGCTTCGTGTGCAAACTTTGGGAGGACTGCGTGTGTGGCGCGGGTTTGCAGAGATTGCTCATGGCCAGTGGCCGCGCGAGAAAGCTCGGCAATTATTTCTGTTCTTGCTCACACATCGAGGAGTTTATGTGCACCGAGAAGAGGTCTGTGAGCAACTGTGGGGAGACCTCTCTCCTGACGCCGCAGAGCGGGACTTTAAGGTTGCGTTGCACGCCTTATCAACGGTTCTCGAGCCGGATAAGCCAGGGCGGGGACCGAGTGTTTTTATCGCTCGCAGAGGGTCCATGTATGCGCTTACCAAGCAGGCTATACTCCAGGTCGACAAAGACAATTTTAAAAGCATGGCGGCGTCAGTCGACTCCGCTGACAGCAAAAAAAGCAAGAAAGTCATACTAAAGTCGCTCATGGCTCTGTACCAAGGAGAATACCTGCCTGAAGCAAAGTACGAACTATGGTGCGAAGAGGAGCGGACAGAGCTTCGCTTGGAGTTTATTCAGAGGTCGATGGAATACGCCAATCTCTGTTACGCGGACCAAGAGTATGAGGAGGCTTTAGCAATCTGTGAAAGAATAGTTAAATCTGAACTCGTGTGGGAAGACGCGTACATACTTATGATGAAAATTCACGGAGCAATGTTTAACCGCTCTATGATTATTCAGACATACCACAAATGTGAACAAGTCCTGCGACGAGAGTTGGGAGTGGAGCCCATGCCTGCCACAACAGAGGTTTTTCAACAACTCGTGTGATATTGACAAATTGAAGACGGCCCCCTAAAGTTGGAACTGAATATACCCGCTCGGGTATGACAGAGAGGCTGGGGGGAAGAGGAATGATTCAAGTAACACCTGCTGCAAATGACTATTTGCGTTCAGTCCTCGAAGAGGAACAAGCAGCACAGTTGCGTCTGTACCTTTCGGCAGGGTGAGGCGGACCTCAATATGGTATGGCTCTGGATGAGACCATCTCAGATGAAGATGTAGTACAGGAAGTTGACGGAATCAAATTTGTGTTTGCCAAACACTTTGCGTATATGATGGAGAGCGTCACGATTGACTATCCAAAGACCTGGTTTGGACGGCAGCTTAGAATTGACTCTCCGTTTGGCGGCATTTGCTGACGTTTCAGTTGCTGTATGGTGATGCTCAGGAAAATGGCGGGACATCGCCAGCGAAGAAGCACGTAATCCCGTGTTCAAACGCGGGATTTTGTCTGTGATTATTTGCCATGTACTCCCTTGACAACATACCCATAGGGGTATATAAATGGAGTCAGGATATTTGTATTGTATCAAGAAGCCATCTACGTATGGAAGAATAAATGGTACTGAGGAGGATATACTTTGCAGACGTGGATTTGGGTTGTTCTAGTGGTTTTAGTGGTAGGTTGGTTTCTGTGGAGTCGCAGAGGAGCCGGGGGTATTCAGACGATTCAACCTGGAGAACTTCAGTCAAAGCTCAAACAGAAGCCGCAATCACTACATGTGGTGGATGTACGTGAACCCTTTGAATTCTCAGGGGGGCACATCTCGAAAGCGAAAAACATTCCCCTCGGAAGTTTACGAAATCGTCTCGCTGATCTTCCTAAGGATAAAGAAATTGTGTTCGTGTGCCGCAGTGGAAACCGCAGCATGAAAGCTGCACAGATTGCCAAAAAAGCTGGGATGGAAGCTATTTATAACCTGTCCGGCGGCATGAGCCGTTGGAGTGGTCCTGTTAAGAAATAAGTGCACTCCGTTGTTCTATGCAAATGAGCGGGAGGGATTGACATGTTGATTTCTGAAAGCAACCAGAAGGCCATTAAGGAACGCTTTGAAGAGTTGAAAAACCCTGTTGTTATCCAGTATGTAGAATCCAGTTTAGAATGCCAGACTTGTCAAGAGGTTCGTCAGTTATATGAAGAACTGACAGCCCTATCAGACCTTCTCACCCTCGAGGTATACAACCTTTATGCTGACGAGGACAAGGTCAAGGAGATGGGTGTGAACAAAGTTCCTGCTGCCATGATTTCCGATGATTCGAAAAAGGATTATGGTGTCTGGTTCTACGGTGCACCGAGCGGATACGAGTTTGCAACGCTGCTCGAGGACATCCTAATGTTGTCTAGAGGTGATTCTGGATTACAGGAGGAGACAAAGAAGCAATTGTCGGGCTTGACGTCTGCTTTGGACTTGTCCGTATTTGTTACGCCGACGTGCCCCTACTGTCCGGCTGCGGTTCACCTTGCTCACCAATTTGCTTTTGAATCAGGTATGGTTCACGCAAACATGGTGGAGGCACAGGAGTTCCCAGATTGGGCAAGTGAGTTTAATGTCTATGGCGTTCCAAAAACCATTATCAATAACTCTGAGGCCAATTCGCTTGAAGGAGCGGCACCGGAGAATATGTTATTGGAAAAAATCATGGAGGTGGTTGCCAGTTCATAAAACGACTTGGACATTCAGTTGAAAGTCTGAGTCGGCGTAAGAAACCAATCCCCTTTTAACGGCGAACTCGTCCATCGAGTTCGTCTTTTTTCAGTTAAAACTTCTATGTATAATGAAATGAAAGAAAGGAGGAGATCTCATTCTACATCCAAAATTCACCGAATTAATTTCACAACTTCCTTCAAGCGTGCCCTTTACGGCTCCGGAAACCTTGGAACGCCGAACCGGCGTACGGGTGAATGTAAGGCTTGGTGCAAATGAAAGCGCATATGGTGTTTCTCCCAAAGCTGCTTATGCAATGCGAGAGGCAGTGGAAGACGTCATGTGGTACGGAGACCCGGAGAGCTATGAATTGAGGCAGCAACTAAACCGTCAACTCGGTTTTCCAATGGATTCGATGCTTGTGGCTGGTGGTATAGACGAACTGTTAGGTTTGATTGTTAGAGTATTTTTGGAGCCGGGGCAGGCGGTGGTGGCTTCAGATGGAGCTTATCCTACCTTCCTTTATCATGTCGATGGGTTCGGCGGCTACAAAGCCTTGGTCCCTTATCACAACTATCGAAACGATTTGGAGGCACTAGCACAAGCAGCCCGCGACCTGAGAGCAAAAATGGTTTATTTAGCTAATCCTGATAATCCGACAGGTACTCATTACAGCGCATCTGATTTACATCAATTCTTGCATAGTCTGCCGTCTGATTGTCTGTTTCTATTAGACGAGGCTTACATTGAGTTTGCATCCGAAGATATTCACCTGCAAAGTGACTACAACGACGAAAGGTTAATTCGATTTCGGACGTTTTCAAAATTGTATGGCATGGCCGGTGCAAGAATTGGGTACGTGATTGCACACCCGGATGTAATCCAAACAATGCACAAGGTAAGACTGCATTTCGGAGTCAATCGGATGGCTCAGGCAGGAGCCTTGGCAGCATTGACGGACAATACTTTCACAAGCTACGTGTTGCAAGACACTGCCAGGGGTAAACAAGAGTACTACCAGTTGGCTGAAGAGCTTGGGTATACGCCGATTGAATCTTCCACCAACTTTGTGGCAATTGACGTCGGGTCGACTGAACGAGCCCAGGCGCTGGTACAACAGTTGTTTGAGAAGGGCATTTTCATTCGTTCCCCTGGAACTGACCCTCTGAGCCGCTGTATCCGTGTTACTGTGGGTACATCAGAGCAGAGGCAAGTAGTGGGGGCAGCCCTAAAATCGTTATCGATGTAGGACTTGGGTTCCGTTGTGACCTTGTTCGCAGCACTTTAGGTCCACAGTGTTTGACTCCAATTTGAGTGTACGGGCTTCGTTTGCGAGGTATGGCTGAAGGGGGGATTTTTGTGAAACTTGCACTGTGTCAAATGAATGTGTTGCAGGGAGACAAAGCGGGCAATCGAAAAACTGCAGAGCAGATGATTCGCGAAGCGAACGGAAACGGAGCAGATGTCGCTGTGCTTCCGGAAATGTGGACTTGCGGCTATGATTTCGAGAGACTGGAAGAACACGCGGAAACGTTCAACGGACATACTGTCACACTGCTGTCCGGACTCGCAAGGGATTTGAACATGTGGATCGTGGGCGGTTCGTTGCCGATTCGATATTCTGAAGGGATTTCCAACACTGCAGTGACATTTAATTCGGACGGGGAGCTAGTACATACTTATAGAAAAATACACCTGATTGGTCTCATGGAGGAAGACAAGTATTTGCTTGCAGGCGACAGTTTATCCTCGTTCGATTTGGCATCCACAAAAGGTGCTACGGTCATCTGCTACGACCTGCGTTTTCCGGAGTTAGCTCGCAGCACTGTTGAAAAAGGAGCAAAGATACTGTTTGTACCAGCTGAGTGGCCAATGCAACGGCAACAACACTGGAATGCTTTGCTGCAGGCAAGGGCCATAGAAAACCAAATGTATGTAGCGGCTGTCAACATGTCCGGTGAAAATCAAAATGACAGGTTTATTGGCGGTTCGAAAGTGATTGACCCTTGGGGGGACATTGTGGCCGAGGCCGGAGCTGATGCCCAAATTCTTCTTGCTGATATTGACCTGAAATTAGCAGACGAGGTTCGGGAAAGGGTCCCGTCTTTGCGAGATAGGAGACCGCAGTTGTACGACCTACTGTAGTATGTGCCTCACCCTTATTTGTCGGTGTCCACCAGTTTTCCAGGGTTCATGATTCCGAGCTTATCGAGTGCAAACTTGATGGAGCGCATCACATCCAGTGCATCCCCATGTTCCAAACTTTGGTACTTCTTTTTCCCAAGTCCAACCCCGTGTTCGCCTGTGCAGGTACCTCCAGCTTCCAGAGCGTGCTTTACCAGTGCTTCGTTGAACGCCTCGGCACGCTTCAGTTGTTCACTGTCCTGTGGGTTGACGGCCATGCTGACGTGGAAATTTCCGTCTCCGACGTGACCGACGATACCGCCTTCAACGTTGTACTCTGCCATCATTTGCTCTGCAAACGAGATGGCCGCCGGCAATTTCGACAATGGCACACAGACGTCTGTCGTCATGTGTCCTTTCCCAGGGTGTTGATGCATAAAGGCCGGGGCTGCCGTGTGGCGTGCGCTCCATAAGGTGTTTCTTGCGTCTGTCTCTGATTCAAAGTCAACAGTGATGCATCCCTCGTCTGTCAGAATCTCCTGTGCCAGTGCCACATCCGTGTCAATACTGCCTTCGTTTCCGTGAAATGCAATAAACAGTGTAGGAACTTCGTCGTAACTCGTATGACTGTATTGGTTGATTGCGTTCATAATCCGAGGTGACACCAGTTCCAGGCGGGCCGCTGGTATGCCGGCACTGATAAGGGCTACACTGGCATTGACGCATTCTGCAACAGAGTGAAACTGAGCTCTCGCAGCGACTTCTTTCTGAGGAAGGCCATAAAGTCTCAGCCATATTTTTGAAATGACACCTAATGTGCCCTCAGACCCGACGAACAAGTGGGTCAGGTTGTACCCGGACGATGATTTACTTGCCAGCGATCCCGTTTCAATCACACGCCCGTCTGCCAGCACCACTGTGAGCGAGCGCACGTTGTCACGCATGGCACCGTACCGGACCGTAGTTGTACCGCTGGCACCAGTGGCGGCCATGCCGCCGATGGTTGCGTCGGCACCGGGATCGACAGGGAAGAATAGACCAAAGCGACGCAACTGCTCATTGAGTTGCTTGCGGGTCACACCTGGCTCTACGCAGGCCAGAAAGTCATTGGGGCGAATTTCGAGAATCTGATGCATATTTGTTAAGTCCACACTGATTCCGTGTTGCACTGGCACAGTGTGACCCTCGAGCGAACTGCCGGCACCGAAGGGAACGACTGGAATTCTGTGATAATTGGCAAACTGCAACACCTGGACAATGTCATCTGTGCTTTCCGGGAACACGACCACATCCGGAAGCACAGCCTGATGGTACGATTCGTCGTGGCTGTGGTGTTGCAAAACCGTCTCGTTGTCTGTGACCTTGCTCGTTCCGAGAAGTGCCGTTAAATCACCAATCCAGTTCAATTCAATTCCCCCAATGCCGCAGATTTACCGGTGTTAAGCACTGTCCTGCACAGAACCCGATTAGACTGTAAACAACTGTCGGAGTCCGTGGTCGCTGATTTTATAGCCGACGTAAAAGGGACCAAATTCTCCAAAGCGTGCGCTGGCTTCGTCAAACCGCATCTCGTATACAATTTTCTTGAATTGGAGAGGATCGTCAGAAAACAGCGTCACACCCCACTCCCAATCATCCAGGCCCATCGAACCTGTGACAATCTGTTTGATACGGTCAGCATAGCTGCGGCCAATCCCGCCGTGGCTGCGCATGAGATCGACACGTTCTGATTCAGACAGGGTATACCAGTTGTCAGACCCGTCGCGCTTTTTGCTCATGGGATAAAAACAAATCTGTGAGAAGTCCGGCATTGCGGGCTTTAGACGCCCCTGGAGGTACGGATCTGTATCAGGATTGACGCCGGGTTTTGCCAAGTACCCGCCTAATTCCACTACCGAAACGTAAGAATACGGCGTTGTCAGATAGTCCGCAATGGCCGTCTTGTTGAGTTTTGTCTTGACTTGCTCTAACTCTTCAACCGTGGGTCTCATATGTAGGAGCAATAAGTCTGCTTTATGTCCGGCAATGGCAAAAACACCAAAGGTTCCGGAGTGATTCTCGTTCACAGACGTGAACTCGCTTAACACGGTTTGAAATTCATCCAACATTTGATTTTGTTCTGTGACACTGCAGTTTTTCCAGCGTGCCCAGTCAATTTTGCGAAAGTCGTGCAGTACAAACCAGCCGTCAAGGGTTTGCGGTGCTTGTGCCATAAAAATTTTCGCTCCTTTTCGCGTGCTGTATTCGGCTTATAGTATGGTGGTGTTACCGCTGTCTTCGCCCCAAGCCTGTAACTCGGCTTGTTGTTCACCGTTTAGAGCATACCGTGTCAGAATCTCTGAGCGAAGGTCCAACAGGCATCGATGCAGGTCACCGGGCTGAAACGGATAGTGGACGATAGTGGACGACCCAAAAGCTTTGATAGAGGGTAACCCGTGTTCCCGGATGCGTATCAGGGGAATGCCTTCTTCCCGCAATAAATAGTTCTTGTTTTCGTCTTTCTTCACGCGTTTCCGGTGGTGAAGCCCGTCGTACTCAATGCACAAGGGCAGGTCTGCGACATAAATGTCCAGTTCCAGTACCCGGTTCTTAAGACACATGATGCGGCCGCTCTCTGCATTTGGAAAGACCTTTTGAACAAACGAGAACAGCCACCGTTCTGTTTTCCCTTGCGTTCCTCGGATCATTACCACGCACACCTTTTGTTCATTCCCAGCATTCACTACACATCGTGCCCCTACCTGACGAGAGAGTCAAGTATGTATCGATGTAAAATATACTCTATAGGTGCCAGCCCAGTACTCATGAACCAAGCTGTCACAAGGCTGATTGCAGCGCTGGAATACCACAGCCCCACGAACCAGATAATGAAAGTCATTCCGAACCACCCCATGGCCAGCGCGGGAAGATTCCCGAACGGCGGAACCAGAATTAAGTCCGCGGTAACGCCAACCCCGCTCAGTACGATGGCTGTTACAATCACAGGCCAGATGCTTTGGTAGAGGCCGGGGAACAGGACTTGTTCCACGTACAGAACGGCGGTAAAGAGGATAAGTTTTATCAGCAGGTTTATCGTTGAGATACGCCAGACATGTGATCTATACATCGTCATCCCTCCGCTTTGAAGTTTTCCCAGTTTAGTGCAGGATATTGAGGGGACAGGCAAGAAGTAAAAACCAACCATATGAACGGGTGGTGGCCGAACAACTATGGCTCGGATTATTTTGCGGGACGGGCGTGTGGCACAATTTCGTCAGGCAACGAGAGATAACCGTGACGTTACAGCTATACGAAAGCTGTTTGAGACCGTGTCAACGGACAGCTTGTACTTGCGCTTCTTTCACTTAATGCGTGATGTGAGCGACGATTTTATTTTGAACATGATTGCAGACGGCGGCAGAAACGGCATGTCGCTCTTGTGTGTATCTGGTGACAGAGTAATTGCCATGGGGAATTATATTCGGACTGCTGATACCATGGCTGAAGTCGCTTTTTTGGTTGACGACAAACTGCAAGGCAAGGGTGTAGGGTCTCTCTTATTGGAGCATTTGGCTCAGAATGCTTGGAGGAATGGATTTAAATCGTTTGAGGCAACTGTCTTGCGTGAGAATTATCAGATGCTTCATGTTTTTAAGTCAAGTGGATACGAATTAACCAGCGACAATGAGCCTGATGCAGTGCACCTTGTACTGCCTCTTGTCGAAACTGAGCGAACAAGAGTACTGCAAGAGGTCCGCGAAAAACTGGCGACAGCAGCATCGCTTCATAGTTTTTTCCATCCGCAGACAGTTGCCGTCATTGGTGCCTCAAGGGATCCCAACCGGCTCGGGCGAATTTTGTTAAAACGAATTTTGTACGGCGGGTATACAGGTACGGTTTATCCGGTAAATCCATTGACACATTCCGTATCGTCTGTCCGTTCATACAAACAGGTCAGAGACATCCCCGAGCAAATCGACTTGGCCATTATTTCGGTTCCAGCAACGCAAGTTTTGAGCGTGGCACAAGAATGTATTGAGGCGAATGTGCGCAGTGTTATTGTCATATCCGCAGGCTTTGGAGAGCGGGACGAAGCAGGGGAACTGATGCAACGCCAACTCGTTGAGTCTTTACGTGAAAGCGGTTGTAGGTTAATTGGACCGAATTGCCTGGGACTGGCAAATTCGAATCCGGATGTTTCACTGAACGCAAGTTTTGCGCCTGTCCTGTTGCCTCCGGGGCCGGCGGCTATCGCGAGCCACTCGGGCGCACTTGGCATCGCCATTTTGGATTATGCAGAAAAAATGGGGATGGGAGTATCGAATTTCGTCAGCCTTGGCAACAAGGCGGATGTATCCGGCAACGACATGTTGCAATACTGGGAGGACGATCCCGATATAAAAATGATTCTGCTGTACCTGGAGTCTTTCGGCAATCCTCTTAAATTCTCCAGAATTTGCCGAAGAATTGCCAGAAACAAGCCGATTCTTGTTGTGAAGAGCGCGAGAACGGAAGCGGGATTGTCCATTTCCAATACTCGTGCCTCCTTTCCGGAACCGGCGGAGCCCGTTGTAGATGCTCTTTTTCGTCAAGCTGGCGTCATTCGGGCTAACACACTGCAGGAGATGTTTGACGCTGCGGCCTTGCTCAGTGAAAATGTGTTGCCTCGCGGTCGGCGGGTTGCCCTTGTTACGAATACCGCAGGGGGAGCGGTGACCACTGTGGACACGCTGCAGAGAGACGGCTTGGAATTCGTGTCCCCTGTCATCAACCTGGGCTACGAAGCGTTAGCACAGGGATACCGTGACGTGCTTCCTCAAGTATTGAAGGATGACACGGTGGATGCAGTCATTGTCTTGTTTACGCCGATTGGGGTGGTCGATGAACAGGCCGTGGTCAATGCCATTGCAGAGGCGATTACAGAAGTAGCCGAGGAACATCAGACAGCAGGGGACCCAAGCTATCAGCCAAAACCGGTACTTGCCAATTTTCTGACGCGGGGAGATTATACGGTTCGCTACGTGAAGGCCGGTGCTCAGAAAATACCCGTCTACCCATTTCCGGAACAGGCCGTCCATGCATTGACGAAGGTCATGTACTACGCAGAATTTCGCAACCGTGACCAAGGACATGTGCCAGATTTAGAGAATGCCAATCCGGATGCAGCGCGAGACCTGATTCGGGCTGTACGCGACAAGAACGGAAAGTGGATTTCTGACGCTGCTTGCTCTCAGGTTCTGGAACTTATGGGGATTGCGTTTCAACAGCCAGAGCCTTCCACTCCCCGGAATGCTGGCTTGTCCGTTGGTATAAAGGTCCAAGCTGACCCGTTGTTTGGACTCATTATGGAGTTGAAATCGGTCAGCAATAAAGTGGTGAAGAATTGGGAGCAAGCTCCATTTCAGTCGGTTGGAAACGTTGGTTTTACCTCAGTTACACGAATTATCCCGCTGACAGATGTGGATGCGGTCGATATGGTAGCCCAGGTGTGCATTGGAGACGACGTCACGGAAACGGCACAAACTGAACTCCGGGATGTTCTTTTAAGGTTGTCCAGATTAGCTGAAGAAGTACCCGAAATTCAGCACATCGAGCTGACAAATCTCACGGCCTCGCTTAACGGATTGACTGCAGGAACGGTGCAGATTCAGTGCATACAAGAATAAGGAGGAAGAGACCTTGGCGTCAGAGCAGATTCTGCAATTGAAACACTGGCTTGCGAAGAGCAGTCGGATTGTGGTTCTGACCGGTGCCGGCATGAGCACTGAGTCAGGTATTTTAGATTTTCGCTCCGAAGACGGTCTCTGGCGCGACGAGACATTAATGACCTCGATGTCGGAGGGGTACCTGAAAATGTTCCCGCGAGAGTTTTGGCAGTTTTTTCGGGACATTTTTTGGACCGATGAGTATCTGTCCGCAAGGCCCAACGCAGGTCACAGGTTGCTTGCAAGCCTTGAAAAATCACATAAAAATGTTCAAATTTTCACACAAAATGTAGACGGACTCCATCAGATTGCAGGGAGTACAGACGTATATGAGTTACATGGAAATATCCGCCGGGCGTACTGTCCACGTTGCCGTGAACGGTACCATATGGAAGATGTGATTGGACAGGAGATTCCGCGTTGCAGCTGGATGAGCGTCAAAGGTGAACTGTGTGATTCCATTTTGTACCCTGATATGGTGTTATTCGAGCAGTCAATTCACCACTATATCGAGGCTTATGATGCAGTCCGCCATTGTGATTTGCTCCTCATTCTTGGAACTTCCCTTTCTGTAAACCCGGTGGCCGACCTGCCGAACCACCGAAGTAAAGATTCAAAGGCCGTCATTATTAATCTCGCACCTACTTACTACGATTCAGAAGCCGACCTAGTCATCCGGGGTAAAGTGGGAGAAACCATGGAGAAAATTATGGGGATGTGAACTATGAGACAGAGAAAAGGTATGTGGCGTGGGATAAATACAGGTTTGGCTGTCGTAATTTCTGCCGGGCTGCTGTTGCTCGGGGCAAAAGGCGCAGGACCAATCCCGGCTGTAGCCGCCGTGTTGAATCCTGGAACCGGCATCTGGACTTCAGCCGGCAATGCAAATCCACCCAAAACCGAGACCATCGCTATCAAGGGTTTAAACAAGCCTGTCAAGATTCGTTTTGACAAGTCAGGGAGGGCCTATATACAGGCGCAGACCAATCACGATTTGTTTCTTGCCACAGGTTACCTTCACGCAAAGTTTCGCTTGTTTCAGATGGATCTGATGCGTCGTCAAGGCGAGGGGAGACTTTCACAAGTCATCGGTCCAAAAGCGCTGCCCTCAGACAAGTTTGAGTTACAGTTGGGCCTCATCCGAACCGCCAAGGCAGAATGGCAGCAAATGTCCTCGGACAGTCCCGCGAAGAAAGCCTTACTGGCTTATGCTGCTGGTGTCAACGATGTCATAAAGTCGGATGAGAACCAAGGAAAACTTCCGGTCATGTTTAAAATGCTTGGTTACCAGCCCAAACTCTGGAAGCCTGTAGATTCTCTGGTCATCCAGGGGGATATGACGCAAACGCTTGATTTCACTACTGGCCCGCTGGAATACGCTCTTTTGGAAGAATCCCTTGGCGCCAAAAAGACCATGAATTGGTTTCCTGTCTTGCCAAAAGACGTTCAACACCCGTATGATGTGGGACCCTACCATGTGGACAGTCCTGCTCCTATGGTGAAGGAATCCCTGCCTTCATCTGTAGTGTCTTCATCCACTGCAACTCAAGCCGGAACATCAGACGCCGCTGTGCTTATATCTGCTGCCAGAAATGGCGGGCGAGGTTCGGGGTCTCGAGCCAATCAGAACGCACAGGCTAAAGCAGTCAAGCAACTCATTCAGACGATAAATCAGCTGCCTGCAGCTGCGATTCATCATGGTTCCAATAGCAACAACTGGGCAGTAGATGGAACGAAAACCGCATCTGGCTCTGCCATGATGGCGGGAGATCCGCATCTGTCACAAACGCTGCCTGCAATTTGGTACCAGATTTCGGGACAATCCCCATCGTACACATTTTCCGGCGTGAGCATTCCTGGTATTCCTGTCATACTAATTGGAAGAAATCGAAGTATCGCTTGGAGCTTGACCAATGTTCAAAACCAAGCCACCTTTTATTACCGTGAGAAGACGTCAAAATTACACCCAAACTCTTATTTCTGGAACGGTAAATGGCGCAAGATGGAGCACGCATCGTATACTATACCTGTGAAGGGGCGCAAAAGTGTCAAGTTGGATGTAAAGTTGACGGTACACGGTCCAATCATGACACAATCGGGGCAAACACTATCAGTTGACTGGATGGGTGATTTGCCCTCACCAGATTTGAATGCGCTCCTGAATGTGGTCAAAGCAACGAATTTCGCCCAGTTCAAGGCTGCACTCAAGGACTGGCACGCACCGTCACAGAATTTTGTTTATGCTGATAAAAAGGGCAATATTGGAATGATCTCGGCCGGATACTACCCCCAAGTAAAATCAGGACAGCCATGGTTGCCTATGTCGGGCACGGGTGCATCGGATATCGTCGGCACAATTCCGTATAAGGATGTACCGCAAGTATATGACCCTCCCAGTCATATTGTATTCAGCGCCAATCAACGCGAAGTGGGCAATACTTATCCCTACTATATTGGGACTACAATGAATTTTTTCAGTACAGGATACAGAGCAGACGAGATTTACAAGACGTTGACTACAAAGTCTAAACTTACAGTCAAGAGTTTTGAGCAGTTGCAGAACAATACGACCGATTATTTGGCTTCAGAGATTGTGCCTAAGTTGGAGTCAGCTCTTTCTGGAACTTCGCTTACGTCTGCGCAAAAGCAGGCACAGCAAATTCTAAAAAACTGGAACGAGAACATGACGGCAAACTCTCAAGGGGCATTGATTTGGTGGCAGTTTTGGACAACCTACCTGAACGATACGTTTGAGCCATGGTGGAAGGCCAAACACGTTCCAGTACAGACCGACCCAAGATTAAGGCTGAGTGTGAATCAACAGTCTTTGGATGAGGACTTGGAAGCTTGGACGTTACAGGATGGGTCAAATGCTTCGTTTGACCTGCCGAATGGCACGCATCGAACAGCAGCTGAAGTGATGCGTAAAGCATTTAAAAATGCTGTATCGACCTTAAGCAAGCAGCTTGGAGCCAATCCGCAGAGATGGCAGTGGGGGAAAGTTCACTTTCGTAAGTTTGAGTCATTGGCGATGATTGACTCGCTCAGTTATGGTCCGAGGGCAAGCGGTGGAGATGACTGGACAGTTGATGCGGCAGATGGAGGAATGGTTTCTACTGCAGGGCCAAGTTGGCGTATGATTGTAGACTGGAGCGGAGTGAGTGAAGGTGTTTACCCGGGAGGTCAGTCTGAAAATCCTGTCTCTCCGTGGTATGAGAACTTCGTTCAAACTTGGTGGGATGGGAAGTATTTGCCGATATACGTGAACGAGGCCAAGGTCCCGGGACAGCTAGTTACCTGGACTTTGCATTCATAGGAGGTATAACAGCGTGCGAAAGACAGCTTTCATGTTGTGGGGTTTGCTGCTCGTGGCTGCGATTGCAGTTGTGTGGCTTGGAAATCAATTTGGACAATGGTATTTTACGTTCGTAGTCGGACTTGTCATCGGCTTGTGGGGCCGTCCAGGCTTTTCCACGTGGCTCGGATCTTGGGCCGTGGGTGTTATCGGCTGGGGTCTGCCCTTAGCTCTGCGGGCTGTGCATGAACCGGTCATAAAAACGGCTGATGTGGTGGCCGGAATTGCGGGACTCGGGAACAGCGGAATGGTCGTACTCGGTGTCACCATACTCCTTGGCTTTCTGCTTGCGACGGTGGGTGTATGGCTTGGTGCGGCTTTGAGGTCTTGGCGACCAGCCGCAAGATAAGGGCTCTGCGTGATTTTGCACTGACACAAGCAGGGTGTCCGCTGCATACTCAGCGCAGCGAACAGCCTGCTTGAGGAGGTTACGAGCGTTTGTTGGCGTTCTCGGAGTTCTTCGTCGTCTGTTTTCCCTCGTAGCGAAAGTCATCTGGACTTTCTACTTCAATAAAATTTTCTTTAGAAAAATCTTGAGTATTGGCTCCTTTGTTCCTATCGCGCAGTTTCTTTTCTTTCATGGGTTGAACTCCTTTCATCTCTCCCTCTGCCTTCGTGATATACTTTTCCCAAAATTATTGGACATACTCAGGCAAGCTCAGGCAAGAAATCTTGGTGTGGTGCAGAATGTCGAAAATGAATGCTCGATCAAAGTGTGTGTTTGTAAGAAAATCTAGTGGACATTTGTCTGTATTGTGACCATCTCTGCTATGATAGATGCACGACAGAACAACATAAGGTGATGTACTCGATGGCAAACAGAGGGTCAAAAAGCAAGACTTCGTTCTTTCAGTCAATGAAGTTCGTAATTGTAGCAGCCGTTGTGTTGCTCATCGTCGCGATGCTCATTCCATTGGCAGGTTCCCTTGGTCAAGGGATTCAGGAGGATGTGATAGTTGGTTTCCAGGGAGTTTATCAGCCAGGAAATCACCAGTATAAACTGAGGATTGAGTATTCGGACAAGAGTTACCAAGAGATTCCGATGAAAAAACTTCCTCAGGGCCTCTTTGTCAACCGCGCTCGTTCTGGCGATGTGCTGACAGCCATGAATGTTCCAGCCGCGCTGAAAGCTGCAAGCCAAGCTGATGAGAAGGGGCTGCAAGAGCACCTGGGGACGAGAAACAATGTAACCGCATTTATGCATCCATTTTCGTCTAAACCAGTTGGCTACAGCGCCAAATTTCTGCGGGGATTGGCGAGCAACAAAATCAACCCCAAGACTTACGGCGGACCTGACATTGTGCCGGGCACAGTACCCTATGCGAAACTGCCAGGGGGTGTCCTGCACATTGACACACTGTCCCATGGGAACTCGCTGGCGCAGTGCAAACCGGGGCAAACGCCGCCCCAACTAGCTGCCCTGAGCAGCGGTTCGTAATTCAATCTCCTGCAGTTTTTACACTCAACCCGATACTACTAAATGGAGCTCACTGTGAAGTCGAGCTCTCTTTTATTTTTCACGCATACGTATCACATTCAATTCTCTGTCCCTTTAAGAACCTTGTCAATCTCACAGGAGTCTTGCAGCGGGGATGCTTCCGAAGCGGTTGCTGTAAACGCGAACAATACTTCGGGTTAAAATTAGAGATTGACAAGATATGAAAGTGTCAAATTTGTGTCTAGAAGGTGACTATACTATACTCTCTATAGCCTTGGGGTCCATGACCCCAATCGGCTGGCAGCTCTGTCTGTAGCAGAAAGTATACATATGGCACTGTTTGTTAGCATGTGCTAACACAAAGTCAACAGGAAATATGCTTGTAATTGTGTCAAAAAAGTGACTATAATAGACGCAGTTAACATTTTTAAAGCGAGTTCATTGGGAGAGTAGGCGTAACTTCATGACCTGGCCTGATGGCGCTTTCTTCGTGTTCGGCGGTTCATCTCAGGACCCTATTAGACAATTAGATTGTCAAACTATAGAGCTATCCTGTCCTGCGAACCGTTGAGAGGGGGGGTTCTATCGGAAATTCGGAAAAGCATCAACTGATTTGGACCGCGAGAGATGGAAGGAGGGTAATTTGGAAATGTTTCACATGAGAAAAACGCTTGCGGTTGCCATAGGTGCGGGCTTGCTGTTGACGGGGTGCGGGAACGCAACTACAAATGCACATCCAAAATGGATGAAAGTAGACACGGCGACCAAGACTGTAAATTTGACCATCAAGGGTGGATCGACTCGTAACAACGAGCGCCAGAACTTTAACGGCTATGCCAACGGACAAATGCAAATCAACATTCCCGTTGGATACACGGTTCATGTCAAGTTTATCAATGATGGCGGGATACCGGAGGACATCGGCATATACACGCCAAAGAGCCACCAACTGGCGTTTAAGAACGCTGGTGATTCGATTAAGGCAATTGTCGCTAACCCGGGTGCAGGTGCATATCCCGGTCATTCTCTCAAGTTCACATTTACTGCAGACAAGGTTGGCACGTATCGAATGATGAACTTGCTGAACAGATTCCCGCAATTCCCTAACAACACACAGCATGGAACTGGGGATTGGGATGTATTTAAAGTGACACCTGGAGGATCACCGTCTGTCCAGATTAAATGATGAGGAGGGTTAGAAGGATGGCGGATTACGATAACTTAGGAATTGAGCCTCCGAACGGAGATGAGCAAACTGATTGGAGCCGCAGACAATTTGTCTTAGGCGTCAGCGGTTTGGCCGTTGCAGGCGCTGTCGGATTGTTTGGTCGCGGCGTAATTGCTCGCGCTGCTCAGTCCATTGGTGGGCAGCCTCCGGTTGAACAAGGACTCATTCATGTATATCAGGGAGACTACTACTATGTCCCGAATCGGATGACGTGGAAGGTTGGAGATAGAGTCAGTATTCTCCTGCACAACACCAGCCCAAATCGTTTCCATGAAATGATGATTGGACGCGGCTTTGACACAATTCCGAGTCCCTTCGGTCCGGTGAAAACGCAATTTAAAGAAGACTTCTGGGATGGTGTGGATGTCACCATTTCGAAGGCGGACTCTGTCGATAACCTGGCAGCCAATAAAGCCCACGTCACCAGTTTGGTAAAGCCGCATCCGTGGCTGATTACTGCTCCTGGCAATGGTAATTTTAGTCCAACGCTCGATCCAGGCGGAACCATTCAAATGGATTTTACAGTGCCTAATAAGCCGGGGAAATGGCTGTACGGCTGTTTCGTACAAGGCTTCCGTCACTATGAAGCAGGCATGAAAGGTGAAATCAACATCCTGAAAGCTTAACACTGCTTTAACTGTGACATTGGTATTCCCATAACGATGACTGATACAAGGGGGTAAGACACGAGATGCGACACCGCATAAGTTTTTTTCTTTGGTGGGTAGTTCTGAGCGCCCTTGCTGAATGGGCGGCCTACGTGTTGGGTTCTCACTTTTATTACTACGTGGCATCGAGCCAAGCAGCGGACGGTCAGCGTGCTGCGGAGTTTATTTTCCTGACAGTGGCACCTATCTTTGTGTTTGTCGTGCTAATGCTGTTTTACGCGATAATACCGTTTAGGTACCGCAAAGGCCAGCCAAACCAGACTGGACGTTTTAAATTCAACAAGGCTTATGTCACGACGTGGATCACGTTGTCCTTGATTATCAACCTAATGCTGTTTATTCACCCGACCGCATCGGCAGCGCAAACCTATTTCAACGATGCGGTTCATACCAATAAGAATCCCAAGGCGCTCGTGATTGACGTTACAGCGCGGCAATGGGAATGGAAGTTTAGTTACCCCCAATACGGAATTAGTCAAGCAGTGGACAAGAATGGTGAAGACATTCTGGTGCTTCCCAAAAACCGTCCGGTAAAATTTGTTCTTCGCTCCTTTGACTTTAACCACAGCTATGATTATCAAGTTGACGTCATTCATAGCTTTTGGATTCCAGCGTTCGGTATGAAAACCGACGTGATTCCAGGGGAAACACGTTACGAGTACATCACTCCCACGAAAATTAACTCTACGGCAAACAACCCGATGCTCCGAGTTCAGTGCGCCGAAGTTTGCGGGCCTGGCCATCCGTTTATGGAAAGCAGCGTCAAGGTCGTTTCTCCGTCCAACTTTAGTGCTTGGGTACAACAGGAGAAGAAGCTGCAGGGCTCCTGATTCACTGCTCTAAAGCGTGAGTGAAGTACAGTCTACAGTCAAAGGAGGAAATGTGATGAGTACAACTCCTGTCGTTGACCCGCAAACGCAAGTCCAGACCCAACTGGGTCGTCATCGAAGAATGCCGCCAGTCATCCGGGGCGCGTTGTGGGCAACCATCGGGTTTATCGTAGTGAACACACTTGTAGTCATTTTGCACCCTAATAAAAACAAACCGTTTGAGTTTGTCACCGACGTATCCGTCGTGTTCGCGTGGGCCGCGGCTATTGCGGGATGGACGCTCGGGACTGGTACCTGGGAAGGTTTACTTAAACCGTCCTTCGGTTATCCAGTGCCTTATCCCAAGGCAATTGGGTGGCGCAAGTATTTTGAGTTCAGCCTTGATCACAAAGTGGTCGGCATTCAGTACCTTGTATCCTCGGGTATAGGCTTTCTGATTGCAGGTACAGCTGCCATGTTAATGCGGTTGCAGTTGATGAGCGATCACATGTGGCTGTTTCAGTATCCCCAACAGTACTTATCTACCGTTGGTGTTCATGGAACCGTCATGATGTTTTCCGTTGGAACCGTAGCTATGGTCGGAGGTCTGGGCAACTACTTGGTTCCAATGATGGTAGGTACAAACAAAAGTGCCTTTCCAAGACTTTCGGGAATGAGTGTGTGGTTTGTTACAGCCGGTATCATGACTGTCGCCCTCAGCCCAATTCTCGGCGAGTGGTCAACAGGTTGGCGGGGATATGAACCGCTTGCAGCATCTACTGGGAACGGGATTATTTTCTATTATCTCGGTGTGTTTATCCTGTTGTGCTCGACAATCATTGTTGCGCTAAACTTGACCGCGACAATTATCTTCAAACGTGCCCCCGGACTAACGTGGAATCGTCTGCCGATGTTTGCTTGGGGTATGCTAGCCGTCAGCTTGCTCAACCTCTTGTGGGTTCCTGAGATTATGCTGACGTTTATACTCGGTCTACTAAATAAGATTGGCCCCTTGCCATTCTTTACATCAATCGGAAGTCCGATGACCTATTTGCAAATGTTCTGGCTGTTTGGTCATCCGGAAGTGTACATTGTTGTACTGCCTGCGCTGGCCATTTGGCAGGAAATCATGCCGGTGCTTTCTGGTAAATCACTTTTTGCTCGGCAATGGGGAATTATTGGACTGGTGTTCGTCATGCTGCTTAGCGGCTTCGTATGGGCTCACCATCTGTTTCCAACGATGCAGAATGCGTCGATTCTGCCTATATCCTTCTTCACTGAGATGATTTCAATTCCAACTGGATTTGCCTACATGGTTGTGATTGGAACACTGTGGAAGTCTCGTTTGAAACTCAACACGCCTGCTGTGTTGGTGTTAATGAGCATGTTTAACTTCCTGATTGGCGGACTGACCGGAGTGTTTCTCGCCGACCCGATGGTTAATATGCAGGTTCATGACACGTTCTTCGTTGTCGGACACTTCCATTACACCATTATTGGCGGCATGATTTTCTCCACATTCGCGGCTCTGTACTACTATTTGCCGAAATTCTCTGGCCGTATGTACAACGATAAGTGGGGGCTGTTCGGTGCTTTCTGGATATTCCTTGCTTTTAACGCCACATTCTCTCAATTTTTCTTGCTTGGACTAAGAGGAATGAACAGATGGGTTCCGGTATATCCCCACTATTTGCAGCCCATGAACTTTGAGGTTTCCATCTTTGCGTTCTTGCTAGGCTTCGGGTTCCTTTACAACATCGGCTATATTATCTGGGTTTGGATTAAAGGCCCCATTGCCGAAAACAATCCGTGGAAATCGAAGACCTTGGAATGGACTACGCCTCAACCTGCAGTCGGCGAAAACTTCAAGGAAATCCCGGTAGTCACTTCAGGCTTCTATGACTATGGTGAGGAGGGGTGATACTGTGAACGGATATCAAGGAGTGCCGGACGGAAGGGCTACTGTGGAGCAAGACTTTGAGCCGCTTGAAGCCAAAAAGCTGTACGGCGGCCTATCCCTTTGGATGCTCAGTATGGCTGTCCCTTTTGTGATGCTTGTGGACTTAAGGTACATCATGGTTGGATTCTTCGTGTCCCCTGATGCAAATCAAGTTCTGGGTGCGCTTGCCACAATCGCCCTGATTATCAGTGGATTATGGATCGGTGGAGCGACGTCGGCAGGCAAGCGCGGCGACCTGCAGGCTGTAGCACGCCACGAAGGATACACGATGTTGTTTGGGTGGGTTGGACTCGTCTTGTCAGGCTGGCAGTTGTTCAATCACTCGATGAATCCGGTAAGTCACTTTGGTGAAACGTATCTTGCGGTCGTCGGCATCAGCGATTTCTACATGTTTGTTGCCCTGATTGCCCTCATTTCTGTAGTGATGCGCGTCAAGCGTTTGGGCCTGACCATTAATCATCGCTGGGCAATTCAGTCGACTGCAGCAATCTGGCGTTTTATAGTGATTGCCTGGATTGCGATGTATATCCTCATGTATCTGATTTAAGTACAGGAGTTGACGTGCAACACAAACCTGTCAACCCTAGTAGGTTGTGTGTACACGCTGCGAGAGGAGGTTTGACTAATGGAGCCCTTTTGGCCAACGTTGCCCTATCTCATTCCGAGTACAGAGGGTACGCCGATGTGGTGGTATATCTTCTGGTGGATCTGGCAGACCGTCATGATGGTAACACTTGTTGTGGTCTTAACCCGTTGGGCAACAAAGATGGATAAAATGAAAAACGAACAGATACAGGGGAATACGTCCAGTTCAAATCCTACGACTTTGAATCAGTAGCCGGACAGCAACAGACACGAATTGGTTGACTTCAAAGAAAATAGATACAGAACAGGTAGTTGCACCGAAATGAACAGACATATTCGGGAGAGGACAGAAGCGTTGGAGCCTGTTCCTCTTCCGGAGATGTTTTCCGCCTCGACAGAAGTTCAGATTCCTGAAATTGGTTGTTAAATGCGTTTGTGATAGAAGGTTTATTCCCTGAGAAATATGGTATGATCCTATTGACCTTTTGAGTCATAACTTAGGCAGACTGTAAACCTAAGCGGTTTGTAATAGAATGTGATGGCTTCACTATACTAAGCATTGAATGAAAGGGGTGTTTCCATGTCGTTGGCCGGCATGAACGAGGGCGCAGTGAGCCAGGAACTATCGTTCCTTCAGCGAGCTGAAGTGACAGTCAAGAGTTACTTCGAACTAACAAAGCCCCGCATCATGGTTTTGCTGTTGTTTACAGAGTACTGTGCGATGGTTGTGGCCCAGGGAAGGATACCGGGTTTTCGAGTCACACTGCTTGCGGTTTTGGGATTAGCTCTTTCTACTGGTGGAGCAGCCGCGCTGAATATGTGGTACGATAGAGACATCGACGTGGTCATGAAACGGACACAAGGAAGACCCATTCCCTCTGGCAGGGTATCGAGTACAGGAGCCTTTTGGTTCGGGATTGGCTTACAGGTAGCAGCGACATTACTGTTAGGCCTGTTTGTTAATTGGTTGACGGCAGCACTCACGTTTGCAGGCTTTATCTACTACGTTGTGATTTATACTATGTGGTTAAAGCGCTCAACTCCCCAAAATATCGTGATTGGCGGAGGAGCTGGAGCATTCCCGCCAATCGTCGGTTGGACTGCAATCACAGGTCATGTCAGTTTTGCCGCAGTACTTATGTTTCTCATTATCTTCTTATGGACACCTCCTCATTTTTGGGCCTTGGCACTCTACAAATGTGAGGATTATGAGAGAGCTCACATTCCAATGATGCCCGTGGTAAATGGTCCCGTCTCGACAAAACGGCAGAGCTTTGTGTACACAATCCTGCTGCTTGCTTCCTCTCTGCTGTTATTTATGACGGGAACAGTCGGCTGGGTGTACTTTACCGTGGCAGTATTACTGGGTGGTGCTTTTCTGGTCTTTACTTGGAAGTCCTTGCGGGAGAGTAATGGGGACACGCGCTGGGCTAGACGCACTTTTTTATATTCCCTGGCGTACTTGCCGACCCTCTTTGTACTAATGGTATTGAACCTGCATCACTGACGAGAGAAATGACATCTTAAGTCTGGGTTCAATTTCATTGCTGTCCTGAAAGGACCCGGATTTGGAGGCACTGGATATGTCAAGAGCAACAAGTTCTGCAGGATTAAAGGCCTTGGCCGTTATCACAACGGTCGGGCTTTTTATTGTCAACATCGTTGGATTTATCGACACGGAAACGGGATCGACCTTTGGTTGTGGGAATGACTGGCCGTTATGCAACGGCGATTTGATTCCGCACAAATGGGGTATTCACACTCTGATTGAATTTGGTCACCGGGCCATTGTAGGCATCGTTACAGTCCTGCTTGTGTTCTTGGTGGTGTGGGTGCTGATGAAATATCGGCAGGAAATGAAAGCGAGGCTGCTCGTGTGGATTTCGGCTGGTTTTGTGGTTGTACAAGCCGCTCTAGGCGCCATGGCAGTCTTTTTCGTGAATCCCCCGTGGGTCATCGCGTTTCACTTTGGCTTCTCACTGCTGGCGTTCTCCGGGGTATTTCTGTTAACGGTCTCCATTTGGAAGTACAGTAATCCGACGAAGAGCGAGCATCTGCTCGACCTGGAAGGTGTTCAAGACCGAGCTGAAAAGTCAATGAGAAGCTGGGTACTGTTTTTGTTCGTATACCTGTACTGCGCGATTTATCTCGGTGCCTTTGTCTCAAGTCAGGGAGTTGGAGCCTCATTTCGAGGTTGGCCGTTCCCTACCGAAACTGCCGGCGGACTCACGCTTTTCTTGGATTACGCACATCGAACCGTGGCCTTTGGCTTGTTCGTATTCGTATTGACGGTGGTGGTGAAAGCCTACCGTCTAAAGGGACAACGTCCTGATTTGTACAAAGGGTCGGTCTATTTGCTTACGTTTACAGTTCTGCAAATCTTCTCGGGTGCATTCGTCGTATATACACACTACAGTTTATCCAGTCCATTGCAGTTAAGCGGGTTTTTAATACACGTGTCCATCATGACGTTCCTGTTCACGTCGCTTGCGTACATGGGCTTGCAGCTGTTGCCAAGGCAAGCAAGGGCACGAGCGAAGCAACAGGCGATGAGTTACTAGCAATCCGTATTTTCTACGTGTCTAACATGAACAGCTAAAGGAGGAATTGGGGTGAGGGTAGCTTCAATTATTGTGGGGCTTATCGGTGTTGGCTTCGCAGCGGTAACGGCCTGGATCCAACACACGGGATTTCATGGAACAAAAATTTATGGGTCGGCTCTCGGAACCCTTGGCACAGCTGTATTGGCTCTCATCGGGGTTCTGCTGATTTCCCTGTCGCTGCGCATCGGCGTGTGGATTGTTTTTTTAGCGGCTGTGGTCGGAGCGGTCTTTGCTTTAATTCTATGGGAGCTTTCCGGTAGTTTCCTGTTTGTTTCAGGAATCCTGGGATTGATTGCAACTCGCCGCATCAGCGACGAGAAGCAGTCCACAGCCACGACGAAACCGTAACCAAAGCCAGAGCGATGCCGGCGTTGAGATCAATGCCGGTTTGTTCTGGTGCTGACAACGACTGTCCAATCCACCAGACGAATAATGTCCACAGTGTGAGTACTACACCCAGCCAAGTTGTCCTCCGTTTCCATCCAATTACCGCCAAAAGTATCGGAACGAACGCAAACACTGCATTCCAAATGACGCCTGACCCGGCAAGTTGCTGAGACCAGAACAGTGTGGAAGGATCCAGAGCGTGTGTGCGCGGTCCGTGAAGCGAGTATTGAAGCAGACCTGCAATGGCAGGCTTTGTCCAGTGCCCGGCCACGGGAACCAGTTGCCACAGTCCGCCGATGAACCAGTAGGCGAGGATCATTCTTCGATTGACGGCCGGAAGTCGTCCTTCCCAACCATCAGGGGAAAAGAGCAAAATCACGGCTGCGAAGACAAAGAACACAGCAGCGCCGGGACTTCCGTGTAAGTATGACGGAGAGCCGGAAAACAATCTGCCGAAGCCCTCGCCAAAGGCCCAAATAAAGACGGACCACAATATCGACAGCCAGAGACCGCCCTTTCCCCAGATTTTATCTTTTCCGACGAGGATTGCAGACCCAATGATTAACTGGATAAACACTGACCAAATGTTGTTGCGAATGGGGTGTGCCGCAAACGCATCGATAGTCATCTGGAGTAAGTGATGGACCCAGGGCGGCTGAGCATAAAACGCAGGCTGATGTAACAGTGATGACTTGGATGCGATGACGATATTTGCTCGCATCTGCAAGATGCCGTTGACGAGCCAAGCAACTCCAAGACCATACCAGAGAATTGTGCGACTCAAAGGCTCTTTGACACGGGCCGCTTTTGCTGCCTTGGCCTGCGCTGCACTGCTGGCTGCATTTTCGTCAACCCATCTGGACATAATGGCCATAAAATATACCATCGCAAGCTTTAATGCGACGAGAAATGCGACAATTAATACAATATCTAAGAGCGTTCCGTAGTAGTTGTGCAGAACGGCTTGCGTTTGACTCGAAGTCAATGGAACCCCCCCTTATGCGCCGGTAACAAGTTACTTTCAAAATGCCGCAGGACGAAGTGTTTTCGCGGCACCGTTTTAACCTCTGTCTAAAGTGTGTCAAAAATGTGACTGTAAAGCAAGCGTCTGGTTTCTCTATTCGTACACTCCACAGATTCAGGCGGTCTTATTTGTATATTTCACTAGTTCAAATGGACTAAACTTGATTGATAATTTTGGGTCTGCACTTTCCCGTCGCCAAAAGTTACGCTATTCGTGAAAACGAAAACAGCTTACCTACACGAATCCGCGCAGGTACGCGGGTTGTACAAGATTGAGGAATTTTTGTAACTCTCAGACGGCGCGGCGAGCGTATTCGGTGGCGCGACGTCACTAGAGTCAAACTATGCCGAGGTGATCACCATGAGCTTATGCCAAGAGGGTCTTGATTGCGTCTGGGGAAGAAGGTACGAAAACACCATTATTTGCTCCATGCCACACTGTCCAATGGTTCGCTTGCGCTCAGGCAACGTCGACAAGCTCCGCAGGGAGTTTATCGCGCACGCAAAGCAGGGACCAGACATTGGTGAATTCGATGTGGATGCCATGGTGAGCACGACGGTAGGTGAAAACGATGCAGGTGATGGCATTGTCTGATACTGATGAAGACTTGCGCGAACCGCTGCGGGAAAAACGGCGTAAGCATCCCTTGCAGGTTCATCGTGCGTATAAGGGGCATGTTGAGTGCCCCGTACGCGGGTATGTGGATATGGAGTTTTGCTTCTACTGCAAGTTTCTTGAGGTACTCGACATGGACCGAAAGGTACCTATTGTGGCTTGTCGAAGAAGTCGAGATGACGTAACCCGAGAAGAATTGGTAGCCTATGAACGGCTTTCCATTCTCGAATTGGCAGAAATTTTGGGCAATGTAAGCGAAGCGTGCCGTGAACACGGCATTTCACGAAGACAGTTTTACGACTATAAGCACCGTTATGAAAAGTATGGACTCGAAGGTTTAAAAGAACGGCGTCGGAGCAGGCGTCGCAGACGCATTAACACGTTTCTCCGAAGCCTGTAGGACCCGCTGGTTTCGGCGGGTCCATTTCCCTTTAGCTTCAACATACCTCATTAGTGCCCCACTCCAGTGTTCCACTCCGTCTGCCGCACCATTCCCCCGTTCAATCCTATTATCAGCATCTGTTTTGGTTGAAGTGGGCAAGGAAAGCTGAAACACCTAAATTCTGTTCACCAATCAGAGTGCCGGAAGGGAGTGGAGGACCTTATATTTTTTGCACGCAGGGAAAAATTGGACTAGCTCAAACTGTACAGAGATAGTACATACGGACTAGTTCGAATTATAAAAAAATACAGTATGTCATGCTCTGCCGATAGGTTAGCAAGGGATGTACAGTGAGTCTGTAACGAGTCATAGAATTTTTACATTTCACTATTGAACTGAAGGGGTGAGACCGAGTGCATATTGTCGTTTGTATTAAGCAGGTTCCTGACAGCCGCGAAATACGAATTGATCCCAATACAAATACCCTGATACGGCAAGGAGTCCCAGCAATTGTAAATTACTATGATTTGCATGGCTTGGAGGAAGCTCTGCGACTGAAGGAAGAATTGGGAGCACGCGTTACTGTCATAAGCATGGGCCCGCCTTCCGCGGACAAGGCACTTCAGCAGTGTGTTTCGATGGGGGCAGACGAAGGTGTTCTGGTCAGTGACAGAGCATTTGCTGGCGCGGATACGCTGGCAACGTCGTATGTGCTTGCCATGGCAATACAGAAAGCCGAAGACGAGTGGGGCCCTGTAGATTTAATTTTTGCCGGAAAGCAGACGCTTGATGGAGATACCGGTCAAGTTGGGCCTGGAATCGCCTGCCGTCTTGATTGGGACCAACTGACCTATGTGCAAAAAGTGGAGAGTGCAGATCCGAAAACCAAGGAGATTGTCGTTCATCGACACTTGGAAGACGGGGTAGAACGTGTCAAGGCTAAAATGCCAGTTCTCATCACGGCTTTAGCTGAGTTGAACAAACCGCGTCGGTCAAGTCTTCCTGGAATTTTAAAAGGTGTTCGCTACTCTCCAATTGTCTGGACGACAAATGACTTCGAAGATCTCGACCGTACAAAAATTGGACTGAGCGGTTCTCCTACCATCGTTGGAAAAACGTGGGTTCCTGAGACGAAACAGGTGGAGACGGAAATGATTGAGGCAGAAACTTCCCAGGCAGCTGTCGAAACACTGCTGGACCGTCTGTATGAGACAGAACTGCCGACAAAACTCGGTTGGGGATTGGAAGTGTAGAAAGTGGCAGAAACCAAAAAGCGTAAGAAAAAAATGATTGGATTACAGCCGGAAGGCGACATCGACTGGTCAAAATACCGCGGCATTATGGTTGTGGTGGAGCAGAGAGACGGAACAGCTAAGAGTGTTTCGTGGCAATTGCTGGGAGAGTCCAAACGCATGGCAGAGAAACTCGATGCCCCGTTGATGGCTCTGGTCATCGGTCACAATGTGAGACACATTGCCGAAGAAGCCATTGGCTATGGTGCGGACATCGCGTATCTGTGTGATTCGCCGGAATTAAAAAACTATCGCACAAGACCGTACAGTCGTATTTGTCTGAATGTCATTCGTGAATACAAACCGGAGATTGTACTCTACGGTGCAACGTACACGGGTCGCGACCTGGCAGGGGCGATTGCCACTCACCTGCCCACAGGGCTGACGGCTGACTCAACGATGCTTGACGTCGACGAGGAGCGGTTGTTGCACGCAAGCCGGCCAGCGTTCTCGGAAAAGATGATGGCCACCATTCTGTGCAAGCAATTCAAGCCGCAGATGGCAACAGTTCGATCCGGTACCTTTGAAGCTCTGCCGTTTGATAAAGACCACAAGGGCGAGATTATTCCGGTTCAGCCAGTCTTGAAACCTGAGTCCATTGACACAGAAGTTCTTGAGTTCATTGAAGCGACAGACAGAGTTGATTTGGAAGACGCTCAGGTGATTGTTGCTGGCGGCAGAGGTATTGGCGGGCCGCAGGGTTTTGACGTGCTTTCAGACATGGCAAAGGAATTGGGCGGTACTGTGGCAGCAACGCGAGCAGCGACGGATGCCGGTTGGATCGATCACGCTTATCAGGTGGGGCAAACGGGATCGACGGTGCGTCCCAAACTCTATATTGCGGTAGGAATATCGGGAGCGGTGCAGCATGTGGTCGGGATGCAGAACTCAGACTATATCATTGCTATTAATAAGGACCCGGAGGCACCCATTTTCAAAATCGCAAACTATGGAATTGTAGGCGATTGGATGGATGTTATACCTGCCTTAAAGGCTGCTTGGATGGAACGCAAGCAAAAACAGGTAGCAAATCCGGTCTAAACATGCAAGGCCAAAAGAGGTGGGTTGACAATGGCAGAGGAAAGATTTGACGCAGTAATTGTTGGCGCAGGTCCGGCTGGAAGCATCGCAGCCTATACCATGGCCACTCAGGGGTTGAAGGTGGCATTAATAGAACGGGGAGAATTCCCTGGCGCCAAGAACATTTTTGGCGGTGTGTTGTACCGCAAACCGCTGGATGAGATTATCCCTGAGTTTTGGAAGGAAGCACCTTTGGAGCGAGCCGTTATTGAACAGAATATGTGGCTTTTGGGCAAAGACAGTGTAGCCAAGATGGGCTACCGCAATGAACAGTACAAAGAACCCAACTGTTGGACCGGACTGCGGGTTAAATTCGATGCGTGGTTGGCTGGAAAGGCAGTGAAGGCTGGAGCAGTCCCGGTCTATGAGACTGTTGTAACTGAATTGTTGAGGGAAGAAGGCAAGGTTGTCGGTGTTCGCACAGACAGGGATGACGGGGATTTGTACGCGAACATTGTTGTTTTGGCAGACGGGGTCAATTCTTTGTTGGCAAAATCCCTGCTCGCACATAGAGAATGGCAGCCTGACGAGGTGTCTCTTGCCGTGAAAGAGGTCATTGCTCTGCCTCGGCAGACTATCGAAGACAGGTTCAACTTGGAAAAAGGCGAGGGTGTAACCATTGAGTTAATCGGTGAAACCCACGGTATGGCCGGACTTGGATTTTTGTACACCAACAATGAAACGCTGTCCTTGGGTGTCGGCGTTATGGTTAATGATTTGAAAAAGAAACATATTAAGCCTTATGAAGTACTTGATGGTATCAAACAGCATCCTATGATTCGCCGTCTTATTCAAGGTGGAGAAGCAAAGGAATACTCGGGCCACTTAATTCCAGAAGGCGGCTTTAACTCGATGCCCAAAGTGGCAGGAGACGGTTGGATGATTGTCGGCGACGCCGGTCAGATGGTCAATGCGGTACACCGCGAGGGTACCAACTTGGCAATGACATCCGGAAAGATGGCGGGTGACACCGCGGTTCTTGCGCACCAACGCGGAGACTTCACTCTGCACACTCTGTCTGAATACACCAGGGCTGTTCGTGAGTCCATCATTCACAAGGACTTGAAGAAATACAAGGGTGTACATGGACTGCTGAGCGACGACAAGGCAGATATGATGTTTGGCGAACTTCCGCAATCTATCAACAACGCACTGTATGATTTCTTCCTGTCGGATGGAGTACCTAAGAAAGAAAAGCAAAAGGCAGTGTTTAAGCAAGTGCGTCAAGCCACAGGAGGAAACATGGAACTCATGCGCTTGGCCATGAAAGGATGGAGGGCGATGAACGGATGAGCCAGTCAATTGAAGAACGTTTATTCGCGATTCGTTACAAGGCGGATGAAAAATCCCATTTGGTGATACGCAACCAGGATGTCTGTGCAAACTGTGAAACGAAGGACTGCAACTATTTCTGCCCTGCAGATGTCTACTTGTGGCATGACGACGAGAGTATGACAAGTGTGGCATTTGAAAACTGCATTGAATGCGGAACATGCCGTATTGGTTGTTCTGCAGGTAACATTGAGTGGGTGTATCCAAAAGGCGGCTACGGGATTACCTACAAGTTCGGGTAAGCGTCAGTCGAGCTTTCGCAGTCGAGCTTTCGCAGTCGAGCTTTCGCAGTCAAGCTTTCGCAATCAAGCTTTCGCAATCAAGACAGTGTAAATGAACTGGAGTAAGTGACTAGAGTTGAACTAGAGTAAATGAACTAGAGTAAAAAAGTAAATTGGGGTAAGGAAGTTCGGAACGGACCGTACGAGCACGGAAGCGAGCACGGAAGCGAGCACGGAAGCGAGCTCAGAAATTTCGCGTTGACTCTTTCGGTGAACCACAGCTCCCTCATGGGCCGTCTGATAATGGGGCTGAGATTCAAAGTGTCATGCACCGAAGCGGACCAGGAGGGGTCGCCATGATGGAAATTCATTCTAACAAGGAACGCTATGTGAGAGCGGTGCGAACAAGGAACAAGGTTGAATTCTCTTGCTTAGAGTATTTTCTGGATGACATGTTGCGATCCGAAATTTCGTCGGTACGGATAGATGTATTTGATTCGGTTCAAGCGACGGAATTGTCATTTGTGTACTATGTCACCCTAACCTTGTTTGTCACTGCTCAGAGTGATTTTGAACACACGATTTATGAATACACAGAGGAGGTAGACACCTCTACGAACACTGAGCCTCACATTACCGACACACAAGTTCTTGAAAAGGGGAACCGGCGTATAGAAGAACTTAAAAAATGGTTCTCTGAAAAGGGGTTTGAGGTACGGAGCGGACGTTTTGTCGAGATTGTGTAGCGGTACGCAGGAAAACAGGGTATAGGAGTAACGGGTAAACGCCGAGTGTGTGTGAGCAACTCGGCGTTTTGTAATTTTTAGGTATTCAAACACATATTCAACCTGGTGTAATCCTCTTCATGCCTCGTGATATACTGGAAGCAAATTGAAGGGTGATTGGAAGGATTTAAGCTTGGAAGGATTCGGGGGAGGCCAACTTCATGTTAGTCGGAGCGGTAGATGGAGGGGGCACCAAGACCAAAGCTGTAATTGGTGACGACAGCTGCACGATTTTGTCGGAAGCAACGGCTGGATGCGGCAATCATCAGGTTTGCGGCGTGCAACAGTCTGTAACTAACGTTGGCTTGGCTTTGCAGACTGCTCTCGCGAAACTCGGTAAAAGTGAGAGAGATGTCACATATGTGCACTACAGTCTGGCTGGCGCAGACAGACCGGAAGATATGGACCTGTTGAGAGATCCATTGCAGAATCTGGGATTCGCCCGTTGGGGGCTGACAAGCGACGCTTGGAGCAGTCTGCGTTTGGGTACAGACCAAGGCAATGGAATCGGCATTGTGTGCGGTACAGGAACGAATGCTGTGGGTCGAAATGCATTTGGCAACGAGATTCAAGTCGGCGGATTCGGCTATCTCCTTGGTGACCGTGCCGGCGGCGAAGCATTGGCCCGATGCGCGTTTCATACGGCTGTTCGGTCCTTTGAAGGCAGAGAGGAGAAATCCCTTCTTACGGAACTGTTACCACTCAGCTTTGGGAAAGACAACATGATGGACTTGATTCAATTGGCTCTTGATGAAGGGTGGGAAACGGTTCCCGCCAGTCTAGCGGAAATTGTGCATAGCGCAGCTGACCAGGGAGACGTTGTGTCCATCTCACTTCTTCAAAATATGGGTCTCGAGTTGGGGAACGCGGCCGTCGCCGTTTTTCGAAAGCTGGGCGGGTGGCCGGCGGGGGTGGTCGTGCCTGTTGTGCTAACGGGATCGATAGTGCAGAGCGGACGGAACAAAGACTTGTTGGCAAAATTGGAGAGTGTGGTCACACAAAGCATTCCAAACGCTGACCTCCGCATTCCGACTTTCTCTCCTGTAATGGGGGCACTAATGACAGCCTGCGACAGCGTTGGTTTGAACGGCTTGTCGCCAGCTTGGGACAGGGTTTCGGATATTCTCAATAAGCATTAGGCTTGGGACTAAAGGAGACCACGCAAGGACAAGAGTGGCCATGGAGATGGAGAAGAGTGACTATGGAGATGAAGAAGAGGAGTGAAGACGTGTCTCGACAATCAATCAAGGTTGCAGTAATCGGCGGCGGTTCATCCTACACTCCCGAGTTCATTGACGGCTTGATTCAAAACTACTCCGAGTTTCCTGTTAAAGAAGTTGTACTGGTGGATGTAGATGAAGGCAAATCAAAATTGGAGACGGTTACGGCTCTTGCTCAAAGGATGGTTGCAACAGCGGGAGTTCCAATTCAAATCTCTTCGACTCTGAATCGTCGAGAAGCCATCCTTGGTGCAGACTTTGTTACAACACAACTGCGCGTGGGCCAATTGCAAGCGCGTGTGATAGACGAGCAAATTCCTCTCCGGTATGGCTGCATTGGGCAGGAGACAACGGGAGCTGGAGGATTTTCCAATGCTCTTCGCACGATCCCCGTCATCCTCGATGTCTGCGCAGACATTGAAGAACTTGCACCGGAGGCCTTCTTACTCAACTTTACCAACCCGGCAGGCATTGTTACTCAGGCTGTGCAACAGTACACGAATGTGAAGTGCATTGGACTATGTAATCTCCCCATTAATACACAGATGCAGATTGCAAAAATGCTGAATGTAAAGCCAGAGGAAGTAAATACAGAAACAATTGGAATTAATCACTTGCACTGGATCACAAAAGTGTTGGTGCAAGGTGTTGACAGAACACAAGACATACTTAATCTGCTCTCTACCGGAACAGACGGTGACGTTGCGAACATTCCTGATTTAGCATGGGACCAAGAGTTGCTTCAAAGCCTGGGTGCAATACCCTGCAGCTATTTGCGTTACTACTACATGGCAGACGAAGTTTTGGTCGAATTGCAGAAAGACTATGAGAGTACGGGTACAAGAGGTCAAGTGGTCCAAAAAATTGAACGAGAGTTGTTTGAGCGTTACCAAGACGAAAACTTGACGGAGAAGCCCAAGGAGCTTGAACAACGGGGCGGGGCTTACTACTCATTGGTGGCCGTGAATTTGATGACATCTATTCACCAGAATCGGCGTGACATCCAGACAGTCAATGTCCAAAACAATGGGGTCATTCCGTTCTTACCTGACGACTCGACGGTCGAGGTAAACTGTGTCATTGATTCGGGTGGAGCGCATCCGGTGCAGCTCAGTCAACCTGTGTCTCCGGCAATCCGCGGGCTGTTACAAGTCGTAAAGGCGTATGAGGATTTGACAGTGCAAGCAGCAGTAACGGGTGATACGACATCTGCTTTGAACGCCCTTACAATTCATCCGCTAGTACCGTCCTTTGCTGTCGCGAAGAAGCTGCTACAGGCACTTCTTGACGCTCACGGACAATGGCTTCAACAGTTCCAATGACAGGCAACCACTCACTGTAACAGTTTTCTGAGAGGGAGGAAGTTGTTGATGGAGATTCCAGCAGACTTTTGGCTTGGGGCAGCTACGGCGGCATATCAAATTGAAGGGGGTGCCAAAGAGGGCGGGCGCGGCACTTCGATTTGGGATGTTTTTAGTCACCAGCCCGGCACAACAGACCGTGGGGATACAGGTGATGTCGCCTGTGACCATTATCACCGATATGAATCAGACATCGCTTTGATGAAAGACTTGGGCCTTGATGCATACCGTTTCTCAATTTCGTGGCCCCGCTTATTTCCAAATGGATCAGGCCGCATTAACACGGACGGTGTAGATTTCTACAGGCGTATTCTGGAAGGTTTGCAGGAGGCCAGTATTCGTCCTGTTGTGACGTTGTATCATTGGGACCTGCCGCAGAAGTTGCAGGATAATGGAGGCTGGATGAACCGGGATACTGCTTTCCGATTTGCGGAATACGCTGATGCTGTATTTCATCGTCTCGGCGAGAGTGTGCAACTGTTCATTACGCTGAACGAACCCTGGTGCAGCAGTGTCCTCGGACACGTTACAGGAGAACATGCTCCAGGTGTTCAGGACTACAGTTCAGCGCTGGCAGCCTCCCATCATCTTCTGCTCGCGCACGGTACGGCTGTCCAGGCATTTCGCGAGTCTGGTCTGGACAACGCCAAAATCGGCTTGACAAATGTGCTGACGCAAGTTCGACCCGCGTCACAGACAGCGGATGACACGAGTGCCGCTGTGAAGGCAGACGTGCTTCTAAACCGATGGTTTTTGAATCCGGTCTTAAGAGGCAATTATCCAGACCTGCTTCACCAACTTGGCATCCATCAGGTTACCCGTCAAGGTGACACGGACATCATTTCTCTTCCCATAGACTTCCTTGGTGTTAATTACTACCACTCTGTTTTCGTTCGGAATGACCCTGACAATCCCCTGACCGGATTTGCGATGTTTGAATCAGGCGATGAGCGCACAGACATGGGGTGGGGAGTTGATGCAAAAGGTCTGTATGAAGTGATAACCAGAGTTGCAGCTGATTATGGTCCGCTGCCAATTTACATCACGGAAAACGGAGCCGCGTTTGAGGATCATCTGAATGCCGGGGTTATCGACGACCCAAAGCGCATTGCGTATATTCGCAGCCACTTGGCCGAGGTTCTGCATGCAAGGGCAGACGGAGTAGATGTCCGTGGATATTTCGTGTGGTCACTGATGGATAATTTTGAGTGGGCGAAAGGGTATTCGAAGAGGTTTGGACTCTACTACGTTGATTACGAAACACAAGAACGTTTTCCTAAGGCCAGTGCCAACTGGTACAGGGATGTTATTACTACCCGTCATCTCAAATGACTTGAGATGACGGGTCGGTGTCCTTACCTCTGCTTACATGTCTGCCGCATCGACGTTACAGTGCAGGTGCATGGGCGTAAACACTTTTAATGCCTCTCCCTCACTGGTTTGAACGGAACTGCCGTACTGTTTTGCTTTTGCCGAGAGGTACTGCGAATAAAAAGGCCAGATAGTCTCCGGAAATTGACTGTAATGGGCTTGAACAGCGGCTACCTTTTTGTCCCAGACGTCAGCCACATCAATGATGGTATTGGGCTTGGAGGTAAATCCGAATGCAATGGCCTGAACAGAATAAGGTTCTGCTTGAGCCTGCGCGTCAATGTTCCCCATTCCGCTGAACAGGACAGCCGCTGCTGCGGCGAGTCCGACGTTTCGATGTGCAGGGTGCGCCTCGTAGGGCAACCACGGGTCAACGGTGATGACTGTGTCTGGTTGCAGGCTGCGAATGGCGGAAATCAAGTCGGACTGCAAGGCGTCTAGATGGATATAGTCCTTGTCCGGATAGTCAAGCCAGATGTAGTTTTTCACACCGAGGATATCCCCTGCTCTAGTCTGCTCTGCACGCCGAGTTGCAGCTAGTTTCTTCTCGTCCGTTGCTGTGGTGGAGCCGGCACTTCCATCTGTTACGGTAAGGTAGGTAATGTCCGCTCCCTGAAGAGCGAGTCGAGCGACGGTTCCGCCCGAGGCAACGTCTATATCGTCAGGGTGAGGTTGAATACACAGCACTTTTTTAGCGTCAAGCAAATTTGGAATTGGCATTAACGCTGACAAGGAATCCAGGTTCATCTTTTCTACTTCCTTTCTAGTCGAATCAGACGTGGTTTAAATACCATTGATTATTTTAGCACTGTGACGTCTCTTGCAACGCTGGTCTGCTGGTCTGAAAAGAGTCGCAACAAGCTAACTTGGCAGTGATTGGGACTGGCTAAGTTCTTCCTGCACCGCCTTTACGCGCTGTTTTCGCAACGGGTAGCCAATAAAAAAGGCAATTCCCATGACGATTGCCACAAACGGGATGGCGGTAATCATCAGTCGAAATCCCCACAGTGCTGACGCAGATTGGACACTGTCAGCCTTGTATCCCGTCATGACCAGAACAAACGCCGTCACAGCAGCCTGCAAGGGTGTTCCCAAGCCGACGATAACGCCGTGAATGCTGTAAAACATGCCCTCCCTTCGCCGTCCTGTGTGCAATTCATCTTCATCAATAACGTCAGATATGAGTACGTCCGTCAGCATGAGAATTCCGGACAGACCGACACCGAGCAGAAGTCCGCTTAACACAGCTCCTAAAAATGTGGTTGCAAAAATAAACGGTATGAGGGCCAGAGCAAACAGACAAACAGCTATAATTGTTGTGGTAAATGCCCCTAAGCGAGGTACAATGAAGCCCCAAACGTAGACTAGGGGCAATGCGACGGCTAAGGTTCCCAGTAAAATCAGCGACTGCTGTGTACCGGACAAGTGCAAGTTGTATTTGGCGTAGTAGGAAAGGTCTGCCGTCAGCATGGTAAACGCGAATTGTACGAAAAACCGCATACCGACAAAAGTAATGAACGAGCGATTCACCAGAGTGTATTTAAGCGCCTTCATTACGGGCAGCGCGATTTCCGCAGGCTGGACCTGCGTCGCGTTTCGCTGTTCTTCTCTTCTCCGCTTTAACTCCATGCTCGGAAACGTGGTAAGAAGCGTTGCGATGCTGAGGATTCCAAAGACTACCCCCATCAAGGGCCAGCCGATAGCAGATGAAATCATTCGAGGCAATGCCAGACCTGCAATTAAACCCAGAATACCAAACATCTGCTTCCAAGCGGATGCATAAGCACGTCTTTGGGAGGACTTGAAGAGTTCGGGAAACAGCGCGGACCAATTCACCATCGTCAAATTAAACAGTGTATCGTACAGGATGGAAGTAACGAAGAAATAACCTGTGAATAGCAGAACGTGTGTTGGTTTAAAGGGCGCCAGCCAAACAAGCATAAACGCAATTCCCAGAGGGACCGCGCCATACACAATGAAGGGGACACGCCGGCCCCAACGAGAAGTTGTGCGGTCTGACAAGTAGCCTAAAAACGGATACAGCAGTGTTGCGTAGATGGCCTGTATGGTTGCCGCAACACCAATCCATTCCGGGCTTCCTTGCAGGTAATCTGTATAATAGAACTGCACATATGTAGCAAACGCGAGACTGACCAGGTTAGCAGGGATGGAACCGCTGGTGTAAGAAATAATCTTTCCAGTTTCTTTCATACTCGGTCTCCTTTGGTGTGTTCGTAACATCTATGTGACTTGAGGTGTATGTGACTTAGATGTATGTGACTTAGATGGTACGAGCAAATCCGATGCTGTGAGTTTTTATATAATGGCGTATATTCGCGCCAATGCAGATAAATTCCTTTCAGTTCAGATAAATGTCAATGTGCTTTGGAAAGAGCTTCAGCACGCAGCCAGCAGCTAACAGCCAGCAGGAGGATTACATGATCCGTTCGACGCAAGCGTTTGGAATCATTGCCGTATTGATTGCGAATCTGATTTGGTCAGGAAGTTTTCCCGCAACAGCGATTGCCACGAAACACATTCCGCCAATGTTTTTAACCATGGTTCGACTGGGGACAGGCGCTCTGATTCTAGTTCCGTTTCTTCGTCTGCCAAAGGACAACCGCTGGGATAAGACTTCAGTGGGTCTAGCATTTTTGTTAGGGGGGCTGGGCTTTACAGTTCCCGTATACTTGGAAACGAAAGGACTGGCTCTTTCAACACCGGCTCTTGCAGCGATATCGATTTCAATGGAACCGTTGTTTACTGCGATTGTTGCAGCGGTGATGTTGCATGAGAGAGTGCCGTGGAGACGGCGACTGGCTCTCTTCATTGCCTTTCTTGGCGCTTGGGCAATCGCTGATTTTCCGCGTCCGGGTAAAACAGGGTATCTTACAGGAGATTTACTGCTGTTGATGGCTGTGTCATTTTATGGATTTTATAACGCTTTTTCTCGACGGCTGATTGAACGCGTACCCGCTTCGGCCGGGGCAGCGGGTACGCTACTAACAGGTTTTTTGGTCAGCGTCCCGGCCTGGTTCTTCACTGGCGCAAAAATCCCCCAGCAAATGACAAGTGCTGACTGGATGAGTCTGCTTTATCTAGCCATCATATCCACAGGTGCCGCCTATCTGTTGTGGATGTTGGTTCTTCAGCGGATTCAAGTCTCTGTGGCGGCGCTGTTTTTGTATCTGCAACCCGTCTTTGGTGTGGTCTTGTCAGTCGTAATGGTCGGCACTCGGCCGAGTTTCAGTTTTTATATCGGCGCCGTTCTAATACTCTTGGCAATTTTTCTCGGACGCCAGCAGGCACGCGACAAGGCCCCCCCTCAACAACCGAACATTTCGGCCTAGGTTAGGGTGGTTAGTGCCTCGAAAGATCCCTATTGGCGGAGAGGCGGTGCGATAGGGATCGCAAGGATCCCTAATGCCCCCTTGGCCGAGGCATTAGTGTCATAAATGGACACTAATGTGGGGGAGGCACAATGGAGCGTGGGTGTTAGGGAGCAACGGGATCCCTATTGTAGACGGCCTGTTGGTGATAGTGATCGAATCGATCACTATCATGTGGCGGGTGTTGTAATAGGGAGCAAAAGGATCACTAACCGACGGCGCAGGCGCCTGCACCGACTCTGCACCCACTTTGTCCGTCACAGCGGCTGCCAAATTCATTCCATCATTAGGGTGTAACTTCAATTTCAGTTGACTAATGGCAGTTTACCACTCATTTTTTCGTTCGAACGCATTGCCTGCGGTGGCTGGGCTGGCAATTAGTGCCTCGAAAGATCCCTATTGTCGGAGAGGGGGTGCGATAGGGATCGCAAGGATCCCTAATGCCCCCTTGGCCGAGGCATTAGTGTCATAAAAGGGCACTAATGTGGGGGGAGGCACAATGGAGGGTGGGTGTTAGGGAGCAACGGGATCTCTATTGTAGACGGCCTGTTGGTGATAGTGATCGAATCGATCACTATCATGTGGCGGGTGTTGTAATAGGGAGCAAAAGGATCACTAACCGACGGCGCAGGCGCCTGCACCGCCTCTGCACCCACTCTGTCCGTGGTAGCGTCTGACAAATTCATTCCATCATTAGGGTGTAACTTCAATCTCAGTTGGTTATTAGGAATTACCGCTGGTTTCTTCCTTCCATCCCGCTGATCTCCCGGCCCATCCGCGGGTCGGGCTTGGCGGTATGGCGCTAAGATAGTGCTAAGATGGTGTTAAGTTAATGGTAAGCCGATAATTGACCTGTTACACTATAAGCAGCTATACGACGAGATAAAGGAGTGTACAGATATGGAATATCGCAGCCTTGGCCGGACTGGAATTAAGGTCAGTGAGCTCAGCTTTGGAACATGGGCGATTGGCGGCGCCTGGGGCTCAGTCAATGACAAGGAGTCGTTAAGGGCATTAGCGGCCGCTATGGATGAAGGCGTCAACTTTTTCGATACAGCGGATGTCTATGGTGACGGGCACGCTGAGGAACTGCTTGCACAGGCGACACGAGGACGGGATGACATCTATATTGCCAGCAAGTTCTGCCGTGGCGCAGATATTGAGAGCGAAGATACATACTCGAAAGACGCAGTGCGGAAATTCTGCGATGGAAGTCTGCAGCGATTGCAGCGCGAGCAAATTGATTTGTACCAGATTCACTGCCCTCCGAAGTGGGTGATTGAGAGAGGCGAAGTATTTGAAGTTTTGGACGCTCTTCAGCAGGAAGGAAAAATCCGGGCTTACGGCGTCAGTGTTGAGACAGTTGATGAAGGTCTGGCAGCGTTGCGTTACCCGGGAGTACAGGCGTTACAGGTGATATTCAACATCTTCCGGCAAAAGCCCATGCAAGAACTGTTTCCCAAAGCTGCAGCGCGCAGAGTAGGTATCTTGGCACGGGTTCCTCTTGCCAGCGGTCTTCTGACCGGAAAATTTACTGCGAAACACCAATTTGAAGAAGATGACCACCGCAACTTTAACCGGGATGGACAAGCGTTTAATGTCGGCGAAACGTTTGCGGGCCTTCCCTTTGAAACGGGAGTGCAACTGGCACAGGAACTGGATTGGATCTCCTCAAATCGCGACACAATGACGCGTGCCGCACTGCGTTGGATTCTTGACGTGCCGGAAGTCACTTGTGCAATTCCGGGGTTTAAGAATTTACAGCAAGTAGAGGATAATTTGGGCGCAACCAAGGTTGTTTCCTTCTCTGAATCGGAGAAGGCAAAGCTTAACGATTTTTACAACGAGAAGGTCAAAGACGAGATTCGCGGCCCATACTAGGGTCGGTTTGGCCGCAAAATCAGGAGCCAGTCAGTGGCACTGCCTGCCGCTGCTTGCAGATGGACGCTGCATTCTGTATACTTTCGCATAGAATGCGACGGAGCAACGGAACAACGGAGCAGGTTGCAACGGATTACGTTGTAACGGAGCAGGTTTGTAACGGAATCGGTGTAAAGTGAATGGCGAAGAAAGGGAGAGTACCAAAGCAGCGTCCATGACAGAGAGGTCAGCCTTGACTGAAAGCTGACTATGGAGCGAGTTTGGGAAGTTCACCCTGGAGCTGTCGTACTGAAAGCAATGTAGGAGAACAACGGAAGTGTTCTCACTATGGTCTTACGCGAGTAGGTTCGACCGGATGCCAAGCCGTTATCTTGGAGCTGAGTGGGTTCAGACCGCACTAAAATTCAAAGTCGCGTCTGAACCAATGAGGGTGGTACCGCGAGCAATTCGTCCCTTTTGACGAATTGCTTTTTATTTTGGATGGCTGAGATTCAATGGCTTCTCGCTCATCACCTGACAGAACAGAAGGAGGATCAATTGTGGACGTAGCGGCGTTACAAGGTGAGTTACACTCACTTCAAGATGGAGCCCTTCAGGCATTACATGAAATTCGAGAGCAAGCCGTAAGGGGCAAAATGGATTTAAGGACTCTGGATGACTGGCGCGTACAGTATTTAGGGAAAAAGGGTCAGTTGAGTCAAATTTCAAAACAGATGGGCAAATTAGCAAAGGAAGATCGGCCCGTACTCGGCCAAAGCGTCAATCAAGTCAAGTCAGAATTGGAAACAGCTCTTGAGCAAGTACAAAATGAGTTGGAGCAAGTCGCCTTGCAAAGGCGGCTCGACGCGGAGCGCGTTGATATCAGCCTGCCCGGGAAGAAACCGTTTCACGGGAGCCTCCATCCCCTTACGCGGATTGTCCAAGAGATTGAAGATGTGTTTTTGGGAATGGGTTTTACCATTGCCGAAGGACCTGAAATAGAGACAGACACGTACAATTTTGAAATGCTGAATGTTCCCAAGGACCACCCTGCGCGGGACATGCAAGATACGTTTTACTTGACAGAGGAACTGCTGCTTCGGACCCAGACTTCACCAATGCAAGTACGGACCATGGAAAGCATGCAGCCGAATGCTCCCATCAAAGTGATTGTGCCAGGGCGTGTGTACCGTCGTGACGAAGACGACGCGACACATTCTCATGTATTCAACCAAATTGAGGGACTGGTCGTGGATAAGAACATCCGCATGAGCGATTTGAAAGGTACACTTGAACAATTTGCGAGAGCAGTGTTTGGGAAAGACCAACAGGTGCGACTGCGTCCGAGCTATTTTCCTTTCACGGAGCCCAGTGCAGAGGTAGATGTCCGGTGCACCAACTGCGGAGGCAGCGGCTGTCGTGTCTGTAAACATACCGGCTGGCTGGAAATCCTGGGGGCGGGAATGGTGCATCCGAACGTCCTGGACGGCGCCGGTTATGACAGCAAGATTTTCAGCGGCTTTGCGTTTGGAATGGGACCAGAACGAATTGCAATGCTGAAGTACGGCATTGAAGACATTCGCCAGTTGTACCAGAACGATTTGCGGTTACTGCGGCAATTTTCGAGAATATGAGAATACACCAGGCTGTGAGGAGGATATAGAATGCGTCTGTCTTACCAGTGGCTGGAAGAGGTCGTAGACCTGGAAGGGGTCTCCCCTGAAGAACTAGCCGAAAAACTGACGAATGCAGGTATAGCGGTGGACGCCGTAGAGCCGCGCGTTAGCGAAATAAAGGGATTGGTTGTGGGCCTCGTCGTTGACTGCGCCCCTCATCCGGACGCGGACCGGTTGAATGTGTGCCGCGTTGATGTCGGCCAAGAAGAACTGCTGACCATCGTGTGCGGTGCACCGAATGTGGCAGCGGGGCAAAGAGTCCCGACGGCTCTTGTGGGTGCGAAACTCCCGGGGGGCAAAATCAAGAAGGCGAAGCTGCGCGGTATTGCATCTGAGGGGATGCTTTGTTCGGCCGAGGAAATTGGACTTGAGATAAAATGGCTGCCAAAGGAACAGACCACCGGGCTCTACATTTTACCCGAGGATGCTGAAATCGGAGCAGATGCTGTGAAACTGCTGTGCCTCGATGACACGATTCTCGAACTGGATTTGACTCCAAATCGTGCTGACTGTATGTCTTTGCGCGGACTCGCTTATGAAGTCTCAGCCATTCTTGAACGTCGTGTCATGTTTAAGGAAGATGTGGAGGTCGAGCAGAAACCAGGTCCTGCTCCTGTGACAGTAGAACTGACTACAGCTCTTTGCAGTCGCTACGACGCGTTGGCGATGCACCTGGAGGATACGTCTAAGTCTTCTCCGCTGTGGATGCAAATGCGCCTCTTGGCAATGGGTGTTCGGCCTATCAGCACCGTTGTTGACGTCACCAACTACGTCATGTTGGAATGGGGTCAACCTCTTCATGCGTTCGATCTCGATGAAGTGCACAATCAGACCATCGTTGTCCGGCAAGCCCGTGAAAATGAACAGATTGTGACGCTGGACGGTATGACCAGAGAACTTACGGCTGACACCATTGTGATTTCCGATCCCGATAGAGCCATAGGTGTTGCAGGGGTCATGGGTGGCGAAAATTCGGAGATTACTGATGGTACGACAGAAATTGTGATTGAATCTGCAGCCTTCAATGCTCCCAGTGTCCGTCGGGCAGGTCAACGACTCGGACTTCACTCGGAAGCACAGCAGCGTTTTGAAAAAGGAATCGATTCGGCGGCCGTTCGGGGCGCATTGCTGAGGACTCAGCAACTGCTGGAGCAATTTGGTACAGCTGCAGCCGTCGGATCGGTTGTGAGTGAGCTGAATACAGACCGTGAGAATGCCTCTGTGAGTGTTGGGTTCTCTGTGGACCGCTGTAATCAACTCTTGGGAACAGCCATCTCTGCGGATGATATGGAATCGATTTTTCGTCGTCTTCGCTTTGAGGTTCAAAGATCGACACCGACAAGTTGGCATGTGAGCATTCCCAGCCGACGCAAAGACATTGGGATTGAAGCAGATTTAATTGAAGAAATTGGGCGCATTTACGGTCTCGATGAAATCGTCTCAACGTTAGTGCAAGGAGCGACGACCGTGGGTGTGAGGAACAAAGCGCAGCAAGTGAGAAGACGTGTGCAACGGCTTCTCTCCGGCAGCGGTATGAGTGAGGTACTGACATACACCTTCTCACACCCTGACAAGATGGATGCACTGCGGCTGGATGAACACTCTGATTTGCGACGAATGATACCGCTGCTCCGTCCTATTTCCGAGGAACGTACGGTACTGCGCACACACATGCTTCCTGGATTGGCAGAGGTTGCAGCCTATAATGTGGCTCGCCACGTTCTGGGCGGCAGGATTTTTGAAATTGGGCGCGTGTATAGACCTCTTAGGCTCCCGTTGAGAGAGCAGCCGACGGAAACCATGCAATGGGCTGGTTTATGGTTTGGTCAGAAAGAGGGTGCAAACAGCAGTAAGGGTAAGGTGGAACACTATGACTTCTTCGACGTCAAAGGGATTGTAGAGGCTTGGTTGGAAGACCTGGGATTGTTGTCTGTGGCAGCGTTTCAGCGGGGTCAGTCGCCTTGGTTTCATCCTGGCAGAAACGCAGAGGTTGTGGTCGAAGGTATGGTAGTAGGCAGTTTTGGGGAACTCCATCCAGAGACCGCTGGTGCCTTTGATTTAGGAACAGCGCTCTATGCAGAGTTTCAACTGGATGTGGTTGTTGAGAAAGTGTCACTGGACTGGAATGTTACTCCGTTGCCGAAGTTTCCATCCTCACGACGAGACCTAGCGGTCGTAGTCGCACAAGAGGTGGAAGCCGGTGAACTCCTCTCTGCAGCCAGTGCTGCCGTGGAAGCAGTTCTACCAGACACACTTGAGACGTACCGTGTATTCGATGTCTACATGGGTGAACATGTTCCTGACGGCATGAAGAGCGTTGCAATGGCCTTTGTCTTTCGGGCCAAAGACCGGACATTGACTGACGAAGAAGTGGATGAAGCCGTGCAGAGTGTTCTCGAGGTGTGGAACAGGGAGTATCATGCACATCTGAGAACATAAGCGAAGACAGATGAAAGGTTAGTGTGTCGAGTTTCTCTGTGTCCGCTTTGCGGGACCCCATGAACTGCGATAGAAGAATCGATGCACGTGTTTGTAGGATTTTATGCAGGAGTTTCGTATAGAAAGACGAATTATGCAAAGCGTGAGTCTCTCTGCAGTGGAAGCTTTTGACGGAACGTGAAGCTTCCGAAGAAATGTGAAGGTTTCTACGCAAAGAGAGCGGCATGAAGGGAGAATTGTGTGATGGCTAGCCGTGATGACGTCAATCGCCTCCGTGTCACCATTGCGGGCACAGAGTACACCCTTAGAGGCGATGCATCTGTCGAGCAAATGCGCACTGTAGCAAATAAGGTGGACGAACTCATGACTGAGATTGCGCAGGCCAATCCACAATTGGATGAGAAACGTGCCGCAGTTTTGACTGCTGTAAACATTGCTGATGAATTGTACCGGCTGCAAATCCAATACGACAGTCTTCTACAGCTGTTAGATGAGCAAACTGATTCAAACAAATAGTGTACGGCTCACGGACATTGGGAGCGTGAAGAGTGTGGATCTGCTTGATCTCATTATCGTCATCATTGTTGCCTTAGGAGGCTGGAACGGCTATCGTATCGGCTTGATCCGTCAAATAACGCGACTGTTTGGCGCTGTTCTTGCTTATTTTCTTGCTCGCTGGCTGCAGCCGTATATTGCACCTGCAATCAAGACGATGCATCTCTTTCCAAAGCAGAACAACGCGTTTTTAAATCAGTTTTTGGGTAGTTTCGACAATGCAGCGGCTTTTGCAGTGGTATTCGTTATTTCCTTTATACTGTTGCGTTACGGTGTAGGGCTAATTGATACTTTGTTTCAGCTCCCTGTATTGTCAACCGTGAACCGACTGGCGGGTCTGGTCGCGGGGCTTATCTTTGCCATTGTATTCGTCTACGTGGGGGCCCTTTTGGCCAGCTACATTCAGCAGCCTAGTGTCCAATACCAAGTGCACAATTCGGCTGTCATACAGTGGCTGAAGGGCAAGACGGTCAATCAAATTTTGCATCAAACAACGCATTCAGGTTCGAGTTCGAGTTCAAGTTCAAGTTCAAGTTCAGGTTAACCGTGTATTGACACTTTGGCCTGCACGAAAGTCACACTAGGGCTGCAGAAGTCACCTATATACAAACAGAGAAGCCCTTCTAGAGGGCTGCTCTGTTTGTAATGACAGCACGACAGCCGTTCCAACTAGAAGAAACTGAAAAACTGCCTTAGTGAACCCTTCGCTCCGCCCTCTTTCTAAATTCAGTGGGAACAAACAAGTCAATTATCCCGATGACAAGTGATGCAAGCAAGGCTCCTACCAACGTGACACGCATTCCCGGTACGAACAGTTGGCTCAGATATAGCACCACAGCACCTGACACGAATCCGATAAGACCGCGTCCGTAGGGAGACATGTGTCGTCCAAACAAGGCTTCAATGGCCCAGCCCAGCAGTGCGATGACCACAGCAGCGACCAGTGCGTTCCAAAACCCGAGCAGTGTAAACCCAGGAACCAGAAAACCGGTGAACATGAGAACCAGGGCAGATACAATAAATCTCACAATGGTACCTAAGAACATAATGAGGGCCTCCTTTCTGCATGTGCTGCCCTTATTATGTACAGGTCGGAGAATTCAAATGTGTTACAATGAGTGGGATTTTGAACTCGGCTGCTGAAACGAACTTTTTACACGCATTACACGCATTACACGCAGAAGCCGACAGCACAGCAGACGAAGGTGGTAGAGTGATGGCGGAAGACCGGCACGCACACGCCATAAAAATACTTGAACTGAACAAAGTGAGAGCGCAAATCAGCCGCTATGCAGCTTCCAGTTTGGGGAAGGAACTGGTAGCCGATATTGCACCGTTATCTGCACTCTCTGATGCTAGACGCGAGCTTGATGCGGTAGACGAGGCATTGCGAGAGACTTTTCGCATGGGTCCCCTTCCATTTGGGGGGATTTCGGACGTGCGGCCCTCTTTGCGCAAGGCGGCTATTGGCGGTGTTCTCAGCCCACAAGCGCTTCTTGCGTTAGCCAACTTTTTATATGGAGGACGTCGTGTTCGACAAGCAGTCTTGAGTGTTGATGAGACCATCGAGTATCCGATTCTCCGGGAACAGGCCGATTTGATTTATGATGCGCGTCAAGTGGAACAAGAACTTCGAAAAGCCATTTCCGATGAAGCCACCGTTCACGACGGTGCCAGTCCGACACTTCGCCAGCTTCGTAGTCAACGAAGACAAGCGGAGGCCAAGGTACGGCAAACTCTGGAGCAAATGCTGAGAAGCCACCAAAAAATGCTGCAAGAGCCTGTCATTACGGTTCGCGGCAACAGTCTGTGCTTGCCCGTTCGAGTAGAGCATAAGAATCAAATTCGCGGAATTATCCACGATTACTCTGCCAGCGGTGCCACCGTCTTTATTGAGCCTGCGGCAGCCGTTGAAATCAGCCACCGCGTACAAGAAATTTTGTTGGAGGAAGAGCGCGAAGTCGAGCGTATCCTGCAACAGTTATCCGCGCTGGTCGCTGGCGTTTCTGACCAGTTGGAAACGAACGCAGAAGTGTTGGCCCGGCTTGATTTATGGTTTGCGAAAGCTCAATATGCTAAGGCGGAACACTGTGAAAAGCCGGTTTTAACAACAAACCGAGTTTGGAAACTGCGAAGTGCAAGGCACCCGTTAATCAATCGCGACGAAGCAGTGCCCCTCGACCTTACCATCGGTGAGAGCTACAGCATGGTTGTTGTAACAGGCCCCAACACAGGCGGAAAGACGGTTGCGTTGAAGACCATCGGACTGTTGACGCTTTTGGCCATGGCCGGTTGCTTCGTACCTGCTGCCAATGGAAGTCTGATTGGTTGGTGTGACACCGTTTATGCAGACATTGGCGATGAGCAAAGCATTGAGCAAAGTCTGTCGACCTTTTCCTCGCATATGCGCAACATTGTTTCGATGCTTGAACGTGTTTCTGACACCAGTCTCGTTCTCCTTGATGAACTTGGTGCGGGGACCGATCCCGCTGAAGGAGCCGCCCTTGCGATTGCCATCTTAAACGACTTGCACGTACGAGGCTGTTCAGTCATGGCTACAACACATTATGCGGAACTAAAGGCGTATGCGTTTCAGACGAATCACGCTGTTAATGCAAGTGTCGAGTTTGATGTGGAGACCCTTCGACCGACCTATCGGCTGCTCGTGGGTGTACCAGGGCGCTCTAATGCATTGGCTATAGCCCATCGATTGGGACTTCCCGAGTCTGTTATTGACGATGCACGAGGCCAATTAAATACAAGAGATGTGCACGTAGAGGACCTGATTAGGAAAATGGAGGCAGCTTATCGCGAGGCGGATACAGCGAGAATGGAGGCTGAGGCGGACAGAGCCACAGCCGACAAACTGCTAAGGGAGTCACAGGATCGGTGGCAGGAACTACAGGACAAGGAACGGGTCTTACTGCAAGACGCTGCAACAGAGGCACAGGAGATACTGAGCCGAGCCAAGACTGAGGCGAACCGCATCATTACAGAGCTCAGAAAGGAACACCGGAACGGGCAGTTGAAAGACCATCAGTTGGTAGAGATGCGCAAGGCGCTCGAAGAGGCTATGCCTGACTTGCCCCGTGCAAAGGCTCGTACAGGACAAGCAGGACAGACAGGAGCGCTGGAACCGGGTGCAATCGTTCGTGTCCTGAGTGTGGGTCAGAAAGGGGAGGTCTTGGAAATTTCTCCGAACCGCAGGGACGTCGTCGTGCAATTAGGTGCTCTAAAAACGAAGGTCAAGACAAGCGACCTTGAGGTCCTTGAGAGACCCAAATCAACGCAACCGAAAGTCAGCGTGTCACGAGGGACTTTCGCAAGGTCAATTCCCCTTCAACTGGACGTCAGGGGAATGTCAGTAGAAGAAGCCATACCCGTAGTTGATAAGTACCTGGATGATGCAGTTGTGTCTCATATGGGCAGAGTTACGATTATTCACGGAAAAGGCACAGGTGTGCTGAGAGACGGTGTTCGTAAGCATCTGTCTTCTCAAAAGCAGGTTTCGTCGTGGAGTTCGGGCGGACCCGGCGAAGGCGGAGACGGTGCCACAGTCATTGATGTGGCGCTGTAGCCTGTGACTTTGGTTGGAAACAATGTGCAGCAAAAAAGGAGTGCGAACAGAACTGCCAATCGCACTCCTTTTGCTTGTCCTGCGTTACTTCATGTCATTTCATGTCAAGCCCGCGGCGTTAACCGGAGGTTGCGGGCTTCTTCGGCGATCCCGATGCGCCCCCGGACGGAGTTCCCGGGTTGCTTCCGCCTCCGCCCCCTCCAGTCGTGCTGTTGCCGGGTGTGCCTCCTGCCCCGTTGCCGCCTTGTCCGCCGCTTCCAGGCAGATTGACCTGTAGCGGTGCTGAAGGCTTGGAGCGCAGGCGGTTCTGGATAGCAAACACTTCGTAGTAGACTGTCGGAGTTCCAGGTTGCACCGATGTGTCGATGAAAGTTGTGGACGTAATGGGTGAACTCGTGACCTTCGAATACGGTCCGTTGGCCGAAGTCGCCCGGTAGACGCTGTAGCTGTCTGCTCCTTTTACAGGACTCCACTGAATCTGAATTTGACCTTGCTGTACATTGCTTTGCAGATTCTGCGGGGCCGCCGGCGGATTCACAAGCTTGTTTGACGGTAACGGCTGCAGCACGGTTCCGCCTCTCGGGTCCGGCTTGGTCGGGATGTACAAATAACTTGTCTTGGTTGGCGTACTGCCAGGTTTGAACCAGGGTTTGATGAAAATACCGGTCTGCACCTGAGCTGGCGGTGTATTGGTAGTAGCCAGGTACTTTTTCCCTTTGTAGACCGTATATTCAACTTGCTGCACGACGTTGCCTGGTTTTGTCGGTTGCGTCCCCTTAATAAAAATCTCACTGTGGACAGCGTGAGGCAATTTTTTGCACACGGCACTTGGCAGTTTACCGGAATACTCGCAGACGTTTGCAGAAACAATGCCGCCAGGGTTCTGAATGGTCTTTGGATGCTCTTTTTTCACAAGCGGATCCATTAAGGCATTCCAGATGTAGAACTTGCGATTGTATACATTACCTGGAATCGGTCTGATATAGTCATAACCTGTCCACAAGGCTGTAGTATAGTCTTGGGTGAATCCAACGAACCAGCCGTCTCGTTGTTTGTTGGTTGTTCCGGTCTTGCCATAGACTGGTGTGCTGCCAAAGTGGTTACCCACCAACTTTGCAGTTCCATGAAGCACCACGTCCCGCATGATGGTGTCCAAAATATAAGCTGTTTGCGGTGAAAACACCTGTCTGACCGTTTGCTTGTTCTTGTAGACGGTGTGCCCTGAACTGTCCGTTATCTTGGCAATCATATACCTCTGTTTCCACACGCCCTGGTTGGTAAAGACCGTGTAGGCACTGGCCATTTGCTGCGTTGTGAGGCCGTATGTTAGTCCGCCAATAGCAGACGGCAAGACCTGGTCATTGTACTTGCTGTTGTCTGCCTTTGAGATGAAAGTTGGATTGCCGTCAACGGTTTTTGATTTACCATCTATACCCATTTTAGCTAAGTACTTGTCTCCGTTTGCCACCCCTACTTTAGTGAGGACTTTGATGGCAGGAACATTGTAAGACTGAACAAGGGCAGTACGCGCTGACACAATGCCGTGCCAAAAACTTTCAGCGTCGTGAACCTGAGTGTAAGGGGGATTGGGATAGCGGTACGGCGCGTCATTAATGGGACTTGCAGCGGTTAAGATGTGCATGTCGATGGCGGGGCCGTAATCCAGTAATGGCTTAATAGATGAACCGGGTCTCCTCGCTATGTCAGAGTGATCGACATCATCTGTAAGTTTCTTACTCTCGTGAGGATTGCCCCCTCCGATGGCGAGGATGGCACCCGTCTTATTATCAATCACTGTGGCACCCGTCTGATATTGGTTAGGAATCTTGATGGTCTTCCCTTTACTGTTTTTGAAGGTATAGTATCTAAGAGTGCCTGTGTACCACTTTGACTCGCTAAGCACTTTCTTGACGTGGTCTTGGATACTTTTATCAATGGTCGTGTAAATGCGATAACCGCCTGTTGCCAAGGCATTTTTTGTATCGGTAAGACCTTGCTTCGTATTCGGATAACCGAGGTCTTTGGCTGCAAGGTACGGAATTTCGTCCTGCATCAAATACTGATACTGCTGGTTTACAGGCGCTTGCGGCAAATGAATGTCTTTCTTCAAGTTAAAGCTCAGCGCACTGTCGTACTGGCTTTTTGTAATCAGATTGTGTGTCAGCATTTGATTTAGAATATACTTCTGACGCTGCTTCACATGTGTCAGGTCGATTTGCCATCCCTTACTGTTTGTATAAATATATGGGGAAAAATAGGATGCGTTGTTAGGGATGGCTGCAATAATCGTAGCTTCCGGCAGATTCAGGTTCTTGACGTCTTTGTGAAACAGAATTTGAGATGCTGCCTGTACACCGTAAACTGGGTTCGGACCGAGTTGTCCCATATACACCCAGTTCATATAGTCAGTCATAATCTCTTTTTTTGTCAGAATGTTGTTGAGCTTCAGGGCAAGTGCAATTTCCTGCACCTTTCTCTTGATGGTGCGCTGTTGCTTTGGAAATACGGCCAGTTTAACAGCCTGTTGTGTAATGGTACTGGCTCCGCTTTTAATATGGTGCGTCGTGATGTCTTGGAAAAAAGCTCTTGCCATTGCCTGTGGATTAATACCCTTATTTGTCCAAAAAGTGCGGTCTTCTGCGGCAATGAAGGCATTCACGAGATGCGGCGACACCTGAGTTAAATTTTTCAGCGGAGCTCGATTTCCGTCTTTTGCGAATTTACCGATTACTTGGCCGCTGCTATCATACACAATCGACGGCTGACTGAGATTCCCAAAGGTCTTGGCAGAAATCTTAGGTAATCCTTTGAGGAGTGCTGCCGCATATCCGGTACCGGCGCCAAGGCCAAGAACCATTCCTCCACCGATAATAATGACAGCAGTCTTTACACCGAACCACAGCCATCTCCAGCGACTTCGTTCGCGTTTGGCAGCTTTTGCACGCTGCTTTTTTTGCTTACCCGAACTTTTGTCTTGAGACGGTTGCTTCGGGTTTTTCTCCATATTTCTTCCTCCTCCCAATAGCCTGATTATAGTAGTTGTATAAATACGGGTCAAAGTTAAGATTATATAGGAGAAATAGAGTCAATAGGATGAGTCTTCCAGTGACCGTTTGACAACACGTTGTCCTAATTGCTACAATATCGCAAATTTGTGTGTTAAATATACACCGTATAGCCAAAGAGCAAGGTTTTAGACAGGAGAGTACCTGTTCAGAGAGCCGGTGGTGGTGCAAACCGGTCAGGTCTGCTGTTGAAAGTACGCCTTGGGAGGTGTGGCGGCATCAGTCGTCACCGGTAGCTCCGTTATCAGCTGTAAAAGCGGTCAAATGATTCTGAACCAGTGTTGCAGGTCCCGGTCCCATGGGTGCATTGTGAAAAGTGGCCTTTGCAAAAACGGGTTTGAGAGGCTGGCAGAAGACTTTGGCAAATTGGGTGGTACCGCGAGATAATGCCTCGTCCCTCTGTAGGGATGGGGTTTTTTTAACGAGCAAACGCGCGTCTCAAACGCGCATCTCGCATCTAAGGTGACGTATGAAACCGGAGGTAGAGGGATGGAACAGAAAACTGTACACGTTGACCCAGAGACCGTGAAGGCACAAGTTGTGCGACAACTTGAAACGATTCGCAGGGGAACAGCTGAGATTGTTCCTGAAACAGATTTGGAACAAAAGCTCACCAAGTCAGTGACGACAGGACAGCCGCTTCGCATCAAATTGGGCCTCGACCCAACGGCTCCCGACATCCACCTAGGGCACACGGTGGTTTTGCACAAGATTCGCCAAATGCAGGAGTTGGGCCACGTAGCGCATATTGTAATTGGGGATTTTACAGGGAGGATTGGCGATCCGACCGATAAGGCGGAGACGAGAAAGCAGTTGACTGCAGAGCAAGTAAAGACCAATGCAGAGACCTACGTAAAGCAGATTTTTAAGGTCCTGCTTCCTGAGCAGACGAAAGTTGTGTTTAATTCAGAGTGGCTTGCACCGCTGAACTTTGAAGATGTCATTAAACTGGCTTCGACTCTTACTGTAGCACGGATGCTCGAACGCGAAGACTTCACGAAACGGTTTCGTGAGAACAGACCGATTCACATTCACGAGTTTTTCTATCCATTAATGCAGGCCTATGACTCTGTGGCATTGAAGAGCGACATCGAACTGGGGGGAACGGATCAGAAATTCAATTTGCTCATGGGACGGACACTTCAGCGCGAGTACGGTCAAGACCAACAGGTGACAATTATGATGCCCCTGCTGGAAGGTCTGGACGGTGTCCAGAAGATGTCCAAGAGCCTTGGCAATTATATCGGTGTCGATGAAGACCCTCATTCCATGTTTGGGAAGGTTATGTCGATGCCGGATGAACTTATGGTGAAATACTTCGAATTGGTTTCCGACATTGCTTTGCCGGACCTGGAAGTCATCAAGACCGGACTGGATGCGGGTACAATTCATCCCAGAGACTTGAAAATGCAACTAGCTCAGGAATTGGTCACTCGCTTTCATAACGCGTCTGCTGCAACGGAAGCGGTTGAGCGCTGGCAGACTGTGTTTCAGCAAGGCGCTGTGCCTGATGATATGCCGGAACTTTCCGTTGCAGAAGGGCCGCAGTGGATTGTAGGTGTACTGGTTGATGCCAAACTTGTGCCAAGTCGAAGCGAGGCCAGACGCATGGTGGTGCAGGGGGCAGTGAAAATGAATGGAGAGAAAGTGACAGACCCCAATGCTGAACTTGAGTTTCCCATAGATGCAGTGCTTCAGGTCGGTAAACGAAAATTTGTCCGAATCAAAAGATAGAGACAAAAGCAGTACAAAGTATGCAAACAGATGCCTCCCGACGCGTATACATGTTCGGGGGGCTTGTTTATGGTACAGCGAGGTTTTCAGGCGCGTCCCGGGCGCAAACGAAATCGGTCGGACACTGCCGTCGCACCGAGAAAACGCGGTATGTGGCGCTGGATTGGCATCTTCCTTATGACATTGGCTCTCGCGGCGGCCTGGATGTGGATTATGGAAGTTCGGTTGTCACCGGTTGTCAAGGAAGCGGCCGACGGTACGGCCCGTGACGTCGGTACAATGGTCTTAAGCGAGTCCGTCGAACAGCAATTGCCAACCATGCCGGATGCCCGTGAGTTGATTGACTCCGGCAGGGCACAGGGAAATGTCCGTGTCTCCCAACTTGACTTTACAGAGCTGATGGATTTTCAACACAGGGTCGAGGATAATGCCAATGCACGCTTGAAAAACCTTGCCCGGCAGACAGTGAAGGTACCGCTGGCGCAGTTGCTGGGTGCCTCCTGGCTGTCCCCTTTTACTGCAGAAGTTCCTGTCCGCCTCTCTCTCTCGGGCCGGGTACATTCTACCTTGGACGTTGTGACCCGACCTGTTCCTCCGGACGCAGCGACTCACGTGGTTTATTTAAAATTGACGGCCCGGGTGCAGGTTCAACAACCCTTTCAAGGAAAACCCGTAACCATTCATCTGACCGCGCCAGTCACTTACTTCACAATGTCTTCGTCACACTGACACTGTTCACCGTGCGCCCATTTCTCGCAACCCGATAGGCACTTTTTTCATAGGCGCATATACTGTTTCAGATGCGTCTGAAAAGGATGCTGCCGAGTTGGATGAATAGGAGGTCGGCGCATGAAGAAGTACATTGTAAAAGACGGCGACACCATGTGGTCAATCAGCAAAAAGACAGGAATTCGCCTCAATCTGCTGGTTGCGGCGAATCCTCAAATACGGGATCCGAATCAACTACAGCCTGGGTCAGTCATTATGATTCCGGAGCTGACAAAATCGAATGCAAGCAACAATCCGGTACAACCGGAATCGGTACAAAAAATGCCCGTACCGAAGGCTGGTCAAAGTCACCACCATGTTCAGAAAGGAACCGGACAGGCAGATTCACCTGTTCCTCCGTATTTTGGGTTTGTGTGGCCCCATGTGGTAAAAGCGGGTGAAACGTGGACAGAGATTGCAGACAAATACGGTATTTCATCAAGTCAGTTACAGCACTTGAACCCCAAGGAAAGTCCCGGCACTCTGGATGACGGCGACATTGTGTATGTGCCGGCGTTTGGATTTGATGAAGCGGGATCGCATCCGGCAATACCCTATCCCGGCATGCATCCACAGGAGCACCAAGGCGGTACGGGTGCGCCTGGTCACGCGCACGGTTACCCTGCACCCAGTCCGTGGCCCTATGGTGCAACTGTGGAACAAGGAGTCACAGGTTATCCATCGCCTTACGCATATCCTGGTGCTCAGTATCCCGGCGTGTATCCGCCTCAAACAGCAGACGGCTATCCAGGTATGCCGCAGCCTTCCGAATATGGTATGGAACCTGGGTCTTACGGACCGCACACACATATGCCGCCGCGAGGTGATGAGTATTGGTGGAGAACACCGCAGCAACCGGGCGCTGAGTATCCGTATTATGGATACCATTTCTACAACCCGTACCTCGACGGCAATGCTCAACCCGGCTACGGATTCGGCTACACAGCCGAACCGGGGTACCGCGGTTACGCTTCAGGCACAGATGCATACCACCCTTATGGAGACGGCGAGAGCTTTCCGGAATGGGGAATGACTGACTTCACCGACGTGGAAGTTAAAAACTATGACCTTTCGTCGACAAAGAAGTCTCATCCCCAGTCTGACAATGACTGAAACAGAGTCCCTGCTCCGGTTGCTAGAAAGCCATTACGGATTAACTGCAGTCAAGGTCATTCCGATGAAGACCGTCAGCGGAATCGTCTGTGACGACGACAGCCGCTGGATATGGAAGGAAGCAAGGGCCAGAGATACAGAGCAGAGATTTCATGCGATGAACAAAATTCAGGCACTGCTTGGAGAGAGCGGCATTTCCTGTGCCGCTCCTGTCTCCAACGGGACAGGACTCTATCTGTCCACCATTGAAAACGGGGAGAAAAAAGGTTACTTACAGCCTTGGTTGGCAGGACACCACGTTCAATTGGAAAACCGGCAGGAGCGTCTTGCCGCCTTTGCCACCGTTGGAGTAATGCATCAACTGGGACAATATGTGAGTTCAGACATCCGGTCTGTGCTCGCCACGGCAAGTTTGGAAAGTCGTCTGGTGAGAAAATACAGGGCCATGACCGAAGCATGGAACGTCGCAATTCACAAGCTGCCGGAACTGCGAGCGATGGAAATCCATGTGTTTCGCAGTATGAGCCGCGTCTTGGAAGGACTCTCACGGCAACCCCTTACAGGGAAGTCAACCTTTTGTCATCGTGACTTAGCGCCTCATAATCTGCTGTTCAGCGGCGACGGACAGCCGCACATTTCCCTGATTGATTTGGACCAAGCCGGGTATGATCTGCCTTTTTTAGACCTCTTGCAGCTGTGCAATCACTCGCTTCATTTTAGTGATTTGCGACCTGGTGACTTTCGCGAAAGCCTTGCTGTCTACAACCGGAATGCTCCAATGGGTCCAGAGCAGAGGGTATGGATGAGTGAACTGTTGTGGTTCCCTGACTTGCTGATTCGAACTACTGTAGAATGGGTGGCGTATGGGTGTCCTGAACAAGGGCGAGACAGAGTTTGGACGGCAGCAACGAAAGAGAGGCTGCGGCTAAGGCTGCTGGCCGAAGAGAATGTTGTCTCCGGTTAGGATACTTGCCCCAGTGACAGAGCAAATTTATACTGAATGGGATTCGTTCGACGAAATCATGTTGTATTGCTGTTTGTGGCTGCTTTGAGGCAGCAGCCATCGGGTGCAACTGGTAATGGATGCATACAGAGGAGTGGACGGACTTTGAAACAGAAACGCAGGCTTGCGCTTGCCCAGATTAAACCCAAACTGGGTGACGTTGAAGCAAACTTGAATCAACACATGCAGTACATTTTAGAAGCACGAAAACAGAACGCGGATGTAGTGTTTTTTCCTGAGTTGGGTTTAACCGGGTATCATGTGCAAGACCTGGTTCTTGACGTAGCCCGCTCTCTTTCGCATCCTGATATTTCCGCGTTGGTTGCCGAGAGCCAAGACATTGACATAGCATTCAGTTTTGTGGAAGAGACGCCGTCTCATTCCTTTTACATAAGTGCGGTGTATGCCTCTAAAGGAGAAATCAAATCAATTCACCGCAAGGTTTACTTAGCTACCTATACCTTGTTTGATGAATCCAGGTACTTCGCCAAAGGAAGCGAATTTAATACGTTTTCGGGACAAGCAGGGTCAGGAGGAATTCTGATATGTGAGGATGCATGGCATGTGACCAGTCCCTATTTGCTGTCTCTCGGCGGCGCTCAACTCCTGGTGCTGATGGCTTCGAGTCCGTCGCGGAGTGCATCGGACTCGGAGAGTTTCGGGTCACATCTGTTTTGGAAACGGCTGCTCGAGGTCTACGCGCAGATGTTTGGTGTCCATATTGCATTTGTGAATCGAACGGGCTTCGAAGATGGACTAAACTTCTTCGGCGGTTCTGCCGTAGTTGGCCCGGACGGCGTTCTCATTACTGAAGCCCCCGTATTGGAAGAAAGCCTGGTGTTTGCCGACATCGACTTGGATGATGTGCGTCGGGCAAGGTATACGGTGCCTTTGTTGCGAGACGAGCGGCCGGACTTGGTTCAAAAGGAGCTTCGACGGCTGCAAACGATAGAGAAGGGTGAGTTTTGGAGATGAAACAGGAATTCGCGAAACAGCTGAAGGTCAATCCCGAACTCACAACGAGGGTTCTAACCGCGTTTATCAGAGATGAAGTGGAGAAGGCAGGTTTTCGAAAAGTGATTCTTGGCCTGTCGGGTGGGATTGATTCGGCTTTAGTTGCGTATTTGGCGGTGAGAGCTCTGGGCAAGGACAATGTCCACGCTGTGCTGCTGCCGTACAAAACCAGTTCGCCGTCAAGTCTGGCGGATGCACAAGCGGTCGTCGACGATCTCGCTGTCCATCATCTGGTGGTCCCCATCACGACGCCCGTTGACGCATACTTTGAGACACTGGACAGGCTTCTGGGGGAAGAAGCGGTTCCGCTGCGCAGAGGGAACCGCATGGCGCGTGAGCGCATGAGCACATTGTTTGATTTATCCGCCTATTACGGGGCGCTTGTGCTTGGGACAAGCAACAAAACGGAATTGCTTCTTGGTTACGGAACACAGTTCGGAGATATGGCCAGCGCCTTAAATCCGATTGGAGACTTATACAAGCATCAGGTTCGCCAGATTTCTGAGTTCGTGGGTGTTCCAGACAGCATTTTAAAGAAGGCTCCTTCTGCTGATTTGTGGGAGAGTCAGACCGACGAAGGAGAGCTTGGGTTTGGGTACGATGAAGCAGACGAAATTCTCGTTCAATTGGTGGACCTAAGAAAAGATGCCAGGAAGCTTGTCGATGAAGGCTACGACGCTGCTCTTGTGGAACTCTTGACCACGCGCATCAGACGGAACCAATATAAGCGTCAACCTCCTGTCATTGCAAAGGTTTCAACGCGTACGGTCGGAATTGATTTCCGCTATCTTCGAGACTGGGGTCTCTAGGACGTCTTAGGTCTGAACCGTCTGTCTTGAGATGGGTCTGTGTACATGTAATGCAAAACAAAAGTATGGTAGCATACGGTAGTACTCTGTGAGAGGAGGATGACTTTTGTCAGGGCATTCAAAGTGGCATAATATCCAGCGTCGTAAAGGTAAGCAAGATGCAGAACGCGGTCAACTGTTTACAAAGCTATCCCGCGACATCTACCTCGCAGCGAAAGAAGGCGGAGGTAATCCTGACACAAACTTCCGGCTAAAAACGGCAATTGAAAAGGCCAAACAAAGCAACGTACCTGCTGATAACATCGCCCGAACGATTGCTAAGGCCACAGGCACCCTGGAAGGCGTCACGTACGAAGAAGTGATGTATGAAGGGTACGGTCCAAATGGTGTGGCCGTCATGATGGATATTGTCACCGACAATCGCAATCGAAGTGCAGCCGATATTCGACACATCTTTTCGAAACGCGGAGGCAATCTAGGTGAATCGGGATGTGTTGCGTGGATGTTCGATAAAATCGGCATGATTACTCTTGCTAAAGAAGACGTCGCTTTGGACACCGACGACATGATGATGCAGGCATTAGAAGCGGGAGCTGCGGATATGCGCGAAACGGATGAAGAATTTATCCTTGTGACTGAACCTGACGAATTCGCGCAGGTACGCGATGAAATTGAGCAGCAGGGCCTGAGGATTCAGGATTCAGAATTGACATACGAGCCCAAAACGACGGTCGCTTTAGCTGCAGATGATGCTGACGTAGTACTTGATTTGATTGATGCATTAGAGGAACACGACGATGTCCAGAACGTATACGCGAATCTGGAGGTTGCCGAGTCATAGGCCAATGTGGCTTGTAACTTCTCCATATCCTGAATAATGTTTCCGCCGCGTGTCATACTATGGCTAGATTAACTCGGAAACGAGGTGTATGAACATGGCGGACGGACTAGGGAAAGTTGGCGGCAGCACTCTTGAATACGCAGAGAAGTTTCGCATGCAACTGTGCAAGCGAATGCCGACATGCTTGCGCCTATGGATTGCAGCTATCACGGCTGCAGCTGGTTTTGTCGCTCTTTCGGTAACAAGCTATGCAGATACCCCTGCAGTGACTGATTTTGGGATGCAGAGTTCCTCGCTGCAATACGTGTGGCAGCAGGACGAGGCGCCGTCCGGATATGCCATGTTTTTGACCTTATATCATGATGGTCGCCGCCAGGTCGAAGTTCGGCCGATTGGTAATGATGCTGTAGTGAGTTTCAAAACCGATCACGCTGCATGGGAACTCAGTCCGGAACTGATGTGGTTTGTGAACATGCCTGTGTATATTCGCGAAGTGCCCGAGGCGAATGATGCAAGGGCGCTTTAAGTGACTGAAGCTATTGTTGGCGGTGCAGTGATTGAATTGATTTAGGATTGTCAAACAGGAATTTGGCCTCCTGTCCACGAATAAGAGGGCAGGAGGTTTCTTATGGACAGAGTGATTTTGGGAATTGATCCGGGTATCGCACGCATGGGCTACGGAGTGGTCAAGCTTCAGGGAAATCAGGTTCGCCCGGTGACCTACGGTTGCATTGAAACCCCTGCTCATACACCTGTGCCGTCCCGGTTACAAAGTATATATCATGAATTGCAGGACATTATAGCTACCTATCAGCCGAGTGTTATGGTTGTGGAAGAGTTGTTTTTTAATCGGAACACAACGACCGCATTTACTGTCGGACAGGCGCGCGGGGTAGCACTGTTGGCAGGTGTTGAATCCGGTCTGGAAACACAGGAGTACACACCCATCCAGGTAAAGCAGGCTGTCGTAGGTTACGGTCGAGCAGATAAGAAACAAATTCAGGAGATGGTTCGGATGCTTCTGGGTTTGACGTCTATTCCAAAGCCAGATGATGCCGCAGACGCATTGGCTATTGCCATCACTTATGCACATGCGGCTCCAATGCTTGATAAAACCAACTCAATACGAGGAAGGTAGAGCTGTGATAATTTTTGTTCGCGGGCTGATAGCTGAGACATCGGCGGGATGTGTCGATGTAGATGTTCAAGGCGTGGGTTACCGTGTTTGGGTACCGGACAGAACTGCTGTAGAGATGCAGCGGGGTACCGAGACGATGCTGTATACGTACCACTACATCCGTGAGGATTCACAAGAACTATACGGTTTTCTGACTGACAGCGAGCGTGCATGGTTTACGCTTCTTATCGGAGTTTCAGGTATTGGTCCGAAAGTTGCGTTGCAAATTATCTCTTCAGCAGATTATCAGCGGTTTGTGTCGTCCGTGCAAATGGAGGATAGTGCCTACCTGTGTCAGTTGCCTGGCATCGGTAAAAAGACAGCACAGCGATTGATTCTGGATTTGAAGGACAAAATGTCCAATCTCTATGTCGCATCTGATGGTCCGCTGACGTCACAGCGTGCTGCTGCAGCAGACACGGAGTATCCAGAGTCGTTGCGCAGCGATGTTGTTGAGGCTCTTAAATCTCTCGGATATAATGAGAGACAGGCTGTAACAGCCGTTACCAGTGTATTGTCGCACAATGAAGACTGGACCTTGGAAACAGCTTTAACCCGGTGTTTACAGCAGATGGGCAGTTGAACTGCGGCAGGTTGGAGTGAACTGAACGACTGAACAGGGCGGAAAACGTAGACGTCCTTTGGATTTCCTTAAATGGTAAAAGCAGAAATAGACTTTCTTCGTTTATTTGATATGATACACGAAAGGAGCGCCGGGGCCATGTCCGAGCGCATTGTCTCAGCTGAATTTAATCAGGAAGATGCAGCGCTGGAATCATTGCGTCCGCGTTTCCTCGACGATTATATTGGACAAACAGGTGTGAAGGAAAACCTGAAAGTGTTTATACAGGCTGCACGCGAGCGGGAAGAGGCTCTCGATCACGTTTTGCTTCACGGTCCGCCGGGCTTAGGAAAGACATCCCTGGCGATGATCATCGCGAATGAGCTGGGTGTGAATATTCGCCATACATCCGGACCAGCCATTGAACGGCCCGGAGACTTGGCTGCACTGTTGACCAATCTGCAGCCTGGTGATGTGTTATTTATCGACGAGATCCACCGTTTGTCAAAGGCTGTGGAAGAAGTTTTGTACCCGGCCATGGAAGATTTCTCGTTGGACATTATGATTGGAAAGGGGCCGACAGCTCGTTCTGTGCGCCTTGACCTGTCAGCCTTTACACTCATTGGGGCAACAACAAGAGCCGGGTTGCTATCAGCTCCCTTACGGGACAGGTTCGGTGTAATCTCCCACCTGGATTACTACAAAACCAATGAGTTGTCGCATATTATCACGCGTACGGGCCGAATTCTACGGATAACGTTGGATAATGATGCAGCGGTCGAGCTGGCGACAAGAAGTCGTGGTACACCTCGGGTTGCGAATCGGCTGTTGAAGCGAGTGCGGGACTTTGCCCAGGTGGAACAATCTAGTGCAATTACCTTGCAAATTGCTAAGGCTGCGTTAAAACGATTAAAAGTGGACGAACTTGGTCTCGACGAACTGGACTACAAGATTCTACATTCAATAATAGAGAAATTTCGGGGTGGTCCGGTAGGCCTTGATACACTGTCGGCAACGGTCGGGGAAGAATCCGACACAATTGAGGACGTATATGAACCGTACCTTCTGCAAATGGGATTTATTCAAAGAACCCCTCGCGGACGTGTGGTGACGGTGCGTGCCTATGAGCACCTTGATATTCCATTGACTCAAAATAACGCTTTAAATTTGTTTCAAAGTGAATAAGGCTGATAATTGACAATCACTGAAAAAATTCCCGTTTTCACGAGTCTGCCACAGACTTTACCCCCACATATACCGTGAAACATGCGAACCTTTTAATGCGAGGTGGTAGTGAATGGGGGTATTCCCCTTCAGACGAAAAAGGTCAACCGACCTCGCCGACCTCAAGGAGTTACTCATGCAGTCGCAGGCGGGCGACCAACTGGCTAGAGAGAAGATTCTAACTCAGTATAGGCCTTTTGTACTGCGAGTAGCGTCCCAAGTTGCTGGTCGCTATATTGACATGCAACGGGATGATGAGTACAGCATTGCATTAATGGCGATGAACGAAGCCATAGACAATGTGGATATATCCAAGAGCAGCTTCCTTAATTTTTCGGAAACGGTAATTCGTCGGCGCCTAATTGACTATTTTCGTTCTCAAAAAAGTCAATCTCAAGGTATTCCCTGGACCGAATTTGACGTAACCGATGATGAGGACAACGTAGTCAATTACGCTGAGACAACGACGTCTCTGCAAGCGTATGAAGTAGAGGAAGAACGCGGGGCTCGCAAACTGGAAATCGATGATTTCTCCCAAATTCTCTCTCACTACGGACTGTCTTTCGGTGATTTGGTTGCGGCATCGCCAAAACATCAAGATGCGCGAGATACGGCCATGGGAATTGCGCAGCTCATTGCCAGTGACAATGAACTGCTCGAGTATGTAAAGAAAAAGAAGACTCTTCCAATGAAGCGTCTGGAACAACACGTGACAGTGTCGCGTAAGACTCTAGAGAGACAAAGGAAGTATATATTGGCAATTACTGTTTTACTAGACGGAGACTACCCCATGCTGAGAGAGTATATAAGGGGCTAGGGAGGTGTAGACATGCGGCAAAATGGGTTGTTAATGGAAGTCAAGGGGAAAAAGGCAGTTGTATTAGGCAAGGACGGACGGTTCTATAAGACTACGGCGCAAAGCGGTTGGCAAACGGGTCAGGAAATTACTTGGGACCCGAATCTGAAACGCAAGGCATATCGCGTTCCAATCTGGCAAAGGACGCTGGCCGCTGGTGCCGCCGCATGTCTGATTTTGGGCGGCGGTTTATGGTATGCAGTTCAACACTCAACCATAACTCGAGCTTACGCGTACGTGTCCGTGGATATCAATCCGAGCATTCTCTACACCCTGAATCACAGAGAGAAAGTCATTGCAGCAAGAGGACTGAATGCCGATGGGAGGACACTGTTGACCCATTTTCATCCTAAAGGAGAAGGACTTCAGAAGGTTCTCAGCCAGACGATACAGACTGCTGTATTAAACCAGATGCTCCCCAACAAGGACACGATTCTTGTGACCGCTGCACCCATCCAGGCCAATGAGGACATTTCCACACTGATGAGTATGGCGCGGGCGGATATGGAGCAAGCCGTTTCGATGAATCCGCAAGCAGCAAAACAACATCCAGGAGTCTATTCTCTTCCGGTTTCTGCTGCGGTGTCACAGGCAGCACAGAAGTTGAATATGTCTCCAGGAAAACTGATTGCATATCTAGCGGCTCACGAAGCAGGGCAGAATGTGGGTATGCAGCAGCTCCATGGTGAAGTTCTGAAAGAGATTTTAACCAATGCACAACTCCCAAATGTACTCAGCACTATTCAAGGTGATAATGTGCACCAAATTGAGGACTGGGTATCAAACGCAATGTCGGTCGCGGAGCATCCAGCGGTTCAAAAGCAAAGCAACCCCAACTCCTCAAACAACAGTGGAGAAAATGTGGTGACGCCAGCGAAGCCTAATCTACCTCAGTCCCCGCAAGGAAAATCGAAGGCACCCTCATCTCATATGACGAGTCCGTCTACTAAAGGACAGTCTAAGCTCGCGACTCAAGTCAATCAAAAAGGGTCAAGCGGTGGAAGTCAGCAGTCGGCAGCAAAGGGGAAGTCTGGGGGTAAGGGAGGCAACTCCTCTGGGCAAGGAAACGTCTTTTCTCTTGGTAAAAAACCGTCTCTGTCAGCTGCGGAGAAAGCGGCAAAGAATGCACAGAACCAGGATTTACAGGTTCTGAAGAACATTATCAACGAGTTTAATTCGATGAGAAATATCCCAAAACGGCCTAATTCATCTGATTCGAAAGCGAATGCCTTAACAAGCTCCAAAATGGACAGTCAAAATCGGCTTCCTGAACCGTCATCTGCAGGGAATAACAGCAGTACGAGTCCGGATTCACAGTCAGACAACGGCGCCCAGTCAAACACTCAAAGTCGCCAAGGGGATAACTGAGCACAGTGCCCAACTTTCAAGGCTGTCCACTGATATAAAGGGTTCGAATTCAATAACTTGTCCAATGAAAAGCAGTTAAACAAAAAGTTTAACTGCTTTTTTGGCATAGACAGTTCTCGTCAAGTATAATGAAATGCGCACAGAAGATTGGAAAGGATGGCGTTTTGTGCAGGTAGACCAATTTGACTACGAACTCCCCGAACGACTCATTGCACAATCTCCGCTGCAGCAGCGGGACAAGTCCCGTCTGATGGTGATTAATCCAGTGACTGGGGAGATACAGCACAGCATGTTTCATGATATTACTGCGTACTTGCATCAAGGGGACGTACTGGTATTAAATGACTCCCGAGTCATCCCGGCGCGCTTGTACGGTGTCAAAAAGGACACGGGAGCCAATGTGGAAGTGCTGTTAACTCATGCTGTCTCCGACACGGAATGGATTGCCTTGGCCAAGCCGGCCAAACGTCTAAAGGTTGGAACGGTGATTCAATTCTTTGCCAAGGGCGGCGTCGGAACTGGAGCTGACGAAGGTCATCAGACGCCTGCCATATCCGGTAGCGTTGCCTCGCGTATGAACGCACAGCCTCTGGACAGTGAAGCGGCCCGGCAGCAAGAGAATCGCCTGCTCGGAGAGGCTGCGGTTGTGGAGACTATGGAGGATGGCTTACGACGACTTAAATTTAGTCTTAGTACGAGTATGCATGCCTTTCTGGACGAAATTGGGACCATGCCATTGCCGCCGTATATCCACGAACCGCTTTCGGACAAGGACCGGTATCAGACTGTTTATGCGAATCCCAGCGGATCTGTCGCAGCACCCACTGCAGGACTTCACTTCACTGAAGAACTGCTTGAAAGGATAGGCGACGCTGGCGTCGAGATTCACCGTGTCACACTGCATGTGGGAATTGGCACTTTTCGCCCAGTGTCAGTCGATACTGTTGAGGAACACGTGATGCACAAGGAGTGGTACGAGGTTCCTGAGCAGACTGCTCGTGCGGTAAATCAGGCGCGGGCCGAAGGCAGACGTGTGATAGCAGTGGGGACTACCGCTTTGCGGACGTTGGAGAGTGCTGTTGACGACCATGGACGACTGAAGTCAGGTGCGGAAGAGACAGGGATATTCATCTATCCCGGATACCAATTTCAAATAGTCGACGCTCTAATTACGAATTTTCATCTGCCAAAGTCTACGCTTTTAATGCTGGTTTCAGCTTTGATGGGACGCGATGTCACGCTGCGGGCATACCGCGAAGCAGTAGAGGCCGAGTATCGTTTTTTCAGTTTTGGAGATGCAATGTTTATTACAGGTCGAGGAGCGTAAGAATGGCAGAGAGTGCAATTCGTTTTGAATTGAAAAAACGTGACTTGTATGCTCCACTCGCACGTCGTGGAGAACTTGTGACACCTCACGGTGTTATTCAGACTCCCGTGTTTATGCCTGTAGGGACACAGGCTAGCGTGAAGACCATGGCTCCATGGGAATTGGAGGAAATTGGTTCCAGAATTATTTTGGCCAACACCTACCATTTGCATTTGCGCCCTGGCGAAGACCTTGTTGGACAGGCCGGAGGATTGCACGGGTTTATGAATTGGAATGGCGCTGTGTTGACAGACAGCGGGGGCTTTCAGGTGTTCAGTTTGGCTGATCTGCGCAAAATTACGGATGAAGGTGTTGCATTCAGATCTCATATTGACGGCCGTAAGCTGCTGTTTACACCGGAATCGGTAATGTCGATTCAAAATGCCCTTGGTGCAGATATTATTATGGCATTCGATGAGTGTCCTCCGTACACCGCAGAGCGGAGTTATGTGGAGACTTCACTGAAGAGGACACTTGATTGGGCAGAGCGGTGCAAGGCAGCACATGTGCGCCCTGATGAACAAGGGTTGTTTGGCATTGTCCAGGGCGGAGCCTTTAAAGAACTGCGTAAGCAGTCCGCAGATGCTCTTGTTGAGCTTGACTTGCCGGGCTATGCAGTGGGTGGACTGAGTGTAGGGGAACCGAAGGACATCATGTATGAAGTCCTTGAATATACTACGCCGTGGCTGCCTGCGGACAAGCCCCGGTACCTGATGGGGGTTGGTTCTCCAGATGACTTGTTTGAAGGTGTCGAGCGCGGTATTGATATGTTTGACTGTGTGTTACCGACACGAATTGCACGCAACGGCACCGTAATGACGTCGTCTGGGAAATTGGTTATTCGAAATGCGGCATATGCAGAGGATTTTCGCCCACTGGACGAGAATTGTAACTGTCGAGTATGTCAACAGTTCTCTCGTGCCTACATTCGCCATTTAATCAAGGCAGATGAGGTTCTGGGGATTCGCTTGACCACTTACCACAATCTCTATTTTTTGATTCAGCTTATGGAAAACATCAGAACAGCCATCGAAGAGAACCGTTTTTTGCAGTATAAGAAGGAATTTTTCGCAAATTATGGATACGATGGTTCATTAACTGAGAGGGTGTGACTTTTTTGCAAACGAATTTAATTTTCATTATTGTATTGATTGCGGCATTCTATTTTCTCATTATGATGCCACAGAGCAGGCAGAGAAAGAAGCGTCAGGAACTCATGAACAATCTGAGCCTCGGCTCCAAGATTGTAACGGCAGGCGGCATTCACGGTGAAGTGACAGCCATGATGGATGATGCGGTGATGATTGAAGTTGCCGAAGATGTGGAAATGAAAATGGATAGAAGGTCCATTGTTCGAGTATTGGAGTCTGTGGACAGTGTCGAGGAAGAGTATGATGAGGATGAGGACGAAGTAGACGAACTGCCGGAAGGTACAGAGATGGACGATGAAGAGACCACCGACGACAGTTCAGAAGAAGATGCCGGTGAGGAAGAACACACCGAAGAATCTCATGAACGGGAACATGAGGATAAGGGTTCCACGCACCGAAACTAAACGACGAGAACTTCCCTGCAGAATCGGGCGGGTCACTTTTCTGCAGGGATCCCGTTAATGGTTCGTGATTAGTTGTGAGACGTGTTGACTCCAATCATACCGCTGAACGCCCCGACTAAAGTCAGAATGCAGATTCTAAGCAAGCCGGGCGCGTCCAGCATAAATGTATTGTAAACAACGAATCCAATTACAACCATGACCGCGCAGTACATGAGCGCTGTTATACCGCCGTAGAACCACCCTCGAACGCCGCTGTGACGACTGGCGGTTAAACTCCCGATGAAAATTGCTATGCCGTGAACAACATATATGCTGACGATAACAGTGCTGGGATACAAATTACTGTAGTGCGCCCAAATACCGATGAATATTGTGCCAATCACCGCGTAGAAGAGAGACCAGGCTAAGCCGTATAAGAGCGGCCATCGCCGTATCGTATTCATAATTGCAGCGGGTTCACGCGAGGCTTGATTCATCCGGATTCACTCCCGTATTTTTTATAATACATATGTATTCTACCTGTCCAAAAAGTATGAAAATATGGTAGGATCTAATTGTAAGTACTGCTTATAAATTCATGGTTTTTGGATTGATTTGTTAAATGCTTAGGATGAACCGAGGGGTGGGGGCTTGAGAACACGACGGCAAACACTATTGCTTGCCTACGAATGGCTGGCAGCCTTCTGCGGAGCACTCATTGGAGGAGTCTATGTTCACTCGCTTCTTCACATGAATGAAGGCGTGTTTTTGTATTTGCTCGTCTTGGGTGTCGTGTTGGAGTCTCTGCCTGTCCCGGTGGGGAAAGTCTTTACCTCACTCATCTTGATTCTACCTGTAGTAACACTCATTATCATGGGGACCGGCCAGGCAATTTGGTTGATTATATTATCTGAGTTCATCGCAATGTTGCTGCAGCCATCGCAAAGAAAGTGGTCCGTCAAGTTTTTTAACGTTGGCCAATACGCTGTCAGCGTTTTGGGTATGTCGATTGTCTATCACTGGATTGTCCGTTCTCTAGAGAAGCCCCCTGTTATCAGTTGGAATCTGTTATTCGGGTTGGCCGCAGCCATTGCTGCTTTTATGGTCGTGAATCACGCTCTCATCCATATTCATTCAGTGATACGGGAGCTCTTTTCAATAGAGGACCTGTATAATACGTTTCTGGCCGAAGCCATCAATTATGCCCTGTCTCTTCCGCTTATTCTCGTCATGATTTCGCTGACGCCGTCTCAACCCTTGTTGGGAATGCTGTCAATTTTGCCGATACTGGGTCTTGGACAACTTTTGCGACTTTATCGAAGAATTACCTTCGCACAGATTGTGCAGCGTTCCATCGGCCGGCTCATGAGTGAGTTTGACATTGAACATCTGTCGGCTGAAGTGGCACAGACGGCTGTGAAGCTGAGCTACGCGGACGTGGTTTCGATTCACTTGTTGCAGGACGACGGTGAATCGACACGGGTTAGAGCTGTGTATCCTGTAACGAAGTGGGCGGAAATGAGCACAGATGCTCTCCATCGGTCACAGGGCGGACTCATCTGGAGCGTGCTTGACACAGATGCGACGTTTGAATATGTGCCTGATACAGGTCGTGATGCACGAGTCAGGTGGGATGGGGTGCCGTCCGTAAAGTACCGCAGTATGGCAGTCTTTCCGATTCGGGTTCACGGGAAGCTTCATGGCGCAGTGGTTTGCTATGCAGCCCGACCCCACGCATTTGCAGCCCTGACAGACTACCTAGCCGCACTTGCAGCTCAGTTTGCGGTCTTACTGGAAAATGCGAAATTGTATCAATTGCTGCAAGAGCAGTCTCGCCGTGACGCAGCCACCGGTCTCTATAATTATCGTTATTTCTATGAACAACTGGCAAAACGCTTAAGTCAAGCTAAGGAACTAGACAAACCTTGTTCCGTTGCCGTGATTGACATCGACAACTTCAAACAGGTAAATGATACGTATGGACATTTGGCGGGGGACGCAGTCTTACAATCTTTGTCCAAATTATTTTTGAAGCATGTTGATGACGAAACCTTAGTTGCCAGGTATGGCGGTGAAGAGTTTGTCATGGTGTTCGGCAAGAACATTGAAGACACAAGGGACACGGTCGAGTTGATTCGCCAGACAGTCGCTTCAAACACCATTATGTTTAACTCCTATCAACTGCAAGGCATTACCGTTAGCGCCGGAATTGCCGCGTATCCAGACAACAGTGCCAATGACAGAGATTTACTGTTAAAAGCTGACTCAGCGCTGTATTGGGGCGCGAAACAGCGCGGCCGCAATAAGACGGCTGTTTACTCTCCTGATTTTGATGCGGAGCTGTTCATCGACAAGTTGACTGGCCTTTATACACTGCACTACGCGACCATAGAACTGCGCGATAGGTCATACGATTTTGGCGGGAATTGGGCGGCCATTTGTATTGACGTCGAGCATTTGGGGAAAATCAACACAACTTTCGGATTTGCCAGTGGAAACAGTGTGCTAAAAGAAGTCAGTCGAGTGATTAAAGAGAATATTCGGCAATCCGAGTTGGCATGTCGTTATGGAGCCGACGATTTCCTGATTTTGCTTCCCGATGTGACAGAACAGGAGTTGGGTTCTGTCACCCGAAGGCTGCACAAGGCGTTGGCGAAACAGCGGTTTGTGTACAAGGAAAACATCACACTGGCGATTCACTGCCACATGCAAGAATTCGTTATGCCAAAGTCTGAAAATGCGGCGGATTTTTTAAATCACGTACAACACACATTCACTCGACTCCACCAGCGCAGCAGCCAAGCCGGTCAGATGTAGCGCGGCTGTTACATGACAAAGTACGCAAGTGACCATACTACCTCTAAGAGATACAGGCTGAGGGGTGTGTGTAGGGTGGGCTCGATACCGCTGTGGGAGTTTCTTGTCCGAATTGTTGTGTTGTATTTTGCAGTGATGTTTGCCCTGCGAATCATGGGAAAACGAGAAATTGGCCAGTTATCCGTGTTTGACTTTGTCGTCTCTGTCATGCTTGCTGAACTCTCTACCCTCCCGATGGAAGATACGAAGGTCTCTCTGCCCCAGTCACTCATTCCAATAGCTTCGCTTGTTTTGTTACAATTGGCGGTAGCCTTGCTGCAGTTAAAGAGCCATCGCTTTCGCCATTGGGTCGATGGAGAACCGTCGGTTTTGATTGAGCACGGTGCGATTAAGGACAGCGAAATGAAAAAAATGCACTATACTATGCACGACCTGTTGACACAACTGCGCGAGAAAGGCTTTTCAAATGCCGCGGATGTTGAATTTGCGATTCTGGAAACGTCGGGGGAACTGAGCGTTTTTCCGAAGCCGGATGCGGCTCCAGTCACGCCGCGGGACATGAACATCAGAGGCAGTGGAGCTACGATTCCATTGCCTCTTGTTGTCGATGGCAATCCTGTGGCTAAAACGCTTCTTTCACTCAACAAAGACCGGCAGTGGATTGAAAATGAGCTGCGCCGCCGTGGCTATCCTAGCTTGGAAAACGTATTTTACGCGGCCATCGACAGTGCCGGCACCATTGTTGTAGATCCGAAAGACCCATCCCACTCAACGCCGTCATCGAAAGCGGAACTGTCCTCCAAACAGCCTTGACCTGGCGATTCATTACACAGCAAAGGGCATAGACGCAACAATCTGGGCAAGCATGTCACCGATGCGCGGGATCTTCCGGACAGTTTTTGAGGTGATGACTCGGAAAGAACACAGTAAAACGCTGTATATGATGAGTCCCATACCAATCGCAAGCAGTACGTGGACACTGCCCCACGCTTGCCCGTTGTGTCGTATGAACTCCATGAACGCAAGCATAATCAGCGTAGCAATGGCAATTCGAGTGGTGTCTTCAATGTTGACTGCAAAGCCAATCTTGGGATAGAGGCTGAAAAAATGCAGAGAGGTAGTTAAGCAAATGGAAATTGTCACAGCCCACGCTACCCCCTTAATTCCAAGAGCGGGGTCGGACGCAAGCAGGTAGATGAATCCGAGTCGTGCAATGCCTCCAACAATGGAGTTTCTCATGGCGATGCCTGCGTGATTCATTCCTTGGAGAATGCCGGCCAGCGGTCCCTGCAGATACAGCAAGAATCCAGCTGGTGCAATAATGGACAGGATTGGACCTGCTGTCCCGTCATTAAAAATCATTTGCGACAGCGGCGATGCAAACAGCGTTAAGATCACGCTGGTTGGAAAGCCAACCATCGCAGTAGCCCGCCAGCTTTGAGCCATACGAATTCGAACTCGTCCCTTTGCTTCTCCAGCCACTGCTTCTGAAACGGAAGGGACAAGGTTAACTGCCAGCGCGCCTGTTATGACAGTAGGGAAGACTAACAAAGGGATGGCCATGCCGCCGTATTTTCCGTACAATGTAGTAGCCATGTGCGTTGCAATATCAGCGCGGAGCAAAGCACGAGTGACGAGCACGGGTTCGACGGCAAAGATGAGTGAGCCAATCAGGCTGCTAAACGTTACGGGACCAGCGATGTCTACCAAGGCTTTTAAGGTTTGCCGGGTTGTTTCCAGACTGCGGCTTGGAGCGTCGGGAATCACTTGAGAGAGTCGAGCTCTGCGGCGCTGCTGCACGATAAGAAAAATCAGACCGGATAATTCACCTAGGACCATACCCATCATCGCGGCTGCTGCCGCATAAGGAAGGCTGAAGCGAATGAAATAAGCAGCCAACACCCAAATGCTTAAAATCCGTACGCTTTGCTCGATGATTTGTCCCCACGCCGTGGGTGCCATGTCCTGCAATCCGCGAAAATACCCGCGGTAGATACTTGCAACAGCTATCACGCCGGTAATGGGAATCATCGCAAGATAGGCGGGGTAAGCTCTCGCATCTGTTATCCAGTACGTGCGTACAAGCCCGCGCAAAGTCCACATCAGCACTGTAAACACAACAGCCAAAGTGAGGATGACGGTACTGCTGACTGTCATGATTCGTTTGACCCGCACTTTGTCTCGTTGTACGACGGCCTCTGCCACCAGCTTGGAGATGGCGGTTGGCAGGCCTGCCGTGACGAATGTGAGTACGAGGCTCAGCAGCGGGAAGACGAGTTGAAAAAGACCGATTCCCTGGGCGCCGATAAGGCGAGTCAGAAAAATTCTGTAGACAAATCCCATGATGCGGGTGACAAGACCGGCCGCGATGAGTACGAATGCGCCGTGGAGAAATGACCGTTGATTCAAGCTGCTACACTCCCCGTCTCTACTGATGACAGCTGTGAGCATGTCCCTTTGGGACAACTTATGCACGAGTCTCTGACAAAAGACCTTGTGGATGGGCTTGAATGCAGGATTTCAATAGCGATAGAGCGAAAGAGACATGTTGGGACGTTTTGAAATTCGTTCTCAAGTTGATGAAGAAGGTGGCAATGTGACAAGCGAAGACTTGTTTGATACAGCAGAATCTTTTCATAGAAGACGTTTGCTGTCTGAAAGCGACAAGGAACAGACGTTAGTCAGACAGACTCGTACGGAATTGAGCGTTCAACAGGAGCCCCTTGTGAATCCAAATGCCTATCAGCCTGAACTGATGGAGCTGTGCCAGGTGAAAGCCAGTGACTTTCGTCTTCTTGGATATGAGGAGGTTAACGGCGGCACTGTGTGGGACTGTGTGAAAAGTCGCAACAAGGGTGACATTCCGCTTTATCAGATGGTGGACGCCATTTTGTCATTACAAATTGGGACGCTGATGAATCACCTGACGATTTCGGCTTATAAGGGAGAGTTTTTCGAAGAAGACGTTTGACCTTTGAAATAAAGGTTGATTATACTAAGGAGGTTGTCCACAGGACTATATCAGCCTCACTGAATTTTCTCGATTTCCTACTTGAATTGGTTTAGGAGGACAAGCGTTTATGAAATGGGGACGCTTTTTGAGTTTTTTGCTCATAGTGTGCGTCATTATCGGATTGACAGCAGGAACGTCGTTCCAATTGTGGAGAGGAGTCCGGCTTGGTCTGGATTTGCAAGGCGGATTTGACTTGCTGTACAAGATTGAGTCTACCCCCAGTACAGGGCCCGTGACTCAAAAAGGAGTACAGGCGGTACTCCAGGCAGTGCAGATGCGCGTGGACTCTTTGGGTGTATCATCTCCGATTATTGACTTGGAGAAAGCTGGCGGCCAAAATGAAGTTCGTGTACAACTTGCGGGCCAGTTTAACCAGCAAAACGCAGAGAATGTCATTGGCAAGACGGCGCAGCTCAGAATTTACGGTCCAAAGCCCAAAGTGGTTAGCGGCAAGACGGTGCCTGGTCAGTATGTGGTAGACAAGAGCAACTTGTTGCTTACCGGTAAGGACTTGAAGAGCGATGCGCACTACTCTCAGAACCAACTCGGGCAAAATGTGATTGACTTGACCTTTAAAAACAAGAAAAAGTGGGCTCAAGTGACCAAAAAGTATTTGAACAAGCCGGTCTATACATATTTAAACGGCAAACTGCTGACAAGTGCTACGATTGACAGCATTATTTCTAACGGTCAGACTCAGTTATCTGGCCCAACCAGCGGCCCCGATGCGTTTACGCCGCAGTACTGTCAGACGCTCTCAAAGGAACTGAATGCAGGTGCGTTGCCGTATCCGCTGAAGTTGATTAGTTCAAACAGCGTTGGTCCGTCTTTGGGCTTTGCTTCGTTGAAGGCCACCATGTGGGCGGGACTCGCTGCTATCATCATCATTTTCCTGTTCATGATTGTATTTTACCGTATGGCTGGGCTGATAGCTGACTTGGCATTGGTGGCATACGGGTACCTCACATTAGGAACCTTCAGCGGGATGCATGTGGTTTTGACTCTGTCCGGACTCGCAGCCCTGGTTCTCGGAATCGGTATGGCAGTGGATGCAAACATCATTACCTACGAGAGAATCAAGGATGAAGTACGAAACGGTCGCAGCATTCAATCGGCTGTTATCGCTGGCAATCGGAGGGCAATGAGAGCGATTATCGATGCCAACGCCACGACGTTTATTGCCGGCGGCGTGATGTACTGGTTCGGGCACGGAGATATTCGAGGATTCGCCATCGCTCTTATGATTAGTATTGTCATCAGCATGTTGACAGCCGTATTACTGAGTCGGGCAATGTTGCTCCTGTTTACCAAGTCCAATATTGTGAAGCGTCCCTGGTGGTACGGAGTACGGAAGGGGGGTGCCAAATCGTGAAGAAACGGTTTGACATTATCCGTCACCGTATGTGGTTTTTTATCTTGTCCGGGACGATTACAGTTGCTGGCTTAGTCGTGTTTCTGACAATGGGCTTCAATCTCGGCACGGACTTTGTTGCCGGTTCAAGAGTTCAACTGACCTTGAATCAGACTGTCAATACGAGTAAGGTTCGGCAAATGCTTGATGCGGCGCAGTTGTCTGTTGGACCGAATGCGATAACCGTGGCGGGAACGAAGCGGCACACAGCTGTGATTCGGTTCTCAACGGTGTTGACCCAATCACAACTGGCGAAAGTTCAACAGTTGGAGAAAAAGACGTTTCATTCGACCAAATACAGCAGCGAAACGGTGTCTCCTATCGTTGCACAAACCACCTCGAAAAAGGCTGTTTGGGCCGTTCTCCTAGCCTCCTTGTTTATCGTGGTTTACGTTTCAATCCGCTTTGAATATCGCTTTGCTGTCGCAGCGATTGTGGCTCTTCTACACGATGCATTTATTGTTATGTCAGTGTTTGCGCTGCTGCGTCTGCCCATTGACTTGCCGTTTGTGGCTGCGGTCCTTACTATTGTTGGTTATTCGGTCAATGACACGATTGTTATCTTTGACCGAATCCGGGAAAACCAGGGGATTGCCAAACCACGAACATTTGGGGAATTGGAGCGAATGGTGGACAAGAGTCTGTGGCAAACCATGTCTAGGTCTATTAACACAGTTATCACCGTCCTGATTGCAGCTGTTATGCTGTATTTCTTTGGCGGAGAGTCCATCCACGACTTCACCTTTGCGCTGATTGTAGGTCTTGTCAGCGGTGCCTACAGTTCGATTTTCATCGCCAGCCCGATTTGGGTAGTGTGGAAAGGCAAACAGATGAAAGACGGACGCAAAGACAAATTGACACCAGAGCAGCAGACCAGCTGAGAGGGTCAAGGGTATGAGGCTGAAAATACGCTCCGTTGCCGGAGCGTATTTTTATGCCGACTTTTGTGCCGATACGGGATTTTGGGATAGTATAGAGAAAGCGCAGTTACAAAGGAGTCAACCCTGTGGATAAATCGCAGCAGCGACAAATTCAACTGGCTGCCGCAATTGGAACCATTGCAAATATCGTCCTTACCATTGGCAAGGCGGTGGTGGGTCATGTTGCGGGGAGCCGTGCTTTGCTTGCGGACGCCGTTCATTCCGGGGCGGACGTTGTCGGATCCATTGCAGTAATGATTGGTTTGAAAGTGGCACGAAAACCGCCGGACGCAGACCATCCATACGGCCACGGCCGGGCAGAACTTGTCAGCTCCGCTGTCGTTGCCCTCGTGTTGCTCGTAGCAGGAATTGAGGTATTCATTGCTTCTATTAAAGGCTTATTCGCTCCGCCTCATGCACCGGAAGCAATGGCGGCGTACGTTGCAGCAGCGTCCATTGTCGTCAAAGAAATCCTGTACCAATACAACGTTCGGCTGGGTCGTCGGTTCAACAGCCACAGTTTGGTGGCGAGCGCGAAGGACCATAGGACAGATGTCTATGCGTCAATTGCTGCCTTAATCGGTATCGTACTTTCGATTGCAGGCCGTGTATTTCATATTCACTGGTTGAAGTTTATGGACAGCATTGCAGGTGCCGGCGTGGCTTTGGTTGTGGTATTTATTGGGTATCAAATCGTGGCCGACGTCGTGCAATCGTTGATGGACCGGGTTGAGGTCAGAGAAACGAATCTGGAGAAGTATTATGCTGCTCTGCACAAGATTAAAGGGGTGGAGCGGGTAGACGACCTCAGGATTCGCGATCACGGTCAGTTCATTGTCGTCGACGTCGAAATTGGCGTAGACGCACAGATCTCAGTTGAGCAGGGCCACGAGGTGGCTGAACGCGTGAAAACAGAGTTGCGTGTCGTGTTTCCGCGGATTGTTGAGGTGCTCGTTCACGTAAATCCGTATTATCCAGAAACCCCATAGAGGAGAATGAGTTTGACAAAAGTATTGTGGAAGACCCTTCTGGTCAACCAGGAAACAGCAGAGCAGATGGCTGAGGTTGTTGAGATACCTGTACGTGTGGCGCGTTGGTTGTGCGCGCGCGGAATTGACATAGAACAGGCGAAACAGTGGCTGCGCCTTGACGGTGATTGTTTGACCAGCCCCTGGACATTTGTCGATATGCATGCAGCAGTGGAGAGAATTTTGAAGGGAATTGGCGCGCAGGAGCGTATTGCCGTCATCGGGGACTATGATGTGGACGGCGTGACGGCGAGTTCCATTTTATGCTCTGCACTTTCCAGCCTTGACGCTGATTGGCTATGCGATATCCCACACCGAATCAAGGATGGGTACGGTTTATCAGAGGAAATTGTGCACCGTGTGAAGGAGCAGGGAGCAACTCTTTTGGTGACGGTAGACAATGGAATTCGGAGTATGGATGCGGTAGCAGCAGCGATGGAACTAGGGATGGATGTAATTGTCACGGATCATCACGAACCGGGAGATGACGTTCCAGCGTCCGCAACTGCTCTGGTGCACTGGCGCCGAACTGTACACCAGGCAGATGTCTCTTATCTGTCTGGAGCAGGTGTCGCACTGAAACTGAGCGAAGCTCTGTTGGCGACGGGTATCGAGACACAGCTTGTGTCCTCTGAGGCAATCGAAGATTTGCTGCCTTGGTTGAAAGGCTTGGCGAGTCTCGGAGCATTGGCAGATGTAATGCCAATGAGCCCTGAGAATCGCCTTTTGATTCGAGAGGGGCTGGCTGCACTACGCGTTTCACATCATCCGGGGTGGCGTTCGCTGTGCGCAACAGCCGGGGTCAAGCAGGAAGAACTAACGGACCGGACAGCCCTTTGGCGCATTACGCCCAGGCTGAATGCTGCGGGCCGGATGGACAGTGCTGCACTGGCGTTCCGACTCCTGATGTCAACGGATGCACTCGAAGCAACTCAACTGGCAGAGCAAATTGAAACGCTGAACAATCAGCGTCGACTTGAGACAGACAAAGCGTTTCGAGCGGCACAGGAACAGTGCAGTCAACACTTTTCGGGGCACGCAGCTGGCTATGTAGTCGCAGGCCCGTGGCCCCAAGGTGTGGTAGGTATCGTGGCTGCTCGTCTGGTCGATATCTATCAGAAGCCTGTGATCGTTCTGGCAGACAACGGAGACGGAACTATGAAGGGTTCTGGACGAGCCCCTGAAGGAACTTCGTTGTACCGGTTGACACAGCAGTGCCAAGCGTACCTGACTCACTTTGGCGGGCATGACGGCGCGATTGGCTGTGGACTTGACGCAGACAATCTCACAGGGTTTCAACGGGCATTTAACCAAGCTTGCCAACAGACGGTCGACACAGAGGCGACTGCTGCATTGGAGGAGCGTGAGCACCGGCTGATGCCGGCAGACGATTTTCTCCCGTTGGCACAAGCCAATTTGGAGACAGTTGAGTGGGCAGAATTATTTGCGCCTTATGGTCCAGGGAATCCACCCTTGTGTTTCTATATGGGGCCGTTGAAAGTCGAGTCTGTAGCTATGGTAGGTAAGGGGAATCAGCATGTCAGACTGAGCGCATCCGAGGGAGGCGCTCGCAGAGACATGATTTGGTTCAACGCGCCTGACTGGATAAGAGGAATTCATCCGGGAGAACAGATCAGTGCCGTCGTCGAACTCGAGTTGAATACGTGGAGGCAAAACCGCAGTGCGCAAATTCGCGTCGTGGACGCAAGACGGCTCGTTCGTCCCCTTACACGCCAGCACTTTGGATTGTTATATAAGTTCCTGCGAGCGCGTCGGAAGCTGCTTGTAGAGGAAGCAGCAGAGGTGTTGCCGGATGCAATGGCTGACGAAATCAGACTGATATTGGATGCTTTTGTCGAATTGGGGTTTGCCCACTGCCAAGAGAGCGCGTATCATGTTGTTGAACGAGCCGATGTTAGAGATTTGCGCGAGTCGCGTCATTATCATGATCACCTTCAGAGAGCTATTGGTTTATCACTGTGAGACCGAAAGCAGAGTCGGAATAGGAGCGTTACAATGTTTCATTCCTGTTCCTGTTTAGATATTCCTGTTTAGGCATTCCGATTCGGACATGTCATCGGAAAGACCGTATGATTGGAGAGACTTATTGGATGAAAGAATGGATTCGTGAAATTCCAGATTTTCCGCAGCCGGGCATTCTCTTTCGCGACATAACGCCATTGTTAGCCAACGGACCGGCTTATAAATCTGCCATTGATAAACTGGCGGTTTTTGCAAGAGAATTACAAGCTGATGTCATTGTAGGACCTGAGGCCCGTGGTTACGTCGTAGGGGCTCCCCTAGCGTATGCAACGGAGACCGGATTTGCACCCGTTCGAAAAAAAGGCAAACTTCCGGGGAACACTGTTCGTGTACAGTATCAACTGGAGTATGCGACAGATGAATTGGAGATCCACGCAGATGCCATCCAACCTGGGCAAAGAGTCGTCGTTGCGGATGATTTGCTTGCGACTGGCGGCACCATGGCCGCGACCATTGAACTGGTTCAGAAAATCGGCGGAGAAGTCGTCGGAGCCGGATTCTTCATTGAATTGACGCATCTTAACGGCCGTGAAAAGCTTCCGCTTCATCTGCCGATTTTAACACTTGTTCAATACTAGAGAAGAACAAGTCACAGAACAGGGGGGACATGCAGTGGGGATGGACGAGCTCGTAGAGAAAGTCAAAAGCTACGCTGACGATGACAGAGTAGAGTTCCTGCACAAGGCTTATGCCTATGCAAAGGATGCTCACGAAGGGCAGTTCCGTAAATCTGGGGAACCCTACATCACTCATCCGGTGGCGGTTGCCACAATTCTGGCAGATTTAGAACTCGACCCCACCACGCTTGTGGCGGCCCTGCTGCATGATGTCGTTGAGGATACCCGAGTCACTGATGAGGAACTTGTCAGGCAGTTTGGAGCGGAAGTAGCGGCACTGGTGGACGGGGTAACGAAACTGAAACGCATCAAGTTTGACTCCTCAGAGGAGCAACAAGCAGAAAACCTGCGCAAGATGTTCATGGCCATGGCTAAAGATATTCGAGTTTTGTTGATTAAGTTGGCCGACAGGCTGCACAACATGAGAACGCTGCGGTATCAAAGCCCTGAGAAACAAGCCCGTACTTCCCGTGAGACATTAAAGATTTTTGCTCCCTTAGCGCATCGCCTTGGAATCTACACAATGAAATGGGAACTAGAAGATACCTCCCTTCGTTACCTCAACCCTCAGCAGTACTATCGCATCGTTAACTTAATGGCTCAAAAACGCCAAGAGCGTGAGGCATACGTCAATGAAGTTATGAACAACCTCAGAGCACGGCTCGAAGAGGTCAGTCTCAAGGCGGAAGTCACAGGACGCGCAAAGCACATCTACAGTATCTACAGGAAAATGGTGTCGCAGAACAAAGACTTTAACGAAATTTACGACCTCTTTGCTGTCCGTGTTATTGTCGAGAACGTGAAAGATTGCTATGGCGTACTTGGCGTTGTACATACCATGTGGAAGCCGATGCCAGGACGGTTTAAGGACTATATTGCGATGCCGAAGCCAAACATGTACCAGAGTCTTCATACGACTGTAGTCGGTCCGAAAGGCGAACCGCTTGAGATTCAGATTCGAACATGGGAACAGCATGAGACCGCAGAGTACGGAATTGCTGCGCATTGGGTGTACAAAGAGGGCGGACAAAAGGCTGAAGGGAAATTTGATCAAAAGCTGGCCTGGTTTCGAGAAGTTCTCGAGTGGCAACAGGATTTTCGGGATGCGCAGGAATTTATGGAGACCCTCAAACTCGACCTGTTTACTGACGAAGTGTTCGTCTTTACACCCAAAGGTGATGTCATTGACCTCCCTGCGGGTTCAGTTCCTATTGACTTTGCTTATCGCATTCACACGGACATTGGCAATCGATGCATAGGCGCGAAGGTGAACAGTAAAATTGTTCCGCTGGATTACAGACTGAGAACAGGTGATATTGTTGAGGTCCTGACTTCAAAACACAGCTATGGGCCTAGCCGCGACTGGCTGAAAATCGTACAGTCCTCACAGGCAAAGAGCAAAATTCGCCAGTGGTTTAAGAAAGAGAAAAGGGAGGAAAACGTGGAGCGCGGTCGTGTACTGGTGGAAAAGGAACTTACGCGGCAGCGCCTCGTTAGTCAAGACCTCTTGAAAGACGAGTATTTAGCAGAAGTGATGCAGAAGTTTAACTTTAACAAGGAAGAGGATATGTACGCCTCCATTGGGTACGGCGGCCTCAGTCCTGTCCAGATTGTTACCAGGTTGGTAGAGCGATATCGGCGCGACAATGAGGACCAATCCCTGGAATCTATTACCATGGAACTGAGGCATCAGAACAAGCCAAATACCAATGGGGTTCAAGTCAAAGGCGTCGACAACATGTTGATTCGCTTCGCCAAGTGCTGCAATCCTGTTCCGGGCGACGACATTACTGGGTTCGTTACGAAGGGGCGCGGAGTCTCCGTGCACCGCACGGACTGCCCCAATGTCAAGGTTCTGCGCGAGGACGGGGAACGCATCCTCGACGTTGAGTGGGCTGTCGCTTCGCAGATGGACTACAACGTGGACCTGTTAGTCCAGGGGTTGGACAGGCACGGGTTGGTGAATGAGGTCATGAATGCCATAGGTGAAACCAAAACCAATGTTACCGCAGTCAGTGCGAGAGCCGACAAGAAGAAAATTGCACACATTCACGTCAGCGTCAGAATTCGGAATCTTGAACACTTACGAAGTGTGGTGGAGCGTATTAAGCGCTTGAAAGATATCCATTCCGTGCGTCGCGTCGTGCAATAGTCGTATACTCTGCAATGCAAGACTGGGTCCATCTATGATATGCAAGGGGGGATACAATGCGGGTCGTCATTCAACGCTGCACGAGGGCAGCCGTCAGGTCGGGAGGCGAGGAAGTCGGTGCCATTGGCAGGGGATTTATGCTGCTTGTGGGCTTTAGTCATGGGGACGCAGAGAAGGATCTGAAGTACATAGCAGATAAGATTGTAAATTTGAGAGTTTTCGAAGACGCAGACGGAAAAATGAATTTGAGTCTGCTTGAAGTAAGAGGAGAGATTCTGTCCATCTCGCAGTTTACATTGTACGGAGACGTCCGCAAAGGCCGCAGGCCTAATTTTATGGATGCCGCTCCACCGGAACATGCTGAGGCCTTGTATCACGAGTTTAACGGACTCTTAAGAGACAGGGGACCTCGAGTCGCGACTGGAGTGTTTGGGGCCATGATGGAAGTTGATTTCGTGAACGACGGTCCTGTGACCCTGCTTTTGGACAGTCAACGAAATTTCTAGACGGGAGGGCCTTGTTTTGAAAATTGAGCGGTTTGTCATCAGTCCATTACAATCCAATTGTTATGTGGTATCGGAGAGTGAAGACCCTGACGCCAAGGCTGTCGTTATCGATCCCGGTGATACAGCGCTGTCACCGGTCCTTACCTATATAGAGGAACACCGACTCAAGCTCACAGCCGTCTGGTGCACACACGGACATTTTGACCATGTCTTGGGTACGGACGAACTACGCCGCCGGTATGGCGTTCCAATCTTTCTGCACCGATCGGATTTTGCATTGTGGCAACAGGCCCACGAACATGCAAAGATGTGGCTCAACCAAGACACGGCTCCTCTTTCCGTGCCAGACCGATTTTGGACAGACGGTGACGTCGTATCCTTGGGGGAGACGTCTTTTTCTGTATGGCATACCCCTGGTCACTCTCCCGGCGGAGTCTGTCTCGTGGGTGAATCCATTGTGTTCACGGGGGATACCTTGTTTGCTGGCACCATTGGTCGGACGGACTTCCCCGAATCAGATGCGGAAGCCATGAAAAGCTCCTTGCACCGACTCCTGAATCTCGCCGATACAACGCAGTTGTATCCAGGACACATGCAGGCTACTGCAATGGGACACGAGCGAAAGACAAATCCATTCCTTTTGGAACTGTAGTTTATCATTATGACCAATTTTGAAGGAATCTTATAGAATATGTCGAAAGAAGGTAAAGGGACTCAAAATAGGGAACATTTCTCCATTGACAAGAACTGATATAAAGCAGTACGGCGGTAAGGGTGAAACGATGGACGATATTGCGCGCACTAGAAGGTCTGAAGATGGGCGGCTACGGAAACCTAGTACACCGTTTGCATCAGAAACGTTGTTTCGCGATTTAATCTACAGTGCTAATGATGCCTATTTTGTGTTTGCTATCTTTGAAAGTAACGAGATTTCGCCTTTTGTTGAGGTTAATCCCATTGCATGCAAGACCACGGGGTTTTCACGGCAAAAGCTGTTGTCGATGACATTTAGAGATTTAGTGAGCAACTATATTACCGCGGCGGAGTTGCGGGAACTGGAAGAAACCATTTTCACGCGGTCCTATACAACCATGGAATGGAAGCATGTCGTTGACGACGGACGCATTTTGCCTCTCGAACTTAGTATTCGGGTAGTTCCTCAACAACATGAGAAAATCGTTTTCATGATTGCACGTGATATCTCAGAAAGAAAGGAATTTGAAAACGTCATGCATCGCATGGCGTATTTTGATGATGAGACAGGGCTTCCGAATCGACGAAAGTTTAGGGATGATCTGAATCAGTGTCTTGTCAACGGCTCTGCAACCGATTCCAAGTCTGGCGTAGTCTTTCTGAATATGGATAACTTTAAACAGATGGTGAGTATGTTTGGCTATTCTGCAGCTGAAGGGGTGGTAAAAAGTACAGCCCGCCGCCTTAAAGCTTGTTTTCCGCCAAATTGTTTTGTGGCTCGCTGGGGCGGGGATGAGTTCGCAGTCTTTATTCCTGAGGGAGATCACCGGTTGCAAATGGAACTGGTGAACCGGGTCAAGGCAATGTTCAGTCAACCTTTTGTAGTCGAAGGACGGCAGGTTTTTGTGACCCTTTCAGCCGGTGTCGCGGTATATCCTCGCGACGGTGAATCTGCCGATACACTCATCCAGAATGCCAGCACAGCGTTAATTGAAGCAAAGCACATTGGAAAAGGGCGGATGGTTCGCTATAGCGGACAACTCCACGGAAAAGTCGTTGAAAAACTGACATTAGTCAGTGATTTGCGCCGTGCCGTTGCAAAGGATGAGTTCTGTGTACACTACCAGCCGGAATTTGAAGCTTCTACAGGTAGACTTGTGGGCATTGAGGCTTTGGTGAGATGGAATCACCCCGAGCGCGGTCTAATTTATCCAGATGCTTTTATTCCCGTTGCAGAAGAGGCAGGAATCATCTCCCATATTGGAGAGTCAGTGTTCCGCACTGCTTGTGAACAGGCGCTGAAGTGGGAGAAAATGGGCTTTACGGATTACCGAATCGCAATCAATCTATCCGTTTTACAACTGACCAGTGCTGACTTTATTACTAGTGTCAAGCGGCTTCTGCAGGACATTGGCATTCAGCCGGACCGTGTCCAGTTTGAGATTACCGAAAGTGTTTTTATGCACATCGACAAGGTGTCTGATATTCTACATAATTTACACGATTTGGGCGTTACGATGGCTGTAGATGATTTTGGTACGGGATTTTCTTCATTAAGTTATCTGCGCCGTCTTCCTGTTCATATGCTTAAGATTGATAAGTCATTTGTCAGAAATCTCCCGGAGTCCAAAAACGACTGGACAATCGTAAAAGCCATTATAGAGCTCGCTCATCAATTAGACCTTAAGGTCGTAGCGGAAGGTATTGAGACCGATGCGCAAAGGTCAACGCTGCTGAGTTTGGGTTGCGATTTTATGCAGGGTTTCCTGTTTGGAGCCCCAGTTTCACACGCGGAGTTTAGCAAGAAGTTTATTATGAAGATGTAGCGAGTCGTTGAAAGAGGAGTGAAGCTCGCGGAGACCTTATTTCTCCGCGAGCTTTGCCACTTGGTGAAGGCTTTCAGAAGGGCCAACAAGGACCAGCCTGTCCCCAGGCATGACAATGTTGGATGCAGATACAGGAAAAATGGTGACTTTACCGCGCACGATTAGTACGACCTGTACACCGAACCGATTTGACAGGTTGAGGCGGTCCAGACTCTTCTCGAGTAAGTCGCCGCCTGCATTGAGTTCCATCATGAAGACCTCTTCATAGAGCTCCAAAGTCTCTAATATGGACGATCTCGTTAATAGCCTGGCAAGACGCACACCGGAATCGTGTTCAGGGTATACCACCATGTCCGCGCCCAGCCGGTCCAGGATTTTCCCGTGTGTTGGATGTGTGGCCTTTGCGACAACGTATAGGTCAAAATCCTTGCAGTTGATGGTTGCGTGATTTGAACTTGTTTCATTGTCGCCGATGGCTATAATGACAGCGTCAACGTCTTTGATTCCGGCTTCTGCGAGGAATTCCATATCCTCAGCATTGCCGATAGCCGTATGACACGTGTGAGCCAATGGTTCAAGACAAGACGGATCTCTGTCAATGATTAAAACATGGTGCCCGTTTCGAATTAATTCCTGTGCGGCACCAGAGCCAAAGCGACCTGCACCAATAATGCCAATGGTTTTGGGCTGCTTCCGTCCTGAACCATTCGCGAACCGGCCGGGACCAAGCATTCCCACGGATTTATTCCTTGCCACCGTCAAGACTCCTATCCAACTAAAATTCGCTCCTGTACGTGCCGAACCTTTGATTGAGATTTCTGCATGATTCCCAATAGGAATGTCAGGATTCCAATTCGGCCGACATACATCGTAAAGATTAACACCCACTTCATAGGTAATGCAATGCTTGTCGTAATCCCCGTTGTAAGCCCTACGGTTCCAAATGCGGACACTTCCTCAAAAATAATCCGCATCAGGCGAATATGCGGCTCCAGGGCAGCGTCCACAAGTGTACAGCTCATAATGACGCCAATTGCAAGCAGGAAGATTAACAACGACTTATGCGCAATCTCCCATGGAATTGAGCGCTCACCTGAAACGATTTCCGCGTTGCCGCGGATAGTAGAAATAGCGGTTTTGATGAGCATGTAGAAAGTAGATGTTTTGATTCCTCCGCCTGTTGAACCAGGAGACGCACCAATAAACATGAACATGGTAATCACGAGCCATGTTACTTCTTTCATGTGAGAAATGGGGATTGAGTCAAACCCTGCCGTTCTGGTCGAAACCGACGTAAACCAAGCGTTGAGGATTTTATAAGGCCAGCTCAGTTGTCCCATTGAGCGGTTCCATTCGAATGCCAGAATGAGCAGTGTCCCGGCGACAAGCAAAATTGCCGTCATGACCAGTACGATTTTCGTGTGCAGAGAGACCAAATGACGTTCCCTAAACGAATAGAATTCCGCCAGAACCACGAATCCTAACCCTCCAACAATGATGAGGGCGCTTGTAAACAAGAGCATAAACGGATCGCGTTGAAACTGCTCCAGTGACGTTCCCCACAAGTCAAAACCAGCGTTATTAAAGGATGAAATCGAGTGAAAAAGCCCGAACGCCAGTGCTCTCAACCAGGTGTAATGGTACACGAATTTGAGGTAGAGACCGACGGCAGCAGTTCCTATTCCTTCAATAGCAAAGCTGAAGGCCATAATGTTGCGAAACAGACGGACAATTCCCTGTAAACCCATATTGCGGTCTTCAGCCATTAACAATCGCGTACCTAATGGTATTTTTCGACCCATCAACAAGTATGCCGCTGTTGTGACGAGGGTGATACCTGCTCCGCCAATTTGAATCAAGATGGCAATAACCACATCTCCGAACGGAGTCCAAGTTGTATTTGTAGGTACAGTTGTTAGCCCCGTGACAAACAAGGCGCTTGCGGATGTGAAAACAGCGTTCGTGAGGCTTACCGCTGTGTGGTGCATAATGGGCAGAAGCAGTACGGCTGACCCGATGATTGCGAGTGCGAAGTATGTAACGGCGATTCGTTGTGCTGGATTCAGCGGCTGCTTACGCAAACAGTGGTCCCCCCTGCTGTGAAATCACATACGATTATACACTTTCTTTCTCGTAAGAAAACTATCCATTTCCACCTATTCTCTGCAAATTCCCGGAAAAGTCGACGGCTTTTTAGCAATTCATTCGCATAGGACATCTTTTCAGCGGCATAGTCTCACAACAGAACAGTACTGGACTCAGGCGTAGCTTCGGCGGGCGGCTGTGATTGCTGACCGTAAAGGAGGTTTTGCAGTTGCCGGCATTTATTGCGTTTGGTGTCATTAATGCCAATAGTCCACAGCAGAACTCAGGCATCTTTATTGGGCAGGTCAATGTCACCGGATGGGATGCGAATCAAAAGTTGAATTTTGCTCACGGATCAAACTTTGGACCGTTTTCATTGATTGGGGGAACCATCAGTAACACGATTGATAGTTTCGAATGGATTGACGGCGTTATCAACGACCAGGACATGAAGATTGCGTGGAATATGAACATATGATGGATGGGCTATGGACTTCTAAAAGAGCAGGTGCGTCGGACACAGGGGGGCGACGGGCGCAGGTCCGCACGGATGAAAACTGGCGACAAGCCAAGAGACCAGCTGCGGGAGTTGGAGCGCGGCATGACACGGGGCCAAGAATGGAAACTGGGAGGCAGCATGAGAAAAGCCCTACAACCGTGCCCGGGGGAATGCCGAAGGAGGCTCCCGGTGGTGCTGGTCCAACGGGATCGATAACAAGTTCAGCAACACAAACAACCAATTTACCGGTCAATATTCAAGTCAACACAGTGTCCGGCAACTCGGGTATTTATCTGGGCAGCACAAATACGGTCTGCGGCGTCAGCGCTCATTCCAAAAGCAACATGGGATTTGGATCCATTGGCAGTTCCAACATGTTTGTCGACAACGTCAGTTTTGTACATGACCCAGACATTATTGACACGCCAATCGACGACCGAGACACTCACATTCTACACCCCGGTGACAGACCCGCTTCAGAGACAACGCGTATTGGTGTCGGCAGACTAGACGTGAATACACTTACCCAGAATTCCGCTGTGTTCATGGGGACTGCGAACATAACAGGGATGGATTCACACGAAAAACAAAACCTGGCACATGGACAGATTTATGGCGGTTGGAACATTGGAGCAGGGAACCAAAACATGACGGTTGACAATGATTGGATTGATGCCCCTATCTTTGACCAGGATTACAAAGGCGGCGTGTTTCTCAATAAGTAGCTGGACCAGAGCGGATTCGCTCTCGGTGTTTCTCGTAAGTCACAGTTTTGTGCAGTCAACGTGAAAGCAGATGACTACGGACAATGTGGGGGGTTCTGCTATGAGAGTGATTTATATTCGTAAACCAAAGGTCTTCCGCGCTTCTCCTTCAATTCAGTTGTTAGAGTTTGAACGCAGTTGGTCGGGAGGCGGTACAAAGCATGTCGGGTATCACTGGGTTTCACTGCGACCGTTCCGGTGGTTTTATTCATTTGCTGCCCATCCTTCTTCCGCCGACAGCATTGCAATGAGTGCATCGGCCGCAAGTAAGCAATTAATGGGGGGATAGTGCGGGACCCTGTGCCTGCATTTCGTTCGGTTTCTGGCGGGAGTGTGTGAGAATCGAACTCACCTGCGATGCACCACACCGCACACATGGCTTTGAAGGCCAGGGAGGACACCAGTTCCCCATCCACCCCCTCGAAGTGTGTGGTTTGACCTAGCTAACGTTGCAGTCGAGTTATTGTACTCACGCAATACTCACGCAACCGCTGCTGTGCGTCTGTCGCAGGTTGCTTCAGAATGATAGCTTGTCAAACCGACAGTTCACAGTATATGTCGAGTTTAGGTAAGAATCAAGGACTCTAAGGGGCTTCGACCAAACACCACGGCTATTTCCAGCAAAGGTCAACTACTTGCGTGCATACGGCTTTGGGGTGTACTGTTACGCTGTGAAAGAACTAGCAGCTAATCGAAAGGAGTGGCTAAGTGCACGATGGACGCATCAAACTTGTGTGAACGATGTGGAAAAGAGCAATGTTGCTGCAGTGATATTTGTGGTTGTGACTGAATGGCAAGGCATCGAGTCTGGTTGTACCAGTAAGCAACTGCAAGCGGGACGGAGAATCTGCCTTGGGGCTTGGTGCCTATAAATTACGATATTTACGAAAGCTTGTCGGCGTTGAGTAGCGATTTCTAAAAACCTTGTCTGTATTGCGCTGTGCAATCTTGACAGCTTTTAAATCTTCACGTGACACTCTTGAATTTACAAAGGTTCGAGTAACAGAACGGTTTCGCTGAACTTGAACCAAAAAGAGGTCCAGTTGTTCGCTGACTGCGACTACTTCAGGGTGCGTCAAACTCCCGTGAACCTCTGCCGTACGAATCATTTTTCTTCGCAAATATTCAATAATATCCATGATGTAACTGATTCCACCTAACAAGACTTTGAGATTTGTTGTTTTGATTTAAAGTAGCATATAGACAGCAATTTTTGTGTCTAACCGTGTCGAATGAAAATAATTTTCTGTCGGTTATATAAAATAATAGGATAATTGTATCCGTCATAAAAATCAGATGATTCCAACTAAATGGCTTTGGCGCTAAAATACAGACAAAAGGCAGTTTCCGCACAGGAAACTGCCTTTGCTCATATTGCCTTTTTGATAGCACAGCGAAGCCTTTACGAATAGCACAGTTCCTAGACAGTACAGAACGACTGTCTGCCGTGCCCGCCAGTGCTACTTGACCGCGTGCGTCAAAGCTTCAAAATCAGCGTCACTCAGTTCTATACCTGCCGCTGAGATGTTCTCCTCTACGTGTGACACAGTAGATGTACCTGGAATGGGCAACATCACGGGCGAACGTTTCAGCAGCCATGCAAGGGCCAGTTGGGAAGGTTTAGACCCGTGTTGTTCCGCCAGCTTATCAAGCGGGCCGCCTTGCTTCGCCAGTTCGCCAGTGGCAAGCGGAAACCAGGGTATGAAAGCAATGTTGTGCTCTTGGGCGTAATCCAGCAGCGGTTCTGCGTCACGTTTTGCCAGATTGAAAAGATTTTGCACAGAGACGATAGTGGCAAATTCACTGGCTGCCTGTAGGTCTTCAATGCTCACTTCACTCAGACCAATATGACGAATCTTGCCTTCCTGTTGCAGCAGGGCCAGTTCTCCGACTTGATCGGCTAAGGGCACTTTTTGATCGATACGGTGAAGCTGCAGGAGGTCGATGCGTTCCAGTCCGAGGTGACGCAAACTCAACTCGACTTGCTGACGTAAGTATTCGGGTCTGCCGACGGGACGCCAATCATTCGGACCAGACCGTGTCAGGCCAGCCTTAGTGGCAATCACCAAATCGTCTTTGTACGGATGCAAAGCCTTCTTTATAAGCTGTTCTGAGACAAAAGGTCCATACGCGTCTGCGGTGTCGATAAAATTGACACCTAGTTCAACCGCGCGCTGAAGTACGCGGACCGCTTCATCTGGATTTTTTGGATCTCCCCAGATTCCAGGCCCGGTGAGTTGCATTGCGCCGTAGCCCAGACGATTAACGGTCAAGTCTCCACCAATGGTAAAACTGCCGGATGCAGCAGCGGTTACAGTCTGATTTGCCATGATTCTACCTCCCTTGAAAGTCACTAAGTGATGCCATAATTCTGTGGGAGCTTATAAAAAAGCTTTCACTTTAGAATTTGGATCACGTTTCAGGATACTATTTCTCCTTCGGCAACACAAATAGAGCGCAGTGCTGCTGATAACCAAATCTAATTCTCCCGAGCCTGTTGAACCGGGTACAGACTCATCAAAGTTTCAATTTATATGTCCACAAACACAGAATAATAAGACAAATGGGCAGTTCTCGGATATCGTTCATAAATTTTCAATTGACAGGAGCTTCTAAGCGTCATAAAATTCTGTTAATAAAAGGAGGCCGAGTCTGATGAAATATGTGATGTATAATACAGAAACAGTAGAAGTCGTCGACGACTTGGACGTGGTTCTCTCAAATCTTATCGAAGGTATGACATTATACGGTTCTGCTGAAACTGACTTTGATGTGGAAACACTCGTGTTTGAGTGTGAGGCGTTGTAAAAGGGTACAGCAGTACCCGGGGATATCTGCCCACACACATTTCAGGTTTTCCAATAGACTGACCTAAGGGGTGGATAAACGCCTACCGTAAGGGTGAGTGCTATCGACTACAGGGAGGCCTTGACGATGCCTGTTCCAGAACCGAATTGCGATGTGAATCCTCGGCCTGATATGTATCAACTCTTGTTGCATATGAATCACAAGCTCGATAAGTTGGCGGTCACGCTGCAGAGAACCAATGCAGTTCTGGAAAAGTGGCCGACGGCGTACAATCAGGGGAATGTCACGCTGAAAAATGAGAAACATGGCTGTGCAGCCAGTGCGCAAACCAGCAGTGTTTCTGAAGATGAATCAGAGGAACCGGTGATGGTGACAACACCTCAAGGGGTTACAATTGTCAGAATGTAATGAAACTTACGGATCTGTGGATCTGCTGAAAGACATAGGGAAGCCAAATTTAACTTGAAGAAAGGGCTGCTTTTATAGCAGCCCTTTAATTCTGGTATGATGAGTCAGGGGGTGAAGGGATGCTGGTTGGAGCCCGCATTATCAAGACGGGAATAGCAGTTATTTTTGCGATTTATATCAGCCAATGGTTTCACCTTACAACAGGCATTGGCTACATTGTTGCGTCTTCCGTCCTCGCCATTCAGCCTTCCGTATACAAATCCTGGAGACTGTTGCTGGAGAATACCGAAGCAAACGTTATTGGCGGGATTATTGCCATCGGCGGAATACATCTGTTTGGTTCACATCCGGCAGTGATTGGACTTATTATTATCCTCGTGATTGCAATCAACTTGAGACTGAAGTTGGAGCGCAGTCTGGACCTCTCCATTTTTGTGGTCATCGCACTGGCGTACAGTTCACAGGACCACTATTTGACTTATGCACTACACCGGTTCGTCTTCATTATGATTGGTATCAGTTTTGCTACACTCATTAACCTGTTTGTGTTGCCTCCGCGACAAGGAAAACGGGTTTTCAGCCGAATCTACAGTTTGAGCACTCAATTGTCACTATTGCTCCGGTTGGGATCAACTCAAGAAATTGCCGCACTTCGGCTGTCTCGCGTACAAGTGGAGCGTGAGTTGGAGCGGATTGAGGAATTGTTCCGCTTATACCTGGAGGAGCGTCCGCTGTGGCACCTAAGGACCCCGATGTCTCTGCGCCGGCGCCAAGTTGTGGCGCGGCAGATGATTCAAACACTATCAGCGGAAGTCAGGATTTTAAAGGTTTTTGAAACCCTTAGACAACCCTATCCGGAATTTTCAAACCATGTCACCCATGTCTTGTCCTATGAGGAAAAGATACGGAAGAAATCAGAAGGAATGATACAGCTAACCTCTGATACTCCGGCCACGGCATTGTATAAGGAGAACGATGAATGGATTGTTCAGGACGTGAATCATCGGCTCAAGTTTGCCGTATGGCTTGTACGGGATCTCATTCTTCAACTTCAGCTGTTGGAAACCTTGGTGAAAAAACAAGGTACATAGATGTGTATGAAACATAAAAGGAGGCTGTTATTGGGGCCCTACTCCCAATAACAGCCCAAGAAGGGTGACAAACAGGCTTGTCAAACCTGCACGTCACCAATTTAACACGACGCAGTAATAATGTAAATATCAGAATTTTATACAAATAAGAATTTTGTGTTAAATCCTTAAAACCATCTCACAATTCTACCATTCCCATTTTTGAAGCCACGATGACGGCCTGAGTCCGGTCATAAACGCCAAGCTTAGACAGGATGTGACTCACATGGACTTTCACCGTTTTTTCCGTGATGCCCAAAGCCGCACCGATTTCCTTGTTGGCGTATCCCAGCGCCAATTTGTGCAGGATTTCACTCTCTCGTTGTGTTAACACATCCACTGGCGGCAGTTGAGCGACTGCGGATTCACTGGTTGTGTGAGCGTTCTCCTCCGGACGTTCCTGATGCGGCACTTCTGTTCCTCTATTACCAAATTGACCTTTGCGCAGTAGTTCCATGGCACGTGCTTCAAGCACTGTCCGTCCTGCAGCAGCATGGCGTACTGCGGCCAGGAGGTCATCTGGGCTGATATCCTTTTGCAGATAGCCAATCGCTCCAGCTTCCAAGGCATCCAGGATTCGGCTTTCATCCTGAAAGGACGTTAACGCCAAAATTCTAATGTCCGGGTGTCTCTGGCCGATGGTACGAATAGCGTCAATGCCGTTTCGTTCACCTGGCATGACCAAATCCATGATGATGACATCAAGCTGCTCCTCATCAGCACTGGCAATCGCTTCTGCTGCCGTTTCTGCCTCTTTTACGATAGTCATGTCTTCTGCGAGCTCAAGGAAGGAGCGCAGCCCTTCGCGTACCATAGCGTGATCGTCCACTAGTAAAAGGCGAATCGCAGGCTTCATCACAATCACATGTCTCCTTTATCAGATAGCCAACGCGTCGCGAGCGGGATTCTGATGACAACTCGAGTCCCCTCGTGCAGTTTGCTGTGCAGGGTAAATGTACCCCCAGCCTGCTCCACCCGCTCTTTCATTGTTGAGGTACCCAGTCCTGCCTGGGTGTTTGTTACATCAAAACCCGTGCCATTGTCTTCAATCGCAATAATGAGTTCTCTGGTATCGTTCAGAATACGGATACTGAGTGTCGTGGCTTGTGCGTGTCGCAGTGTGTTTTGAACAGCTTCATCCACAACCTTCAGCAATGCTTGCTGGGTTTGGGGGTCCATGTCCGGGATGTCGGCTGGAGCTGTAATTTCGAATTTTACGGCTTCATATGCCTGGAAGGGAGACAGTCGGTCTTTAAGGGCTTCAAGGAACTTCTCCCCGCCGGCCGGTCTTAGTGTTTGAATCAGTTCTCTCATTTCCTGCTGGCTTTGTGCAATGAGGTTTTGGATGCGTGTCAGCGTTGCCCCTTGCGCCTTAGTATCGGCGCCCTTGTTCGCCAGACTGAGACTTCTTGTTAACAGCAGGGCAGAGAAAAGACGTTGGCTGACAGCGTCGTGCAAATCAGCGGCAAGCCTTCGGCGTTCGCGCCACTGCACACTTTTCACGGATTGGTGGTAGAGCCGCTCGTTTTCAAGTGCTGCCGTCATATGCCAAGCAAACGATTCCAGCAACTCCTTGTCAGCATCGGTGAAAACATGGAGCTTTCTGCTCTCAAGCCGCAGTATAAACGGACTTTGAGGAATGTTGATTTCCAGAGAACTGCGGGCATTGCTGAGAATAACTGGTTCCTCGTCTAACACTGCAGCAGGGTCAGTATCGCGGGCATAGGAATACTCTCCCGGTTCGCCCTCAGCATCCGCGTGGGCCGCCGCTATCAGGCAGCGACCAGCCTCAGGTGCCGTAGGATCCCGTTCTTCATTTAGAATCCCTGCTGCTTCGTAGTGCAAGTGCTTGACCAGACTGTCCGCGGCAAACTGGAGTATTTCATCACGTTCCACAAAGCTGACTAATTCAGCTGTAATTTGCGATAAGGCTTGCGATTTCTTGCTTCGCTCTCGCTGCTCTGCCAAGATGCCGGCTCTGTCGACGGCTATTGCAACCTGGTGTCCGATGGTTGTAAGAAGCGCCAGTGCATTTTCCGTAAACACAGTTGGCCCGCTGGCAGCAACATTCAGGATTCCCAGTGGTTTGCCGTTGCTTTGAAGCGGAATGCTGGCGTGGTAAACCAATCCTTGTTTATCACCTGTAGCATCGCGCAAACGACTGCATCGAACCAGATTCACGGCCCGCCGCAGTGTACCGTCCACAAACTGACTTTGGCACTCACACCACCCAGACTTTAGTGCAGCAGTGTCCTCTTTGGCAAGAGCGGGAGGCAACCCGCTGGCGCCAACTTCCACAAAGGAACTGCGGGATGGGTCGTAGCGAAAGGCCCATGCAGTAGATAGACCCAGGACTTGACCAAGTCTTGGAAGAATTGCGGCCATGGCTGCAGATACGTCATTGGCCTCGTTTAATACCTCGGCCAGTTCTTTTAAAATTCGCAAAGTTGATGGTTCATCAAGTGCAAAGTCCTGCATATCGGTCATGGCTGTAGGCCCCTGTTCTCTTGGTTCAGAGTAGATCTCAGTCTCAGCAGATTTACTTGCTCAATCTTGTTGAATCCGGTTCAGAATCTGTTCAGCTGACCGCTGCGCCTGCGCAATACAGTCAGGAATACCGACACCGTGGTACGCACTTCCTGCAAGAATGACACCCCCAGCATCGCGAGCCAGAGCCTGTTCTGCCTTCGCAACTCGGTCCATATGGCCAACGAGGTACTGCGGCATCGCCTTGTTCCACCTCGTGACACGAGCAAGCAACGGCTCTGCGTTCCAACCGAGAATTTCAGAAATCTCCGTTTGCACAGTTTGAATCAGCGAAGCGTCGTCTTGCTGTAAGTATTCCTGTTGTCCGCGCCTGCCCACATAGCAGCGTATCATCGTTCGTCCTTTAGGAGCCGTGTTTGGCCACTTACTGGACATGAAGGTACAGGCCGTAATGGCCTTGCCTTCCGACCTCGGCACCAAAAACCCGGAACCTTTGACCCCTTGCGGTAAACTGGCCGTGTCGTAGGCGAGCAGAACGGTCGCGGTAGACGTATACTCTACACCTGCGAGTTGATTGGCTGCTTCCTGTGACACGGGCCTTATCAGCTTAGAGGCCGCGTCTGCCGGGACGGTGCATACGACTGCGTCTGCTGTCAGGGTCGATGGTGTGCCGTGATCGACAAAGTGAATTAAGTACTTTTCATCTTGAACTTGCTCAATGCGCTCCACAGGGGAATCTGTTTGCAAATTTGCAAAGCCGGACAGAGAATCATAAAGCCGTTCGACGACTGTTTGAAGCCCGTACTTTAATGTAACAAAGGCGCTGCGTCCGCTGCTTTTTTTAGGGGGCTTATATGCCCTCATTTGCTTCGAAGATGCAATGATTAAGCTCCGGTTCTCTGACCCGAGCTGCAGGAAGTTGGGATACGTGGCTTTCAGGCTGAGTTCGTCCAAGTCACCGGCATGAATGCCAGCCAGGAGCGGTTCACACATCATTTCGACCCACTCGTTGCCTAACCGCTGCTTCAGAAACTGGCCGACAGAAGTGTCTCCTGTTGGCGGCGTAGCAGGCATTACCAGGTCTTTTAATGCCCGGATCCGACCAACTGGAGAAACCAATCTGTTTCTCGTCAGTGGAGCAGCAGATGCAGGAATGCCCATGTTGGTACCTTTTGGCATTGAGACAAGTTTGTTCTTGTGGAGGACAAAAGTCTGCATTGCGGTCTGGTTGCTGTGTACAACTTCCGATTCAATACCTAAGTCCCGAATCAGTTGAATCCCTGCTGGTTTCCTCGCCAAGAGCGAATCAGGTCCAGTTTCCAGGATGAAATCGTCCGTGCGGTGGGTCAGAATTTTTCCGCCCAACCGGTGCGATCCCTCTAAAACTGTACATTCGAGGGCAAAGTCATTTTGCTCTGCACGTTGTTTGAGGCGGAAAGCAGTACTGAGACCAGTGATTCCGCCTCCAATCACAACAACTGTCATTCCCATCATTGTCCTCCTGTACTACGGGCGGTTCTGAGCGGGTTCATGCTGACGAATAATCTCAGAGAGAGCCTTGAGAAATTTGTCATCTGCATTGAGTGACTCGGTCCTTGTAAGATTCAGATGGATGTTCTTGCATAATTGTTGAGCCTCAATATCAATATCATATAACACCTCGAGGTGATCGGAAACAAATCCGGCCGGACATAGCACTGCGTTGTCTTCGCCTTGTTCCTTCAAATTCTGCAATACTTCTAGTATATCTGGACCCATCCATGGATCTGCTGTTCGACCTGCACTTTGCCATGCAAACATGTACTTCTTCAATCCCAGTTTGCGTGCCACTGCCTCTGTGGTCTCGCGAAGTTGCAAAGGGTAAGGGTCGTTTGTCTCGAGGATGCGCTGCGGCAAGCTGTGGGCAGAGAAAATGACCATTGGGTCCACACCGGTTGGGAAGGACGCGATGGCGGCTTTGACGCGCTCTGCCAGCAAGTCAATAAATGTGGACTGCAGATGCCAACTCTGAACTTCAAACAGCCTGGGGGCTCCCTCTCGCTTCGCAGCGTCCCTGGCGGATTTCATATAGCTTCCGACACTCATGCTCGAATAGTGGGGTGCAAGGACCAATGCAACAGTTTCCTTGATGCCCGCGTCCTTCATGTCCGCAATCGCTTGTTCGATAAACGGATGGGTGTGCTTCATGCCGAGAAAGACTTTTACCGCTCTTCCGCCGTCTGCGTTCAGCCGTTCTTCAAGTCCCCGTGCCTGTGCCTCGGTAATTTCATTCAGCGGTGACAGGCCGCCGATAGCCTCGTAACGGTTCAGCAGGTTTTGCAGCAATTCCGGTGTTGGAGGGTGACCGTGACGAATGTGCGTATAGTAAGGTTCAACGTCCTCCACAGTCCGAGGTGTTCCGTAAGCCATTAGCAGCACACCAAGAGGAGACTGGCTCATCTCTTCACCTCACTTTTGACCTTGGCCGAATACTCGTGCACCAACGCCGTCAAACGTTGCAGATTCTCTACTGGTGTGGAACGGAGGACGCCGTGACCTAAGTTAAAGATATGCCCTGGATGCTCTATACCTGCATCGATTATCTGTTTTGTCTTTTCTTCTGTGACTGCTCCACTGGTGAGTGCTGCAGCCGGATCGAGGTTGCCTTGAATGGCATGGTCAAGACCAATTCGTTTTCGAGCTTCCGACAGCGGAACCCGCCAGTCCACCCCGATGACGTGAGCGCCTGTCTCGGTGAAGTCCTGCAGCAATTCTCCAGTTCCAACGCCAAAATATATGGTTGGCACCTGCAGGTCCTTCAGTTCAGTAAAAATTCGTTTCATTACGGGCAAAACGTACTTCCTGTAGTCGGCAGGAGACAATGCCCCGACCCAACTGTCAAACAATTGCACTGCGCTGGCACCGGCTTCAATCTGGGCGCGTAAATACTTTACTGTCATGGTGGTTAGCTTATCCATCAACGAGTTCCACAAAGCTGGAGTCTTCCACATCATCTGTTTGGTCTGGATGTAGTCTCTGGACGGCCCTCCTTCCACCATATAGCTGGCCAAAGTAAATGGAGCACCGGCAAAGCCAATGAGCGGAACCTCTAGATCTGCCTTCAGCATCATAATAGTGTCGAGGACATAGGGCAGTGCCTCACGGGGATCAAACACTTGCAACTGAGCTATGTCTGTTTCCGTTCGGATAGGGTGTTCCATAACTGGTCCGACGTTTTCCTGAATATCAAAGTTCCGGCCCATTGCTCCAATTGGAACCGAGATGTCGGAAAACAGAATCGCCGCATCGACGCCCAGTTGCGAAACAGGCAATTTAGTGACCTCTGCACAAACTTCCGGGATGCGGCAGATCTCGAGCAGAGAATACTTCTCTCGTATCTTTCTGTATTCTGGCTGATAACGTCCGGCCTGCCTCATGTACCAAACAGGCGTGTAGTCGGTGGGACGCTGCCAACAAGCGTCTAAAAAGGTTTGGTTTTGCATGAAAAGCCTCATTTCTATGGAATATACCAATTCACACGGATGGATTGACAAGCGATTGGCAAAGTGACATTTGGTGCAAGTTCTGAATTAGAAACGATAGAAGTACTTAGAAACGATAGCAGCAACAAGCATGGACGTTACTGTAACAAGATGTAATGAAATCGGGATAAGTCTCTTGAAGAGTCCAACCGTCATAGAAAGTTATACCTGTCGCATGCAATCCTTGCAACCATCCGTCATTTTACACGATTGTTTGTCACATCTGAAATATAGAACTGTCATTAGTCTGTCACAAACGCTATAATTGTAAAAGAAGTCATCCATATTAAAGGATGACCGAGTACACAAGTTTGACCAAGGAGGTATTCCCATGTCACTGGAGTTAGACTTCTATGCCATGATGGTTCAGCCGATGCGTGATGAGTTGACGGAAATCGGCTTTCGTGAATTGAGAACAGCCGAAGAGGTTGATGAAGCTTTGGGAAATAAGGACGGAACCACCTTAGTCTTCGTCAATTCAGTTTGCGGATGTGCGGGCGGAATTGCTCGGCCGGCCGCAGGAATGGCACTTCAAAGCGAAGTGCATCCTGACAATTTGGTCACTGTCTTTGCAGGCCAAGACAAGGATGCAACAAAGCGGGCGCGGGAGCAGTATATTAACATGCCGCCATCCTCGCCTTCTATCTTCTTGTTTAAGAACGGCGAAGTGGTAGATGCACTGCACCGTTCCGATATCGAGGGTTTCGATGCAGATGTCGTTGCAGCACGTTTGCAGGAGATGTTTAAACAACACTGTGCTGCGTAGGTACAGTTGTTGAAGTCTTGGCGGCAACAAGGTGAACTCTCAGCTTGTTGCCAGTGGCTTTCAGGACAGTGGTGTCGACGAAGGACACGTGTAATGACATAAGTCTCCCATGACAGGGTTGATTCCGAATTCGCTCTT